>DATBBK010000190.1:0-7827 GCA_036271035.1 Thermoanaerobaculia bacterium | reverse complement strand
CGTGCTGCTGCTCGACGAGCCGACGCGCGGGATCGACCTCGCCGCGAAGGCGGAGATCTATGCGCTCCTGCGGCGTCTCTCGGCGGAGGGATTCGGGATCGTGCTCTGCTCCTCCGAGATGTCCGAGATCCTGACGCAGTGCCACCGCATCGTCGTGTTCCGCGAGGGGCGCGTCGCGGCGGAGCTCACGCACGCGGAGGCGACGGAGGAGAAGGTGCTCGCGGCGGCCGCGCCGGTCGCCGCCGCCGGTCGAGCGGACCGCGCGACGGCGGGCGGAGGCGGTCCTCCGGGTCCCGGGTCGAGGCGCCGTCGCGGAGGCCTCGCGCGCTTCACGGGTCTCTTGGGCCTCGCCGCGGTGCTCGCGCTGTCGATCGTCTTCTCGCCCGTGCGCGGAGGGAGGCCGGTCTTCCTCGACATCGGCAACCTGACCGACATCCTCCGGCAGGTCGCGGAGAAGGGGATCCTCGCGGTCGGCATGACCGCGGTCGTCATCACGGGCGGCATCGACCTCTCGGTCGGCTCGGTGCTCGCTCTCGCCGCCACGTTGACCGCGTGGCTGCTGATGAAGGGCGGCCTCTCCTTCGTCGCGACGGCCGCGCTCGTGCTGCTTTGCGGCGCTCTGTGGGGAGCGGTGAACGGCTTCGTCGTCGCGCGCTGGAAGCTGCAGCCCTTCATCGCGACGCTCGCCACGATGAGCGCGGCGCGCGGCGTCGCGCGTTACGTCAGCGGCGGCATGGCGATCCCGCTCGGCTTCGGGCCCGGCGGCGCGCCGGAATCGGTCCATGTCATCGCCGGCACGCTGCTGCCGTACGTCCCGGTGCCCGCCGTGCTGTTTCTCGCGACCGTCGCCGCGATGCACGTGTTCCTCTCGCGGACGAGCGGCGGGCGGTACCTCTACGCGATCGGCGACAACGAGACCGCGGCGCGGCTGTCGGGCATCCGGGTCGGCTGGCACAAGGCGGGCGTCTACGTGCTCGCGGCGGCCCTCGCGGCGCTCGCCGGCATCGTCCACTGCGCGCAGCTCGAGCAGGGGAATCCGAACGACGGCGTCGCGTACGAGCTCGACGCGATCGCCGCGGTCGTCATCGGCGGGACGAGTCTGTCGGGCGGAGTCGGGTCCGTCGGGGGCACGCTCGTCGGCGTGCTCATCATCGGAGTCCTGAACAACATCATGGGGCTGAACAATGTCGATGCGAACCTGCAGCTCATCCTCAAGGGCGTCATCATCATCGGCGCCGTCTGGCTGCAGAGAAGGAGGAAGTAGCGTGAATGTGGTGAGAGCGGTTCACGGGGAGAGGACGCGGCTGCGACTTCCCCTCCCATTTTCACGGTCCGCGCAGCGGACCGCTAGAGGTCCGAGCCGAAACCCCCGCCCCTACGACGGTCGGGCCCTTATGGTCCTACTCGCGATTTCGATCTTCATCGCAGCTGCCGTCTCCGTCGGCTGCGGCAAGGCGAAATCCGGCAAGCACCTCATCGGCTTCTCGCAGTGCAACCTCGGCGAGCCGTGGCGCGTCGCGATGAACGCGCAGGTCGCCGCGCGCGCGAAGGACTTCCCCGACCTCGAGATCGCCTACGCGGACGCGCAGCAGGACAACGCCAAGCAGGTCGCCGACGTGGAGAACTTTCTGCGCCAGAGGATCGACCTGCTCATCATCTCGCCCAACGAGGCGAAGCCGCTCACTCCGATCGTCAAGCGCGTGTTCGAGCAGAAGATCCCGGTGATCATCCTCGACCGCGCGATCGAGGGCGACACGTACACGACCTTCATCGGCGCGGACAACAAGCTCATCGGCAAGGCGGCGGGCGAGTACATCGCCAAGGCCCTGAGCGGCAAGGGCGACATCGTCGAGATCCAGGGCCTCCCCGGCTCGCCCCCGGCGCGCGACCGGCGCGACGGCTTCCGCGAGGCGATCGCCGCGTTCCCGGACATCCACATCGTCCACGACCCCGTCGCGAACTGGCTGCGCGAGGAGGCGATGGCGCAGATGGAGTCCGCGCTCGCGGCGCACCCGCACATCGACCTCGTCTATGCCCACAACGATCCGATGGCGGCCGGCGCCTATCTCGCCGCGAAGGCGAAGGGGCGCGAGAACGAGATGAAGTTCGTCGGCATCGACGCGCTGCCGGGGCTCGACGGAGGAATCCAGATGGTCGCCGACGGGAAGCTCTCGGCGACGTTCGTGTACCCGACCGGCGGCAAGGAGGCGGTCGAGATCGCGGCCAAGATCCTGAAGGGCGAGCCGGTCCCGCACAAGATCGTCCTGCCGACCGCGATGGTCACGAAGGAGAACGTCAAGCAGTTCCAGCAACCGGCGAAATAGGCCAATATATTAGCCATGGCTAATATGTCGCGGCGGTGGCTCGGGGCCATACTCGCGCTCGTCCTGCTCGGTGCCGCGCCGCCGCCGATCCACCGCGCGGTCAAGGCGCGCGCGATGCTGGACGTGCAGTCCGGCCGCATCGTCGACAACCCCGTCGTCCTCGTCACGGGCGACCGGATCACCGCGGCCGGCTCCGGGCTCGCGATCCCGGACGGCTACGAGGTCGTCGACCTCGGCGGCGCGACGATCCTGCCCGGACTGATCGACGCGCACACGCACCTGACGACGACGTACAGGTACCTGCTCTACGGCGGCTCGATGCAGGACGCCGTGACGGCGCCGGTGCGCGCGAAGGTCACGCTCGACGCCGGCATCACGACCGTGCGCGACCTCTGGGCGAAGGACTTCACCGACGTCGCGTTGCGCGACGCGATCGAGCGCGGCGACGTGCCCGGTCCGCGCATGCAGGTCGCGACGCTCGCGATCGGATCGACGGGCGGGCACAACGAGGATGACCAGGGCCTCGCTCCGACGATCCGCGTCGGCGGCGAGTCCGGGATCGCGGACGGCGTCGACGCGGTCCGCAGGCTCGTGCGCTACGAGGTCAAGTACGGAGCGGACGTCATCAAGATCATGGCGACGGAGGGCGCGGGCGAGGGCAGCGGCGTCGCCGTCGAGACGCAGTACTCGCCGGAGGAGCTCAAGGCGATCGTCGACGAGGCGCATCGTCTCGGCAAGAGGGTCGCGGCGCACGCGCACGGCACGGACGGGATCAAGGCCGCGGTCCGCGCCGGCGTGGACTCGATCGAGCACGGCACGCTGCTCGACGACGAGGCGATCCGCCTCATGAAGGAGCACGGCACCTTCCTCGTTCCCACCGGCGCGATGTGGGACCTGCCCGAGGAGGGGACGCGGCCGGACGCGCCGGCGTGGCGCAGAGAGCGCGACGAGATGCTGCGACGCGGCGCGCACGACAGCTTCCGCAAGGCCGCCGCCGCCGGCCTGAAGATCGCCATGGGCACGGACGCCTCGGTGCTCCCGCACGGACGCAACGCCGAGGAGGTCGTCTGGATGTCGCAGAACGGCATGACGCCGCTCCAGGCGATCCGCGCGGCGACGCTCGGCGGCGCCGAGCTGATGGGCTGGTCCGACCGGGTCGGCGCGATCGCTCCGGGAAGGTTCGCCGACATCATCGCCGTTCGCGGCAACCCGCTCGAGGACGTCGCGGAGCTCACGCGCGTCGCGTGGGTCATGAAGGGCGGCAGAGTCGAGAAGGACGCGCTCCTCATCGCGGCGGTCAAGGCGTTCCAGGACGCGAAGGACCGCGGCGACCGCGCGGCCGCCCAGGCGCTCCTCGCACCCGGCGCGCGGAGCTGGTTCGACGAGAAGAGCGGCGAGGGCGATCCGTACGAGCTCGAGGGCCGCTGGAGCGGCTGGGACAAATTCTTCCGCACGAAGAACACGTACTCGGACTGGACGCAGGGCCGCGACTCGGTCACCGCGAGCGGCGAGGAGATGAACGACTTCTACCGTCTCATCGAGCGCTCGCCGACGCGCTTCCGCGCGACGTGGTGGCTCGATCCGTCGGGCCGCGTCACGGGATTCCTGTACGAGCCGCGCGGCGCGGTCGTGCCCGGCGACCGCTTCCCCGAGTTCAAGGAGTGGGCGAAGAGCGAGAAGGCGGCCGAGCTCGAGTACCTGATGCCCGGCGGAAAAATCGATCCAACCGGCGACCGCCCGCGGCGCTTCCGCGCGCTGCTCGACGAGTGGCGGCACGCCGCGAAACTGCCGGCCCTCAGCCGCGTAAAGGATCCAGAGGGAGGCTCCTCATGATCCGCGGACTGCGCACGGTGGTTTATCCGGCGCCCGAGCTCGACGCCGCGAAGGACTGGTACACGAAGGTGCTCGGCTTCGCTCCGTACTTCGCCGAGCCGTTCTACGTCGGCTTCGAGGTCGGCGGATTCGAGCTGGGCCTCGACCCGAACGCGACGCCGTCGACGGGCGGCACCGGTGTGCTCTCGTACTGGGGCGTCGCGGACTGCGCGGCCGCGTACGCGCGCCTGCTCGAGCTCGGCGCGACGGAGCTCTCGGGTGTGCAGGACGTCGGCGGCGGCATCAAGGTGGCCGCGGTGCGCGACCCGTTCGGAAACGCGTTCGGTGTCGTCGAAAACCCGCACTTCTCCGTCGGAAAGGTGCGCTGAGGGAAGACCCGAGCCACCAGATTTCGACGCGACGCGCACAAGTCGATTCAGGATAGAACCGCGGGATGCAGATCCGTCTCGCCACCGCCGCTGACGTGCCCGCGATCGCGGCACTGATCCCGGTCTCCGCGAGGGCTCTCTCCCGCGGCTTCTACACGGACGCGCAAACCGAGGCCGCCATCCGCCACATCTTCGGTCCCGACACGCGTCTCATCGCGGACGGCACGTACTTCGTGGTGGACGCCGACCCACCCGCGACGCAAGGAGCGGCGGGGACCGCACCCGCGACGCAGGGAGCGGCGGGGACCGCAGTCGTCGCCTGCGGCGGCTGGTCCAGGCGCCGCACCCTCTACGGCGGCGACCAGATGAAGTCCGCCGAGGACCCGCTTTTGGACCCCGCCGTGGACGCCGCGCGGATCCGTGCGTTCTTCGTCCATCCCGGCTACGCCCGCCGGGGGGTCGGGCGCGCGATTCTGGACGCCTGCCTCTCGGCCGCCCGTGCGGCGGGCTTCCGCCGGGTCGAGCTCGCCGCGACCCTGCCGGGCGTGCCGTTCTACCGCGCGTTCGGCTTCGCGGAGCGCGAGGCGCTCGAGGCGCCCATGCCGGGCGGCCCGGGGCTGCCGGTCGTGCGGATGGATCGGGCGCTATGATTTCTCCCACACCGTGAGTCTCCAGCGATGACGCGCCTCGCCCTGATCGGCTTCCGGTCCGATTCCAATTCGTCGTATCTGCGCGGCGCCGCGTCCGCGCCGCCGTTCATCCGCGAGGCGTACCGCTGCGAGTCGTCCAACTTCTGGAGCGAGTCCGGAATCGAAGTCCGGCCGGAGCGCTTCTTCGACGCGGGCGATCTCGGCGAGGAGGCGGGCAAGGACACGTTCGCCCGGATCGAGGCTGCGATCGGCCGGCTGCTCGACGACGGTCACGCGCCGATCAGCCTCGGCGGCGACCATGCGATCACGTATCCGATCCTGCGCGCGTTCGCGAAGCGCTACCCGCTGCTCTCGATCCTCCACTTCGACGCGCACCCGGACATCTACGACGAGTTCGAGGGCAATCGCCTCTCGCACGCGTGTCCGTTCGCGCGGATCATGGAGGAGAAGCTCGCGGGCCGGCTCGTGCAGGTCGGCATCCGGACGGCCACCGCGCACCAGCGCGCGCAGGTGGAGCGGTTCGGCGTCGAGACGATCGAGATGAAGCGCTTCCGCCAGACGGCGCTGCCGCGGTTCGACACGCCGGTCTACGTCTCGTTCGACCTGGACGCGCTCGATCCGGCGTTCGCGCCGGGCGTCGCGCATCGCGAGCCCGGGGGCCTCTCGACCCGCGAGGCGCTCGACGTGATCGCGGCGGTGGACGCGCCCATCGTCGGCGCCGACGTCGTGGAGCTGAACCCGGCGCAGGACGTCTCGGGGATGACCGCGATGGTCGCGGCGAAGCTGGTGAAGGAGATCGCCGGTCGAATGCTCGCCGGCGACTGAGATACGGAGAGGACGGCATGGACGGGACGGCTCACAAGACGATCGTCCGAGGAATCTTCGACCAGGTCCTCAACAACGGCCGCCTGGGGATGATCGACGACTGCGTCGCGGACGACTTCGTCGAGCACAACCCGGTGCCCGGCCAGGGCGCGGGCCGCGAGGGCGTCAAGCACCGTGTGCGGGCGCTCCGCGACGCGTTCCCGGACTTGCGCTTCGTGCTCGACGAGGTCGTCGCGGAGAATGAGATCGTCGCGGTGCGCTACCGCTGGGAGGGGACGCACACCGGCGCGTTCCTCGGAATCCCAGCGACCGGCCGGCGCGTCGCCGTGCGGGGGATGGACTTCTACCGGTTCAAGAACGGCCGGATCGCCGAGCACTGGGACAACATGGACGAGCTCTCGATGCTCACGCAGCTCGGGGATCTCGGGTGAGCGCGCCGGACTCCGGAACGATCGCGCTGCTGCGCCATACGGTCGCCACGGTCGCGTACCGCGGCGGGAAGGCGGTGCGCGACGCGCCGGCGACGTTCGCGGAGTTCCGCTCCGGGCCCGGCACGCGCACGCCGGCTCAGATCCTCGCCCACGTCGGCGACCTCTTCGACTGGGCGCTCGGGCTCGCGGACGGGCGCCACGTCTGGCACGACTCGACGCCGCTGCCGTGGGACGAGGAGGTCGCGCGGTTCCATGCGGCGCTCGAGCGGTTCGACGCGCGGCTGGCGCGCGCGCAGCAGGGCGACGACCCGCTCGGCAACTCGCCGGAGAAGATCTTCCAGGGTCCGGTCGCGGACGCGCTGACGCACGTCGGCCAGATCAACCTGCTGCGGCGCCTCGCGACCGCGCCGGTGAAGGGCGAGAACTACTTCAAGGCGGACATCGCGGCCGGCCGCGTCGGCGCGGAGCAGGCGAAGCCGAGGGTGGAGTTCGAGTGAGCGACATCCGAGCGGGCGGAGCCGGCCCAGCGCCCCGGCGTGATTGGCGTCCGCGAGCTGACCTGGAAGGACGGATTGCGCGGCGCCTGGCTCGTCGGGCTCGAGCTTCTTCTGTACACCGCCGCCATAAGGATCGGCTTCCGGCTCTCCGAGTCGGTGACCGACTATCCGGGAGCCAATCCTCCCTGGTACTTCATCCGGCGGGACACGATCTCGGGAGCGTGCTACTTCGTGGCTCTCGCGATCTGCCTCGCGTTCGCGCTGATCACACGAAAGCGCTATCTGTTCTACCCGAACATGCTCGCATGGATGAGCGTGCTGACTTTCGGTGGCCACGTCTCGCGGCTCATCGTGATCCTTCTCAGCACGCATCGCCTGTTTGAACCGGACGCGACCACTCGATGGCGCACCTTCCAGTCGTATGCCTACGACGGGGCGATCGTCTCGAGTCAATTGTTCGTTTTCGTGCTGGCGATCCTCATCGCGGCGGCGGGTATGGTGAAGCGCAGAAAACGGGGGCGGGCCGTCGATGCGCGTCACGACGGCTTCGAGAAGGAGTCGCCGCGCATGGAGCTCGGGTAGCCGAGCGGGCATGCCGTTCACGCAGCAAGAGCTCGAGCGGTTCCAGCAGGAGTTCGCGAGGCGCCGGCAGCGTCAATTCGTCGCCGGCGGTCTCACGGCGGTGGGAGTCCTGCTCCTCGTGCTTTATGACCGGCGGGCGATGAGCTTTCCGCTGCCGGTCATCTGGGTCGCGATGGTCGTCGGCGTCCTGATCTTCTCGTGGCAGAACTGGCGGTGTCCGGCGTGCGACCGATACCTCGGAAAGTATCCTCCGCGCTTCTGCCCGAAGTGCGGCGTGCCGCTGCATGGCGACTCGCCCGTATGAACCGACCCACGCT
>DATBBK010000189.1:0-19309 GCA_036271035.1 Thermoanaerobaculia bacterium | reverse complement strand
CCCAGGAACCGAAGTCGTATCCCACGTCAACGCCGCCGACGCCGCGCGAGGCCTGGTACGTGGCCAGCGCGTTTCCGTCCTCGTCGAACAACCGGGCGAGCTGCTGCCTCCAGGTGAAATAGGGCGAGACGAAGAGGTGCTGGCTGTATTCGAGCGGCTGGTAGAACCGGGTCTTGAACTCGAGCGGGCTGCCCAGCGTGAGCGTCGTCTTCCAGCGGCCGCCGAGACTGTTCAGCTGGGTCGCGTCGATTAATGCCACAACGCCGAAGCTCGTGTCGAGCTGGAAGTCGGTGCCGAGCGAGAGGCCGACCTTGAGAAAGGTCGGTCCCCACGATTTCGGCGTGGCCGTGATCCTGAGGATGTTGCGCTTGCCGTCGGGAACGATCTCGTAGCTGACGATCTCGAAGTACCCGAGGCCGTAGATGCGCCTCAGGTCGTGGCCCAGCGTGGCCGTGTCGAGCGCGCGGCCCGCCTTCGTCCGCACGAGGTACGCGATCGTCCTCGGGTCGACGCCTGGGACCGGCGCGATCTCGATCGCGTCGATGTACGGGAGCGGGGGCAGCGACAGGTCGTGCCCGCGCTTCCACGCCTCGTACGCGCCCGGCGGATCGGACCACTTCGACAACGCGTCACTCTGCGCGACCGCCGCCTTGTAGCCGAGCGGGATCATCTCCGCTCCGCGGACGAAGTCGGCCGACGTGTAGCCCTCGAGGTTCGGGTTGATCACGATGTCGGCGAGCTTCGCCGACGCCTGCGTGTTCTGCTGGAGAGGCAGGTCGATGAGGCGGCTGATCATTCCGCCGACGTTCGTCGGCTTCTCGGCGAGCTCCTTGCCGGACTCGCCGACGTTGACGGCGATGACGACGTCCGCGCCCATCGAGCGAGTCGTCTGCACCGGCAGATTCTCCGCCTCGCCGCCGTCGATGAGGAGATGGCCGTCCAGCTCGACGGGGGTGAAGATCGCCGGGATCGCCATGCTCGCGCGGATCGCGCGGCCGAGGTCGCCCTTCGATATGACGTACGGCTTGCCGGTCTGGATGTCCGTGGAAACCGCGCGGAACGGGACCCGAAGGTGGTCGAAGTCCGGGACCGTGCACGCAAGCGTCGCGTTCTCCAGGATGAAGCCGAGCTTGCTGCCCGCGATGAGGCCCGGCGGCAGCACGAGCCCGCCCTTCTTGAGGTTCAGGCCGAACTCGAGCGGAATGAGGTGGTCGAAGTCGTCCTCCTTCTGGCGGAACGACTGGTCCACGCGATCGGGCGCGTCCTGGAAGAGCGACTCCCAGTGAATGCTCTTGATGAGCTTCTCCATCTCGTCCGGCGTGTAGCCGCACGCGTAGAGGCCGCCGATGATCGAGCCCATGCTGGTGCCGACGATGTAGTCGATCGGGATGTGGAGCTCCTCGAGCCGGCGGATCACGCCGATGTGCGCCATCCCGCGGGCGCCGCCGCCGCCGAGAGCGAGGCCGACCTTCAGCGGCTTGCCCGGATCGCGCTGGACGGGAGGCGGCGGGGCCGGAGGCGGGGGCGCGTCCTGGGCCGCCAGGGCGGCGGACGAGACCAGGCTCGCCGCGAGCAGAGCCGCAGCCGGCACGGACCGCGATCGCAGACGGAGCATCTGAGGGCTAGCCTAGCAGGACAGGCGCTCGGAGACGATCCGGCACCTTGGTACAAGCCGTGCACTCTCCCGCCGGCGGGAGATTCGCGCGGCCGGACCGATCGGGTGTACAAGGACCGTCGGGATCCACGGCGTTCTCATCCCCTTTCGATGAAGGAGGGACCCATGGGCATCATCGGGTGGATCATCTTCGGACTCATCGTCGGCGCACTCGCAAAATTCATCATGCCGGGCAAGGATCCGGGCGGCATCTTCGTCACGATCATTCTCGGCATCGTTGGCGCGCTCGTCGGCGGATTTCTCGGGCGGCTCCTCGGCCTCTACAAGGAGGGCGAGCCGGCGGGATTCGTCGGGGCACTCGTCGGCGCGATCATCCTGCTCTGGCTGTACCGGCGGTTTCGTCGACCGGCGCCCGTCGCTTAGCTCGGTCAGCGCGCGATCCGCGGAGATTCGTGCGCGGCGACATATTAGCCATGGCTAATATGTCGTGCGCTCGGCTCACGTCTCGCGGACGGCCTGGCACTTCGGGCAGAAGTACGTCGACCTCCGGTCGACCCCCTGTCTCCGCATCCGGATCCCGGCGCCGCACCGGCGGCACGGCCGGCCCTCGCGCCGGTAGACCCACGTCCGCGCGCCCGGCTCCCGCGACCGCGTCAGCGCCGGCCGCGTCGCGCGCGGTTGCGGGCCGAGCGAGGCCTGCATGAGCTCGCGCGCCCGCGAAAGGATCCGCTTCAGCCGCCGTTCGTCGACGGAGGCGACCGGCGCGAACGGATCCTCCCGCGTCAGGAAGAGCGTCTCCGACTTGAAGATGTTGCCGATGCCGGCGACCGCGCGCTGCGCGAGCAGCGCCTCGCCGAGCGCCGTCTCCCCCAGCTCACGAAGGCGGCGCACCGCCTCCGCATAGTCGAACGTCTCCGCGAGGACGTCGGGGCCGAGCGACGCGAGCGGCTCGTGGCGCTCCTCATCGCCCGGCCGGAGCAGCTCCACGACGGGCGCTGCGAAGCAGACCGCGACCCAGGTGTCCGTCTCGAGGACCACGCGCGCCGCGCCGCTGGGCATGCGCCACCTCTCCCCCGGCCGGTAGACGTGCCACGAGCCCGTCATTCGCATGTGCGTGCGGAGCACGCGCCCGTCGTCGAAGCGGACCAGCAGGTTCTTCCCGCGAGCCTCGACGGCGGAGATCGTGCGTCCCTCGAGATCCTCGCCGGCTCGCGGGAGCGCCGGAGCGCGCGCCGCCTCCACCCGCCGTCCCGCGAGCGCGCGGTGAAGCGTGCGCGCCGCGCGGAGGATCGTGTCGCCTTCGGGCATCTCTACTCGCGCGTCGGCAGGCGGTCGGCGGCCGCCGGCTTCGGCGTCGCGCGCTTCAGGTAACCGCGCGAGCCCGCGAAGAATCCCGCCTCGACGAGGTACGGCGCGAGCGGCGACTCGCGGGGGTCGACGCCGTCGACGCGGCCGACGAGCACGGCGCGGCGTCGTCCCGAATCGACGAGGTCCGCGAGAGCCCTGGCGAGGTCGCGGGCCGCGGCGCTCCGGTCGGGCTCCTCCGCGGGCAGGAACGTGAGCAGGTTCGACTCCGTCCGGCCCGCCCACGCGATCAGCGCGCCGTCGCGAAGGATCACGTGCGCTCCCGCGGCGCGCTGCGGGCGCCCCGGTCCGGCGGACGTCGGCCATGGCAGCGCCGCGCCCCATGGGCTCGCCGGGTCCGACGCCGAGAGCACGATCCTGCGGGGCGCGGCCGAGATGGCGTCGCGATCGGACGGCTCGCGCAGCGCGCGCAGGCGGTCGTCGGCTCCCGAGACGGCGAACTGCGTGGCGCCGAGCCCGGCGACGAAGTAGCCGCGCCGGATCCGGCCGGCCTCCTCCATCGCCTTCAACACGGGATAGACGGCGGAGAAGCCCCCCGCGACGAGCTCCGCAGGCACGGCCTCGCGCGTCAGGACGCCGTGCCGCTCGAGGAGGACGCGCGCGAGCGCGGCGCGCCGCTCGGTCTCGGAGAAGGAGGGACCCCCTCGCGCGACGAGCGACCATCTGCCCTCGCTCCCCGGCGGACCGCCCGCGCGCCGTGAGACGAACCCGCGCGTCCGCGGCCGCTTCTTCTCCGCCGCCGCGCCGGAACCGCGCAGAAGCGAGCGCAGCGGCGCGAGCGTGTCGTTCGTGACCTCGCCCGCCCAGACCAGGTCCCACAGCGCGGCGACGAGGTCGCCCGCGAACGCGCCGGTCTCCGCCGCGAGGTCCGCGAAGAAGAGCGCGCCTCGCGCGGCGAGCATCGCGCGCACCTTTCCCGCGAGCTCGCCCGGCGCCTCGCGGGCGGGCGGCGCGAGCAGCGCGGCCCGGTCGGTCAAATACAGCGCGACGCGGCCGTCCGAGGGCCCGAGCGGCTCGATCCCTCGCCAGGTGATCTCGCCGGCGGCGCACAGCGTGTCGAGGTCGGCCGGCCGATAGCGGTCGAGCCTCGCGGGCAGGACCTCGCGCTCGAGGACCGAGGCGGGAATCGGCGCGCCCTGGAGCTGCTCGACGACGGTGAGGAGCGCATCGAGCCCGGCGCGCGGGCGCGACACGCCCTGCCACTCGAGGAGGAAGCGGCCGAACGCGGCCGGCTCGACCGGCTCGACCTCGCGCCGCAGCCTCGCGAGCGAGCGCCGCTTGACCGATCGCAGCACGCCCGCGTCGCACCACTCGCGCTCGCGCCCGCCGCGCAGGAAGTCTCCCTCGAGCACGCGGCCGCGGTCCGCGAGACGCTCGAGCGCGAGCCGGACCGTCGCGGGCGGCATCCCGAAGCGCGCGGCCGGCTCGTCGAGCCGGAATGGTCCGTGCGTCCGGGCGTAGCGCGAGAGCAGATCGGCGGCGGGATCGTCGACGGGGACGAGGAACGCCTCGGGGAGCCCGGGCGGCGGCATCGCGCCGACGGCGTCGCGATAACGGCAGGCGTCCTCCGCGGCGATCCAGCGCCGCTCGCCGCCGACGGAAACCGCGACGGCGCGCCGCTCGGATGCGAGCGAGCGCATCCACGCGGCGACGTCGTCGGGAGTCTCGGTCCGCGCCCGGATCTCGGGCTCGGTGAGGTCGCCGATCGCGAGCAGCATGTCGTGGACGTCGTCGGGCCGCCGCGGGCGGTGTCCCTCGAGGCGCTGCAGCGACCGCTCCAGCGACGCGATGGCATCCGGATCGAGCAGCTCCCGCAGCTCGGCCTCACCGAGGAGCTCCCGCAGCTGCGACGCGTCCACCGAGAGCGCCTGCGCGCGGCGCTCGGCGAGCGGCGCGTCGCCGTCGTAGATGAAGTTCGCGACGTAGTCGAAGAGCAGCGACGCCGCGAACGGCGACGGCTGCCGCGCGTCCACCGTCGCGACTCGGATCCTGCGCGATGCGACGCCGCGTAAGAGGCCGACGAGACCGGGCAGATCGAACACGTCGCGCAGGCACTCGCGATACGTCTCGAGCAGGATCGGGAAGGAGCCGTAGCGCGACGCGACGGCGAGCAGATCCGCCGAACGCTTGCGCTGCGCCCAGAGCGGGCTGCGCCGTCCGGGGTGCCGCCGCGGCAGGAGCAGCGCGCGCGCCGCGTTCTCGCGGAAGCGCGCCGCGAACAGCGAGGTCTCGCCGAGGCTCCGCACAACGCGGTCCTCGATCTCCTCGGGATCCGGCAGGAAGCGCGACGACTCCGGCGGCTCGTCGCTCTCGGGCAGCCGGAACACCATGCCGTCGTCCGACCAGATCGCCTCGACCTCGCCGGCCGCCGACTCCTGTAACGCGGCGCGGACGGCCGCGGCCCACGGCGCGTGGACGCGCGCGCCGAACGGCGACATCACGCACACCCGCCAGTCGCCGATCTCGTCCTGGAAACGCTCGACGACGATCGTCCGGTCGCTCGGGACCTCGCCGGTCGCCTCGCGTTGCTCGCGGAGGTACTGGACGAGGTTCGCGGCCGCCTTCTCGTCGAGGCCGTGGCGCTCCCGCAGCCGGCGCGCCGCCTCGGTCTCCCCGGCGGCGACCAGCGAGCGCGCGAGCTCGCCGATGGCGGCGCCGAACTCGAGCGGACGGCCGGGCCGGTCGCCGTGCCAGAACGGCATCTTGCCGGGCTGCCCCGGCGCGGGCGAGACGATCACGCGATCGTGCGTGATCTCCTCGATCCGCCACGACGACGCGCCCAGCACGAATACGTCGCCGGGCTGCGACTCGAACACCATCTCCTCGTCGAGCTCGCCGACGCGGCGGCTGCGACGCGGGTCGGCGCCGCCGTCGCCCTCGCCCTGCAGGAAGACGCCGTAGAGGCCGCGGTCGGGGATCGTGCCGCCATTGATGATCGCGACGCGGCCCGCGCCCTCGCGCGCTCGGAGGGTGCCGTGGATGCGATCCCACGTGACGCGCGGCCGCAGCTCCGCGAACTCGTCCGACGGGTAGCGGCCCGAGAGCATGTCGAGGACGCCGTCGAAGCTCGCGCGCGGCAGATCCGCGAACGGCGCCGCGCGGCGCACGAGATCGAAGAGGTCGTCCGCCGTGCGCGGGGCGGTCCTCCCCGGAGAGGCGAGCGTCGCGACGATCTGCTGCGCCAGGACGTCGAGCGGATTGCGCGGATACGCCGTCTCCTCGACCTTGCCCTCCTCCATGCGCGCCGTCGCCGCGGCCGCCGCGAGCAGGTCGCCGCGGTACTTCGGGAACAGCACGCCGCGCGAGACCTCGCCGACGGAGTGGCCCGCGCGGCCGATCCGCTGCATGCCGGACGCGATCGACGGCGGCGCCTCGATCTGGATCACGAGGTCCACGGCGCCCATGTCGATGCCGAGCTCGAGCGACGAGGTCGCGACGATCGCCGGCAGCGTGCCGCGCTTGAGGCGATCCTCGATCTCCTGCCGCTTCTCCCGGGCGACGGAGCCGTGGTGCGCCAGCGCGATCTCCTCGCCCGCCGTTTCGTTGATGGCCCCGGCGAGCCGCTCCGCGAGCCGGCGGCTGTTCGCGAAGATCATCGTCGAGCGATGCGCGCGCACGAGCTCGACGAGGCGCGGGTACACGGACGGCCAGATCGAGAAGCGCGGCGGCGGCGCCGCGGCGGGACCCGATCGGATCTCGCCCTCCACGGGCTCGCCGAGCCGCGCCATGTCCTCGACGGGGACCTCGACCTTCAGCTCGAACGCCTTGCGGCTTCCCGCGTCGACGATCTCCACGGGCCGCGGCGTCCACGCTCCTCCCTTGCGGCGCGCCGGCTCGCCGCCGCCGAGCAGCCGCGCGATCTCCTCGAGCGGCCGCTGCGTCGCCGACAGGCCGATGCGCTGCAGCGGCGTGTCGCGCGCGGCGGCCTCCTCGAGCCGCTCGAGCGAGAGGAACAGGTGCGCGCCGCGCTTCGTCGCGGCCATGGCATGGATCTCGTCGACGATGACCGTCTCGAGCGAGGCGAACATCGCCCGCGCCTGCGACGTGAGGAGGAGGTAGAGCGACTCCGGCGTCGTGATGAGCACGTCGGGCGGCGTCCGCGCGATCTTCGCGCGCTCGCTCGCGGGCGTATCGCCGGAGCGAATCGCGACCGCCGGCACCCGGTGCGCGATTCCCTCGCGCGCGGCGGCGGCGGCGATGCCGGCGATCGGCGCCCGCAGGTTGCGCTCGACGTCCACGGCGAGCGCCTTCAGCGGCGAGACGTACAGGACCCGGAGCCGCTCCTTCTTCGAAGGCTCGGGGGTGAACATGAGACGGTCGATCGCGGCGAGGAACGCGGCCAGCGTCTTGCCGCTTCCGGTCGGCGCGAGCAGCAAAGTCGACCTGCCCTCGAGGATCGCCGGCCAGCCCTTCCGCTGGGCCGCCGTCGGCTCCGGGAACGCGGACGCGAACCAGCTCCGGACGGCGGGATGAAAGGCGGCGAGCGGATCCTTCGGCACGCTCGGATTCTAGGCGCGGGAAACGAGCGGGCGCCGGGCCGGGCGGATCGCGTCGAGCGGAGTCATGCCGTCTAGAACGCGCGAGGCACACCGCGGGATACGATTGAGCCGTGGCCGGGACGGATTACCTGTCGGGCGCGATCGCGGAGCTGCGCAAGTACCGGCGGCTCGCCGACGCCGCGCTGCGCCAGGTCCACGAGGATCAGCTGTTCGCAACGATCGGGCCGGAGTCGAACTCGATCGCCGTCGTCATGAAGCACATCGCCGGGAACATGCGGTCCCGCTGGACGCACTTCCTGTCGTCGGACGGCGAGAAGCCGAATCGGGAGCGCGACTCCGAGTTCGAGATCGGCGCCGCGGACGACGCCGCGTCGATCCGCCGCCGCTGGGACGAGGGCTGGGAGCTGCTCTTCGCGGCGCTCGAGCCGCTCACCGAGGCCGACATGTCGCGGACGATCACGATCCGCGACGAGCCGCACACGGTGATGGAGGCGATCCAGCGCCAGCTCACGCACTACGCGTACCACATCGGCCAGATCGTCTTCCTCGCGCGGCACGCCGCCGGGCCGAAGTGGCACTCCCTCTCGATCCCGAAGGGGCAGTCGAAGACGTTCGACGTGTCGAAGAGCGGCTCGCCCTACAAGGTCTGACCCCGGGGTCGGCTTTCATTCCTCGGAGTTTCGGGGACGCCGAGCCTCCAGGATCCCAGCCGAGTTTCGACTACCTCAGGGCCTCCGCCGCGACGCGCCGCGCCGCCTCGTCCGTGGTGATCCCGTCTTGCTCCGCGATCACGAACACGCGCGCCAGCGTCTCCGCGATTCCGCGCACCGCCGTCTCCGCGCGCTGCGCGCTCCAGCCGAGCGCCTCGATGCCCGTCACCGCGATCGCGCCGCCCGCGTTCGCGACGAAGTCCGGCGCGTAGAGGATCCCGCGCGCACGCAGGCGCTCTGCGTCCGCGCGCTCGGCGAGCGGATTGTTCGCGGCGCCGACGACGGCGGCGCAGCGGAGCGACGGGATCGACGCCGCGTCGAGCACGCCGCCCAGCGCGCACGGCGCGAGGACGTCGCATGGACGCCCGAGAACGCCGCGCGCCGGCACGATCGAAACGCGCGGGTCCGACGCGGCGCGCACCGCGGCGGCCGGATCGCTGTCGGCGACCTCGACCGAGGCGCCGGCCTCCGCGAGCCGGCGCGCCAGATCTCCGCCGACGCTGCCTGCGCCCTGGATGACGACGCGGCGCCCCTCGAGCGCGCGCGAGCCGAACAGTCGCTCGCACGCGGTCTCGATCGAGACGAAGACGCCGAGCGCCGTCCAGCCGCCCGACCCGCCGGTGCCGCCGCGCTCCCTGGTCCGTCCGAACACCCACGGCGAGCCCGTCTCGGAGATGACGTCCATGTCGCTCGGCGACGTGCCGACGTCCGGTCCGGTCAAAAACCGGCCGCCGAGCTCGCGGACGAGCATGCCGTAGCGGCGCAGGAGACCGTCGCGCGCGGCCGGTTCGAGATCATGCGGGACGTCGATGACGGCCTTGCCGCCGCCGCGCGGGAACCCCGCCACGGCCCACTTGCAAGTCATCGCCTCAGCGAGACGCATCGCGTCGCGACGCGCCTCGGCGGCGTTCTCGTATCCCTTCATCCGGGTGCCGCCGCTCGGGGCGCCGAGCCGGTCGGAGTGGAGCGCAACGTGGATGGCGGCGCCGGTCACCCGATCGATGCGTGTCACCACGCCGATTCCGTCCCATCCCGGGACCCGCTCCTCCCGCACCCCGTCAGCCACGCGCGGCCGACCCCGACTGCCGCTCCGGCACACCGGCGGCGGCCTCCAGCGCCGCATCCAGCGTCGGGAAGAAGCTCTCGCGGCCGTATCGCTCCATCCGGCCGGCGCGCTCGAGGGTCAGAAGCGGCTGCGCCTGGACTCCGGCGATGAGGAAGCGCACGTGCTGGTGCCGGAACGACTCGAAGAGGTCGTCGAGCACGCGGATACCCGAGGCGTCGATCACGGGGACGTTGCGCATGCGTAGGACGAACGCCTTCGGCTTCTTCGCGACGTAGTGCAGCACGTCCTTGATCTTGTCCGCGGCGCCGAAGAAGAACGGGCCATTCACCTCGTAGACCTCGACGCTCTCGGGAATCGTCCGCTTGGCGACGCCGTCCACATCGCGCGTCATCGTGCCGTCCGGAGCGTCCCGCCACTCCCGGGTCACCATGGCCACGTTCGTCACGTCGGCCATGCGCTTCATGAACAGGAACGCGGCGAGGACCACGCCGACCTGGACGGCGACGGTCAGGTCCACGAGCACGGTGAGCAGGAACGTCGTCAGGAGGACGGCGACGTCGCTCTTGGGCGTCCGCATCAAGTGCGCGAACGAGCGCCACTCGCTCATGTGGTACGCCACGACGGCGAGAATCGCGGCGAGCGTGGCGAGCGGCACGTACCGGACCCAGCGGCCCAGGAAGACGAGGACGAGGAGGACCGTGCCGGCGTGGATCATGCCGGCCACCGGCGTGCGACCGCCATTCTTGATGTTCGTGGCCGTCCGCGCGATCGCGCCCGTGGCGGGGATGCCGCCGAACAGCGCAGATGCCACGTTGGCGATTCCCTGGCCGACGAGCTCGACGTTGGACTTATGGCGGCTGCCGATCATGCCGTCGGCCACGACCGCGGACAGCAGCGACTCGATCGCCGCGAGCAGCGCGACCGTCAGCGCCGGCGAGAAGAGCTCGCGCACGCGGTCCACGGAGATCGCGGGGAGCCGCGGCGTCGGGAGCGCGGCGTGGATCTCGCCGAAGCGGGTCCCGATCGTCTCGATCGGAAGACGCAGCGCCGCGGCCGCCGCCGACGCGATGAGAATGGCGACGATCGGCGCCGGGATCGTGCGAGACAGCCTCGGCCATGCGAGCAGGATCAGGAGTGAGCCGGCGGCGACGGCGATCGCGGCCGGCGACGCGGTGGGCATTGCAGCGGCGTAGGCCCGCCATTTCGAGACGAACTCGGGCGGGACGGCCGGCATGCGGAGGCCCATGAGGTCCCGGATCTGCGACGAGAAGATGATGACCGCGATCCCCGACGTGAATCCGGTCACGACCGGGTACGGGATGAACTTGATCGCGGCGCCGAAGCGGGCGAGCCCCAGACCGACGAGGATCAGTCCCGCGAGGAACGTGCAGATGATGAGGCCGTCGACGCCGTGGCGCTGCACGATGCCGTACACGATCACCACGAACGCGCCGGTCGGTCCCCCGATCTGGACGCGGCTGCCACCGAGAAACGAGATCAGAAACCCGGCGACGGCTGCCGTGACGAGGCCCTTGTCGGGAGAGACGCCGGACGCGATCGCGAACGCCAGCGCGAGGGGGATCGCGACGACGCCGACGACGAGTCCGGCCTGGAGATCAGCGAGGAATTGACGCCGCGTGTAGCCCGTGAGGACCGTGAAGGTCTTCGGCCACCACGCGCCGGTCACGGCGCGATTGTACGCGGGAGGCTAGTCCAGCGGACGGATGTCCTGGACGATGTTGTTGTTCAGGGTGACCCGCACGTGCGCGCCCTCCTGGAATCGGAACCACTGCGTCCGGTTGACCTCGAGGTGGTACCGCGCGGTCGCCTCGCCCTCGTGGGTCTCGAACGTCATGTAGTAGTTTCCGGTGCCTGAGTACGCGCCGACGCCGCCGGAGCCGGACGGCGCATCGGAGCGCTCGACGACGACGGCGTCGATCACTCGGATGCCGACTCCGGGGTCGCGCTTCTTGGCCGGCGCCGGGACGGGCGCGCCCGGCGTGTCCGAATTGGCGTTCGCGCCGGCCTTGGAGCCGGAGCTGGAACAGGCAGCCGCCAGGGCGGCGCCGACGAGGAGGGCGGCGGCGGATGTGCGGATTCGCATGACACCCCGGAGAACCCGGCCGCCGGCCCGCCGATTCCCACGGAGAGGACGGTCTTGAGCGCGCCCGACCCCGCCGGCGCCGCCCGCGGCCGCCCGAGCCGCGCGCCCTTTCGGGAGCGCGCGAGCTGGGCGCTCTACGACTTCGCGAACACGATCTTCTCCATGAACATCGTGACCCTCTACTTCGCCGTATGGCTGGTCACGGAACGGGGCGCCTCCAACACGGCGTACTCGGTCGCGACGAGCCTCTCGTCCGTCGCGGTCCTCTTCGCCGCGCCCTGGGTCGGCGCCGTGTCGGACGCCACGGGCCGGCGCAAACCCTGGGTCGTCGGCCTGACGGTCGCGTGCGTCGCGGCGACGCTGGCGCTCTCCCCCGCCGCGCGCCTGACCGGCAGCGCCGGCATCCTCGTACTCCTGGCGCTCTTCGCGGTCGCGAACACCGCGTACCAGCTCGCGATGCCGCCCTACAACGCGATGCTCCCCGACCTCGCGCCGCCCGAGGAGCGCGGCCGGCTGTCCGGCGTCGGCACCGCCGTCGGATACGCGGGCTCGATCGCGGGCGTCCTCCTCGTCGCGCCGTTCGTCAACGGCGGGCTCGGGATCCGAGCGGGCGGCCGCGCCGCGTCGTTCGTTCCGACCGCGCTACTGTTCCTGCTCTTCTCTCTGCCGCTCTTTCTCTTCTGCCGCGACCGTCGCCTCGTGCCGCGCGGCGAGCGCCGCCGGCCGAGGTTATCCGCGCTGTTCGCCGAGCTCGCCGACGCCTTCCGCGCGGCGAGGAAGCATCCGGGTCTGCTCCGCTTCGTCGCGTCGTCCTACTTCTACCAGGACGCGCTCGGCACGGCGATCTCGTTCATGGCGCTCTATGCCGTCGCCGTGCTGGGCCTGCCGGCCGGAGGCGAGATCCGCCTCTTCGTCGTGCTGACGATCCCCGCGATGATCGGCGCGTGGATCGTGGGACGCGCGTGCGACCGCTTCGGCCCGCGCCGCGCGCTCGTGGCGGTGCTCGTCGGCTGGATCGTCGGGCTCGTGGTGATCGCGTCGGCGCCGTCGCTGTCGGGGTTCTGGGTCGGCGGCGTGATCGTCGGCCTCTCCTTCGGCGGGATCTGGGCGGCGGAGCGCCCGCTGATGCTGCGCCTCTCCCCGGCGGACGAGTCGGGCCGCTTCTTCGGCCTGCTCGCGCTCTCGGCGCGCGCGGCGGCGATCGTCGGACCTCTTCTCTGGGCCGCGATCGTCGACGGCATCGGGCCGTCGATCGGCCGCAACGCGTCGTACCGCCTGGCCGTGTTGTCCCTCTCGGTCATGATGGCGGTCGCGCTCGTGCTGCTCCTCGGCGTGCCTCGATGGGTGGACGAGGCGCCGGAGAGCGCGACGACCCGGTAGCTGGACGCGCTTCGGTCCTTCCCCTAGAATGCGCCGCGCTATGACGGCACACAAAGCAAGAGTCGCTCTCATCGGGCTCGGCCCGATCGGAATCGAAGTCGGCAAGGCGCTCGCGGGTCGGCCCGAGGTGGAGCTTCTCGGCGCGGCGGATCCGGCGCCGGACAAGGCGGGCAGGCCGCTGTCGGGCATGCTCGACGGCGCGTTCCCCGGCGTGGACGTGACGGACTCCGCCGCGGCGCTGTACCGGCAGAGCGCGTCGAAGCGCGCGAAGACGGACGTCGCCGTGCTCTGCACCGGATCGCGCCTGCACTCGATGCTTCCGCAGATCGAGGAGGCGATCGACGCCGGCATGCACATCGTCTCCACCTGCGAGGAGCTCTCGTATCCCGAGCTGCGGCACCACCCGATGGCGGTGCGGATCGATCAGCGCGCGAAGGCGAAAGGCGTCGCCGTGCTCGGCACGGGCGTCAACCCGGGGCTCGTCATGGACCGGCTCGTGCTCGCGGTCGCGTCCGCCTGCGTTTCGGTCAAGACGGTGCGGGTCACGCGCGTCGTGGACGCGGCGCGGCGGCGCGGGCCGCTGCGGGCCAAGGTGGGGGCCGGGCTTTCGCGCGCCGAGTTCGACGCCGGCGTCGCCGCTAAGAAGCTCGGACACGTCGGGCTCTCCGAGTCCGCCGCGATCATCGCGCTGGGGCTCGGTCTGCCGATCGACGAGATCACGGAGACCATCAAGCCGGTCATCGCGGAGACGGAGACGGAGGGCGTCCCGCCCGGACGCGTGCTCGGGCTGCACCAGGTCGCGCTCGTGCAGGGCGGCGACGAGCCCAAGGTCGTCCTCGACCTGACCATGGCGGTCGGCGCCCCGAACCCCGCGGACCGGATCGACGTCGACGGTGATCCTCCGCTCCACGTCGTGGCCGAGGGAGGATTCCACGGCGACCGCTCGACCATCGGGACCGTCGTCAACGCGATCCCGTTCATCGTGTCGGCGCCGCCGGGGCTCCAGAACGTCGTCACGATCCCGCTGTTCGGGTTGCAGCCGCTGGCGTAGTCCGCGGGACATATTAGCAATCGCTAATATGTCACTCGAAGGAGCTGGACACTCCATCGGCGGAGGCTCCCACCGGCGATAACCTCGCCCCGTGCACTACGTCCTCTCCCGCTCGCAGGAGATCCCGGCGGCTTCCGGCGAGGTCTTCGCCTTCTTCTCCGATCCAGGCAATCTCGCGCGCATCACGCCGCCCTGGCTGCGGTTCCGGATCCACGGCGAGAGGCCGAAGGCGCTGTCCGAGGGCAGCCGGATCGAGTACCACATCGTCTGGACAGTCGTGACGCTGCGCTGGGTGACGCGCATCGCCGAGTGGGATCCGCCGACGGCCTTCACCGACGTCCAGGAGCGGGGTCCGTATCGGAGCTGGTTCCACGCGCACCGCTTCACGCCCACGGCGGCCGGAGTTCGGATGGACGACCGCGTCGAGTACGAGCTGCCGTTCGGGCCTCTCGGCCGGCTCGTGCACGCGCTTCGCGTCCGCCGGCAGCTCGAGGAGATCTTCGACTTCCGCCGGCGCGCGATCGACGAGATCTTTCGTGTGCCGGCCGTCGCGGTTCCCCCGACCCTCAGACCCCCGGTGGGAATGGACGCCGCCCGATGACGTCCCGGTTCGCGACGAGCCTCGCCGTCTTCGGCGCCGCGGTCGCGCTGACCGGGTGGATCGGCGGCCGCTTCACCGCCCAGGGCATCCGCGCCGGGTGGTACGCGGCGCTCGCGAAGCCGGACTGGACCCCGCCGGGGTGGCTGATCGGGACCGTGTGGACGATCCTCTACGTCTGCATCGCGCTGGCGAGCGCTCTCCTCTGGCGCAGCGAGCCATACCCGCCGTACGCCGCGCTCCTCGCGCTCAACCTCGCGTTGAACGCGTACTGGTGCCGATTGTTCTTCTCGGAGCGCCGTCCGGGCGCCGCCTTCGTCGAGATCCTCGTTCTCGACGCGACCTGCATCCTGCTGGTCGTCCTCGCGTCCCGCCGTTCGAGTGTCGCCGCGGGACTCCTCGCGCCGTACGCGGCGTGGGTCGCCTTCGCCTCGTTCCTCAACGACTCGATCGTCCGGCTGCAATGAGCCGCGACGGCGCCGTCGTCCACTGGTTTCGCCGGGACCTGCGCGTCCGCGACAACACGTCGCTCGCGCGGGCCGCGCGCGACGGAGACGGCGTCGTCACCGTGTTCGTGCTCGACGACCACTACGGCTCCGATCCGAACGTCGGCCCTTCCCGATTCCGCTTCCTGCGCGAGAGCCTCGAAGAGCTCGCCGCGTCCGTCGGCCGGCGCGGCGGGCGGCTCCTGCTGCGCCGCGGTCCCGCGGCCGAGGCGCTCCCCGCGCTGCTCGCCGAGGCGGGCGCGAAGGCCGTCTACGCGAATGCGGAGATCGGCCCGTACCCCGAGGAGCGCGACGCCGCCGTCCACGACGCGCTCGCCGCGCGCGGCGCGAGCCTTCGTCTCTTCCAGGACGCGCTGCTCGTGGATCCGGACCGCGTGGCGACCGAACGCGGCGACCCCTACACGGTCTACACACCGTTCGCGCGGCGCTGGACGGCAGAGGAGAAGGCGCCGCCGCTGCCCGAGCCCGCGAGCCTCGCGGGACCGCACCGAGGCCTCGCCTCGGTCCCGATCGAGCGGGTCGGGGCGTGGCGGGACCTGCCGGCCGATCCGAAGGCACCTCGCGGCGGCGAGAGCGAGGCGTTTCGCTTGCTCGAGCAGTTCGCCGCCGGGCCGATCGAGCGCTACCCCGACGAGCGCAACTTCCCGGCTCGCGCGGGTACGTCGCGGCTCTCGCCGCACCTGCACTTCGGGACGATCTCGGCCAGGACGCTCCACGCGCGGGCAATGGAAGAGAGCCGGAGCGCGAGCGGCCGAACCGCAGGCCGTAAGTGGATCTCCGAGCTCGCGTGGCGCGAGTTCTACCACTCGGTCCTCCACCACTTCCCTCGCGTCGCCCGCGAGAGCTTCCGCCGCGAGCTCGACGGCCTCGCCTGGCGGTCCGACCGCGAGGGGCTCGACGCGTGGAAGCGCGGCGAGACCGGCTACCCGCTCGTCGACGCCGCGATGCGCGAGCTCTCGACCACCAACTGGATGCACAACCGCGCGCGCATGGTCGTGGCGTCGTTTCTCACGAAGGACCTACACGTCCACTGGCGGGAGGGCGAGCGCTGGTTCGAGCACGAGCTCGCGGACGCGGACCAGGCGAACAACAACGGCGGCTGGCAGTGGGCCGCGGGCACCGGCACCGACGCGGCGCCCTACTTCCGGATCTTCAGCCCGGTGCTCCAGTCGCGGCGCTTCGATCCCGACGGCGCGTACATCCGGAGGTTCCTGCCGGCGCTCGCGCGCGTGCCCGACGCCCGGATCCACGAGCCGTGGACCATGTCGCCGGCCGAGCAGGACGCGTTCGGCTGCCGCATCGGGCGCGACTACCCCGCTCCGATCGTCGACCACTCCGCGGAGCGCCGAGTGGCGCTCGACCTCTGGGAAGCGATAAAGAAAGGAGCGTGACCGAGCCGCTCGCTCCATTTCTGGTCTCCCGGCCCGAGGGACTGCACGCGCCGGCGCTCGACGCGTGGATCGATCCGGCCGCGGCGTGCCCGCGCGCGATCCTGACTCACGCGCATGCCGATCACGCGGCGGCGGGGCACGGCGAGGTGTGGGCCACGGCCGAGACGATCGGCCTCTACCGGCGCCGCAACCCCGACTGGAGCGGAGCCGCTAGGACACTCGCATACGGCGAGCCCGTCTCGGCCGGCGGGATGGAGCTGACGCTGTTCCCGGCGGGTCACGTGCTCGGATCGGCGCAGGTGCGCCTCGAGTCCGCCGCGGCCGGATCGCTTCTCTACACGGGCGACTTCAAGCTGCGCGCGTCGCGCACCGCCGGCGCGGCGTCGGCGCCGCCGTCCGACCTGCTCGTCACGGAGACCACGTTCGGCCTTCCGGTGTTCCGCTTCCCCGGACGCGAGGAGCTCGAGAGCCGACTCGTCGAGGCGTGCCATGAGACGCTGGCCGCCGGCGAGACGCCGGTCGTGCTCGCCTGGGCGCTCGGCAAGGCGCAGGAGGCGATCGCCGTGCTGACAGAGGCGCGTCTGCCGACGGTCGTGCACGGCGCCGCGTGGAAGCTGCTTCCGGAGTTCGAGGCGGCGGGACTGGCGTTTCCGATGTCGCGGCCGTACGAGTCGGGGCCGCCGCGCGAGGGCGAGGTGCTGATCGCGCCGCCCTCGTGCTCGCGCACCGAGATGGTGCGGCGAATCAAGCGGCGCCGCGTCGTCTACCTTTCGGGCTGGGCCCTGCGAGAGGCGTCGCGGCCGGAGCGCGACGCGGACGTGCTCATCCCGTGGTCCGACCACGCCGACTTCGACGACCTCCTCCGTCACGTCGACGCGATCGCGCCGCGACGCGTCTTCACGCTTCACGGTTTCGCGAGCGACTTCGCCGCGATCGTGGAGTCGCGGGGGATCCCGGCGGAGCCGCTCGCGGGTTTCGAGGAGCGCGCGCCCGAAGGGGGCGACGAGGAAGGCGCGCCGGAAGGGCGCGACGACAAGCCCGCTCCTCGCGATCCGGACGAGAGCCGCGGCCCGGCCGGCGACGCATGACGGCGTACCGGACCCTCGCCGAGGCGCTCGAGCGGGTCGCGTCGTCGCGCGGACGTCTCGCGAAGGTCGCGATCCTCGCCGAGGCGCTCCGCGCGCTGCCGCCAGGCGAGCTCGTCGTCGGCGCGCGGCTCCTCTCGGGCTCACCGTTCGCCGAGTGGGAGGAATCCGTGACGTCCGTCGGCTGGGCGACCGTCGTCAAGGCGGCCGTCGCGGTGACCGGCTGGACTCCCGACACGATCCGCGCGTGCGCGTCGGCGATCGGCGACCTCGGCGAGGCGGTCTCGCTCCTGATGCCGCGGCGCACGGAGAACGGCCTCACGGTTCCCGAAGTCGACGCGCTCTTCCGCTCGATCGCGGCCGCGCGCAAGGCGGCCGAGCGCGGCGCGCTCCTCGAGGGGGCGCTGCAGCGCTCCAGCGCCGTCGAGGCGAAGTACCTCCTGAAGACGCTCTCAGGCGGGCTGCGGATCGGCGCCGACGTGACGACCGTCGAGGAGGCGATCGCCGCCGCATTCTCCGCGGAGCGCGAGGCCGTCGCGCGGGCCCGCCGCGACAGCGGCGACGTCGGCGAGACCGCCGCCGCGGCGCGCGCCGGGACCCTCGATGCGATCGCGTTCCGGCTCTTCCACCCGATCGGCTTCATGCTCGCCTCGCCGATCGAGGAGGCGGAGGAAGTCGAGCCGGAGCTGACCGCGTTCGCCGTCGAGGACAAGTTCGACGGGATCCGGGCGCACGCCCACAAGGACGGCTCACGGGTCGCCCTCTTCTCGCGCACGCTCGACGAGGTCACGGCGCAGTTTCCGGAGATCGCCGAGGCGCTCGGCAGGACGCCGGGCATGTGGCTGCTCGACGGCGAGATCGTCGCGTGGCGCGACGGCGAGCGCGAGGGCGCCGGCCGACCCGACTCGTTCTTCAAGCTCCAGCGGCGGCTGGGCCGCAAGTCGCCCGAGCCGAAGCTGCTCGCGGAGATCCCCGCGCGCTTCGTCGCGTACGACTGCCTGGCCGCGGACGGGCGGCCGCTCTTCGAGGCGCCGTGGAGCGAGCGCCGCGTCGCGCTCGAGGAGATCGCCGGCGCGTCGCGAATCGCGCTGTCGGAGGTCGCCTCCGCGACGACGGCAGGAGAGCTCGAGGCGCTCTTCGTCCGCGCACGCGAGAGAGGCAACGAGGGGCTCGTGCTGAAGCGCCGCGACTCTCTCTACCAGGCCGGCAAGCGCGGCCGCGCGTGGCGGAAGTGGAAGAAGGCCCTCGCGACGCTGGACGTCGTCGTCACGGCCGTCGAGCAGGGCCACGGCAAGCGCGCCGGGATGCTCTCCGACTACACGTTCGCCGTGCGCGACGGCGATCGCTTCGTCAACATCGGCAAGGCGTACTCCGGCTTGACCGACGAGGAGATCAAGCGGCTCGGGACGCGCTTCCGGCGCGAGACGGTCGAGCGGTACGGACCGGTCCGCGCCGTCCAGCCGACGCTCGTCATCGAGGTGGCATTCGACACGATCCAGAAGAGCGCGCGCCACAAGTCGGGCTTCGCGCTGCGGTTCCCGCGGATCGTGCGGTTGCGCGAGGACAAGCCGGTGAAAGAGATAACGACGCTCGACGACGTGCGAGAGCTATACGCGAGAGTCTCGCGCGAGGGAGATGTCGGATAACGGATGCCGTGCTCGGGGTCAGGCGTGCATTTCTTCGGAGCGACGCCGCGAAGGAACTAGAGCCACTTGCGACCTGAGCTCCGAAAAATGCAGGCCTGACCCCATCGAAGCGCGCAGGCCCGACTTGCGGAGTGCCGTTTTCCATAAGCGACTTAGCAGCCGCGGGACTGGCGGGCCGGTCCTCCGTCGCTCGTGATCGTGCCGGAATGCGCCTTTTTGGGCCCCAAATTTCGCCCCAAAAAAAGGCGGCCCCGACTAGGTCGGGGCCGGGAAGGAAGGTATCGCGTGCTGAC
>DATBBK010000188.1:0-2255 GCA_036271035.1 Thermoanaerobaculia bacterium | reverse complement strand
AGCGCGCAGGCCCGACTTGCGGAGTGCCGCGTTTCATAAGCGACTTAGCAGCCGCGGGACTTGCGGGCCCGTCCTCCTCCACCGGTGACTTCGCCTAGCTAGGGCGAATTCGGCACCTGTCTAATTCAGCCGGATCGATAGCTGCACGCTCAATATCTCGTGAGCGGCGGACGGGTCCTTGCGCCACGCGATCGTCGGCGCCTCCACCAGGATGTCGATGATGCCCGCGTTGAAGGCGACGCCGACGCGCGATCCCGCCTGGAAGTAGTGCTGGTCGCCGAGCCCGCCGTGCACGCCCGGCGTCGTGTCCAGCTCGTCGTCGCCGCGGATCTTGGGTCCGCCCTCGACGCGCACGGGCGTCAGCGAAAGCCCGAGGACGCGCAGCGCGTACCAGCGAACACCGAGGGCGAAGACGCCGGTCAGGTAGGTGGACTCGCCGGACGTCCGCCGCGCCGCCAGCGAGAGCGATGCTCCGGGCGCCCACTCGAACCTTCCTCCCCAGCGGTCGCGGTCCCACATCACCATGCCGCCGAGCGAGCCCTCGCCGTACTGTCGCCCCGCGACCGCATCGTCCGGCGTCCGGACGGTCGTGACGCCCGTGCCGGCGTACCACGACGTCGTGCGGCCCAGCAGCCGGCCGTACGGCGCCGCCGGAGGCGTCCAGGTCTCGTCACTTCGCTCGACCTTGTCCCGGGATCTCTGGATGAGCGGAGACCCCGCCAGGCTCGCGGACTGGATCGAGTAGGTGAGGCCGAGCCCGAACGACAGCTCGGCGGCGGGCCGGCGCCAGTTGATCTCCAGAGGACCGCGGAAGGTCAGCGCCCAGTGATCGCCGAGCAGGTAGTCGAAGCGGAAGAACTGCGTCGCGAGCTCCGATCCCGTGCGGTCGCCGCCGAAGGCGACGCGCCACGCCGCCGGCACGAAGCCGAGCGCCGCGCGCTTGCCGATCGGGAGGATCAGGTCGAGCTCGAGGCCCGCGAGGCCCGCGCCGCCGCCGTCGTCGTAGTGCCGGTAGCCGAGCTCCGCGGCCAGGGCGTAGATGAACGGGTTCAGGCCCGAGCTGTACTTCAGGACGGTCCCGGTCGCGGCGGCGTCGAAGAACTTCCGCGACGAGTTGTAGACGGTCTGCAGGCCGACGAACGCGTACGAGCCCGGCGCGAGGTCGGCGGGCTGGCGCTCCGCGCACTCGCCGCCCTCGCACGCGAACGCGGGCCGGAACCAGGAATCCTTGTACTCGCGCCAGGCATCGGTCTTCTCGGGCGAGTCCGTCGCATGCCGCGCGTCGGCCAGGTGTTCCATGCGCAGCGCGCGCACGACGACGAGCAGATCGACGAGCGCCCGTCGGGCCCGGTCGCCCTCCGCGGAGAGGCATTCGTAGGGAACCATGTACGGCCGGTCGACGAGATCCTTGCACCGGCCCTGGGGCGTCTCGCGCTCGGCGATCACGTACGTCTTGTCGCGCTGATCGTCCCACTTGTGGAAGGCCGAATCCGGGATCCGCTTCACGGCCTCGGGCGCGAGTCCGGGCAGCCGCGTGAGCGGCTTCCAGATCCGCAGCTCCTCGATCTCTCCATCCGCGCGGCGCTGCGTGTGCGAGCCCGAGAAGGAATCCCCGATCGCGTGCATCAGCTCGTAGAGGCCGTAGCCGCTCCGCCGCGTCCCGGGTCCGCCCTCGAGCACGACCTGTCGGACGAGGTCATCCATGAGGTCCCGGCACCGCACGAGCGCGGAGGTCGCCGTCGCGCGGGGGATGTCGGTGCCCGGGATCTCGGGAGACTCGGCGTCGTCGAGGCGCGCCATGAAGTGGAAGCACTGGCCCGCGTCGGAGAACTGGCGGCGGAACGCCGCGTCGGGCTGGTCGGTCAGCGGCCGCGGCCAGGCGAGGAGGGGATTCGTCGTCGCCGCCTCCGCGCAGAACGCCGGGGGACTCGCCCCCCATCCGAAGCAGAGCGGCGGCGAAAGCGCGCCGTCGTTGAACAGGTCGCGGAGGACTTCGGGACGCGGCGCGTTCCCGTCGTGGCCCTCGACGAGGCTCCGATAGGCCAGCGTTTCGATGACGACGTGGCCCTTGCTGTCGAACGCCGCGAGCCGGGCGGGGAGAAACGCAGCGGAAAGGGCGAAGAGCACCGCCGTCGCGCGGCGCGCTGCACGGGCGGCGGTTCTCATCGATTTTCGCGTCGTCGGATCAGTGCGGGGGCTGGGGAGCGGGGGTCGGCGCGGCCTTGGGGACGTCGCCCGGCGAGGCGACCACAGCC
>DATBBK010000187.1:0-6375 GCA_036271035.1 Thermoanaerobaculia bacterium | reverse complement strand
GAGACGCTGCCGGGAACCGTGCTCGGCACGGTCGGCTACATGTCGCCGGAGCAGGCGAGCGGCAAGCCGGTCGATTACCGCTCGGACCAGTTCGCGCTGGGATCGATCCTCTACGAGATGGCGACCGGCCAGCGGGCGTTTCAGAAGCCGACGGGAGCGGAGACGCTGTCGGCGATCATCCGCGAGGAGCCGGATCCCGTGTCGCGCGTCAATCCGCGCGCGCCGGCGCCGTACCGCTGGATCGTCGAGCGCTGCCTCGCGAAGGACCCGGAGGACCGCTACGCCTCGACGCGCGATCTCGCGCGGGATCTGAAGAGCGTGCGCGAGCACGTTTCGGAGGTGACGAGCACGGCGTCGGGCGCCGCGCCGGTGTCGGCGACGGCCCGCCGCCGGACCGTCGCCTGGTGGCTCGCCGCGGCCGCGCTGGTCCTCGGCCTCGCCGGGGGCGCGGTTCTCGAACGCCGGATGACGAAGACCGAGTCGCCGTCTTTCACGCAGCTCACGTTCCGCCGAGGCACGCTCGGCTCGGCACGGTTCGCGCCCGACGGCCAGACGATCATGTACTCCGCGAGCTGGGACGGGAAGCCCATGGAGGTTTTCGTCTCCCGCCTCGACAATCCCGAGTCGCGGGCCTTCGGGCTCACCCGATCCGAGTTGCTCTCCGTATCGCCTTCCGGGGAGATGGCCGTGTCGGTGGAACGCCATGATGCCATTCCGTTCAACAGAACGGGAACCCTCGCCCGCATCGGGATGACGGGCGGAGGCACTCCGAAGGAGTTTCTCGAGGACATCCTGTGGGCGGATTGGGCGCCCGACGGCCAGAACCTCGCCGTCGTCCGTCAGCAGGGCGGAAAGGTGCGGCTGGAGTATCCGATCGGCAAGGTCCTGTACGAGACCGCCGGCTGGATCTCGCATCCGAGAGTCTCGCCGCGAGGCGACGAGGTCGCGTTCCTCGATCACCCGCTGCAGGGCGACGATTCGGGGACGGTGACCCTCGTCGATAGTTCCGGGAAGAGGCGCTCGATCTCGGATTCGTTCGAGAGCATTCAGGGAGCCTGCTGGTCGGCCGATGGAAACGAGGTCTTCTTTACGGCGACCTCCGTCGGTGTGAATCGTGCGCTGCAGGCGGCGAGCCGTTCCGGCCGCGTGCGGATTCTCGCGCGGGGCACGGGCTCGTTCATGGTCCAGGACGTGTCGAAGTCCGGCCGCGTCCTCCTCATCGACGACAAGGCGCGCAAGGAGATGTCCGCGCTCATGCCCGGATCTCCGAAGGAGCGCGACTATTCATGGCTCGACTGGTCGTTGCCCAAGGCCATCTCGTCGGACGGGCAAACGCTGCTCTTCGACGAGACCGGAGTCGGAGGCGGACTCGGCTATTCCGTCTACGTGCGGAAGGCGGACGAATCGCCGGCGGTGCGGCTCGGGCCGGGCGTGGGAGCGGACCTGTCTCCCGACGGACGCCTCGCTCTCGCTGTAACCGGGGGAGCCGGTGCCAGGCAACTCGTGCTGTATCCCATCGGTGTGGGGCAGCCCAGGGCCCTGCCGCCGAACGGCCTTCGCATCGACCTGATCTCCTGGCTCCCCGACGGCCGCGGCATCGTATTCTCCGGCGCCGAGCCCGATCATGGGTCGCGCCTCTGGGTGCAGGAAATCGACGAGGCCAAGCCCAGGGCGTTCTCGCCGGAGGGCTATCGAATGAACGCGCGGTCGCCGGACGGCAGGCTCGTGGCCGCCGTCGGTCCGGACCGGCGCCTCTATCTGTACCCGATCGCCGGAGGCGAGCCCACGCCGATCCCGGGGTTGGTCGCCGGCGACGTCGTCGGGGGCTGGAGGCAGGACGGGCGCGCGCTCTTCGTGCGCCGGCGCGGTGAGGTTCCCCTTCGCATCACGACCCTGGACCTCGCCACCGGGCGCAAGGATCTCTGGAAGGAACTCATGCCGGCGGACCCGGCCGGCGTCTCGACGATCGCACCGGTGCTGATCACGCCGGATGAGAAGTATTACGTGTATTCCTACACGCGCACGTTGGGCGATCTGTACGTCGTGGACGGTCTGAAGTGACGCTGGCGACCGGCACCCGGCTCGGCCACTACGAGGTGCTGACTCGGACCTCTAGCGGTCCGCTTCGCGGACCGCGGACATGGGAGGGGAAGTCGCAGATTGACCCTCTCCCATTAGGCAGCGATCTGGCGATATGACACTAGCCACTGGCACGAAGCTCGGCCACTACGAGGTCCTCGGTCTCCTTGGGGCCGGGGGCATGGGCGAGGTGTACCGAGCGCGCGATGAGAAGCTGAAACGAACCGTCGCGATCAAGGTCCTGCCCGCCTCCTTGACCCAGGACGCCGAGCGCATGCGCCGTTTCGAGCAGGAGGCGCAGGCGGCGGGCGGACTGAACCATCCGAACATCACGTCCGTCTACGAGCTCGGCGAGCACGACGGCGCGCCGTACATCGTGCAGGAGCTGCTCGAGGGCGAGACGCTGCGCTCGCGCCTCGCGGGCGGCGCGCTGCCGGTGCGCAAGGCGACGGACTACGCGATCCAGGTCGCGCGCGGGCTCGCGGCCGCGCACGAGAAGGGGATCGTCCATCGCGACCTCAAGCCCGAGAACCTGTTCGTCACGAAGGACGGGCGCGTCAAGATCCTCGACTTCGGCCTCGCGAAGCTGACGCAGGCCGACGGCGCCGTGGGACCGCAGACGAACCTGCCGACCGCGCCTCCCGCGACGGAGCCCGGAGTCGTGATGGGGACGCTCGGCTACATGTCTCCCGAGCAGGTGAAGGGCAAGTCCGCCGACGCGCGGAGCGACATCTTCGCGTTCGGCGCGATCCTCTACGAGGCGCTCTCGGGCTCGCGCGCGTTCCACCGGGACACGGCGGCGGAGACGATGTCCGCGATCCTGCGCGAGGACCCGCCGGACCTCTCCGCGACGAACAAGAACGTCCAGCCGGGGCTGGAGCGCGTCGTGCGCCACTGCCTCGAGAAGAACCCCGAGGAGCGCTTCCACTCGGCGCACGATCTCGCCTTCGACCTCGAGTCGCTCTCCGGCGCGTCCGCACCGCGCCCGACGATGGACACGCGGACGGCGTCGCTCCGGGTTGGTCGGGTTTCGCTTCTCGCCGGAATCGTCCTGGCACTGGCTGGAATGGCGGCGACGTACTGGCTCGGGAAGCGCGCCGGCCAGGTGCAGCCCGCGAAGTTCCACCAGCTCACGTTCCGTCGCGGCACGATCGCGTCCGCGCGCTTCGCGCCGGACGGCCAGACGATCCTCTATACGGCCGCCTGGGACGGCAACCCGCTCGAGGTCTTCGTTTCGCGGCTCGACAGCCCGGAGTCGCGTCCCTTCGGCCTCTCGAACGCGGAGGTCCTGTCCGTCTCGCCATCGGGCGAGATGGCGGTGTCGCTGAATCGCCACGGCTCGATCCCGTTCACGCGCACGGGCACGCTCGCACGCCTGGGGATGACCGGAGGGGGTACGCCGAAGGAGATCCTGGAGGACGTGCTATGGGCCGAGTGGTCTCCCGACGGCCAATCCCTCGCCGTCGTGCGCCAGCTGGGCGGGAAGGTGCGTCTGGAGTATCCGGTCGGAAAGGTCCTGTACGAAACCGCCGGCTGGGTTTCCCATCCGCGGATCTCGCCGAAAGGCGACGAGATCGCGTTCCTCGATCACCCCACGCAGGGCGACGACGCCGGAACGGCTGCGGTCGTCGACCGTTCGGGAAAACGGCGAACGATCTCGGAGCTGTTCCCGAGTGCGCAGGGCCTGGCCTGGTCGCCCGACGGTTCCGAGGTGTGGTTCACGGCGGCCTCCGAGGGATTCAACCGGGCGCTCCGCGCCGCGACACGCTCGGGCCGCGTACGGGTCCTCGCGCAGGCGACGGGCGGACTGACGATCCAGGACGTCTCGAAGACGGGAAGGGTGCTCGCCTTCCAGGAGAAGGCGAGACAAGGGATCTCCGTGCTCTTGCCCGGCAGCGACAAGGAGCGCGACTTCTCCTGGCTCGACTGGGGCCTCATCCGCGACGTCACGCCCGACGGCCAGATGATCCTCTTCGACGAAACGGGAGAGGGGGGCGGCGACGGCTACTCGGTCTACGTGAGGAAGGCAGACGGATCGCCGGCCGTCCGCCTGGGTCGAGGCGTCGGCGGGGAGCTCTCTCCGGATGGCCGGCTGGCTCTCGGGGTCGAGAAGCTCGGCGATCTCTTTCGTCTCGTGATCTATCCGATCGGGGCCGGCGAGCCGAAGACGCTGCCGACGACACCGATCCAGATCGAACAGACGGGCTGGCTGCCGGACGGCCGCCGGATCATCATTTCCGGAAGCGAGCCGGATCGAGGATCGCGGATCTGGATCCAGGGCGTGGATGACGCGAAGCCTAGGCGGTGTCGCCGGAGGGCTACCGAGGGTTCGTGAAGTGCCTCTCGCCGGACGGCCGGCAGGTGGTCGCGCTCGGTCCGGATCAGCGCTTCTATCAGTACCCGGTCGACGGCGGCGAGCCCACTCCGATTCCCGGATTCGTGAGGGGAGACGTCCCCGGGCAGTGGACACGCGACGGCCGATCCATCTTCGTGCGCCGGCGGGGAGAGATGCCTCAGCGGATCATGAAGCTCGACGTGGCGACGGGGCGGAAGGAGCTCTGGAAGGAGCTCATGCCCCCCGATCCCGCCGGCGTCTGGACGGTTTCGCCCGTCTGGATCACTCCCGACGAGAAGTACTACGCCTACGGGTTCGCGCGCAGCCTCGCGGACCTCTACGTGGTGGACGGGCTGAAGTAGTGGGCTCGGACCTCCAGGGGTTTGCTTCGCGGACCGTGGACATGGGAGGGGAAGTGACTCGGACCTCTCGCGATCCGCTTCGCGGACCGCGTACATGGGAGGGGAAGTCGCAGAGCGATCCTCTCCCATCAAGGAGCATCTTCTCGGTATGACACTGGCTACAGGCACGAAGCTCGGGCCTTACGAGATCCTCGCCACGATCGGCGCGGGCGGCATGGGCGAGGTGTATCGCGCGAAGGATCCACGGCTCAAACGCGACGTCGCGATCAAGGTGCTGCCCGCGACCTTCACGGCCGACGCGGAGCGCCTGCGGCGGTTCGAGCAGGAGGCGCAGAGCGCGGGCGGGCTGAACCATCCGAACATCACCGCGGTCTACGAGCTCGGGTCGCACGACGGTGCGCCGTACATCGTGCAGGAGCTGCTCGAGGGCGAGACTCTCCGCTCGCGGCTGGCCGGCGGCGCGCTTCCGGTGCGCAAGGCGACGGAGTACGCGATCCAGACCGCGAGGGGTCTCGCCGCCGCGCACGAGAAGGGGATCGTGCATCGCGACCTCAAGCCCGAAAACCTGTTCGTCACGAACGACGGGCGCGTGAAGATCCTCGACTTCGGCCTCGCGAAGCTGACGCAGGCGGACGGCGCGGCCGGGCCCCAGACGAACCTGCCGACCGCGACGGGCGGCGGCACGGAGCCCGGAGTCGTCATGGGAACGCTCGGCTACATGTCGCCGGAGCAGGTCAAGGGCAAGTCCGCCGACGCGCGCAGCGACATCTTCGCCTTCGGCGCGATCCTCTACGAGATGCTGTCGGGCTCGCGCGCGTTTCACCGCGACACGGCCGCGGAGACGATGTCGGCGATCCTGCGCGAGGAGCCGCCGGACCTCTCCGCGACGAACAAGAGCGTGCAGCCGGGCCTCGAGCGCGTCGTGCGCCACTGCCTGGAGAAGAGCCCGGCGGAGCGGTTCCACTCGGCGCACGACCTGGCGTTCGATCTCGAGGCGCTGTCGGGGACGTCGGCGACGAGCGCCTCCATGGCGGCGGCGAAGGACAAGGGCGTTCGGCTGGGCCGCGTCCCGCTCGTGGCCGCGGCCGTGATCGCGCTCGCGACGCTCGCCGCCGGCTACTTCCTCGGCAGGGGGAAGGGAACTTCCGCGCCGCCGACCTTCAAGCAGCTCACCTTCCGCAAGGGTGCGATCTGGGGCGCGCGGTTCGGCTCGGACGCAAAGAGCGTCCTCTCGACGGCCTCGTGGGACGGCAAGCCGGCACAGATCTACGTCAGCCGACCCGAGAGTCCCGAGGCGGCCACGTTCGCGGTTCCGAACGCGGACATCGCGGCCGTGTCGCCGACGGGGGAGGTCGCGGTGCTCCTGAGGGCCGACTTCGACACCGCCTTCACGCGCGCCGGCACCCTGGCGCGCGTGGCCGCGACCGGCGGCGCTCCGCGCGAGCTTCTCGAGAGAGTCGAATATGCGGATTGGACCCCGGACGCGAAGGACCTCGCCATCGTGCGCGCGGTCGGGGGTAAGTGCCGGCTCGAGCTGCCCACGGGCACCGTCCTCTACGAGACGACCGGCTTCATCGGCCAGCCGCGGATCTCGCCGAG
>DATBBK010000186.1:0-4443 GCA_036271035.1 Thermoanaerobaculia bacterium | reverse complement strand
CTACTGACCGGACCTGAGACCTTCTACGGATACCCGAACAGATCGCTCTCGACCTTCTTCCCCTCGGCGCGCATCGCGAGCACCTCGCCGCGCGCCTGCGCCAGGCGTCCGAGGTCCTGGATCGGGTCCGCGACGCGGAGCGGCGGCAGGCCCGACTGGCGCTGACCGAGGAGATCGCCGGGCCCGCGCGCCTCGAGGTCCTTCTCCGCGATCGCGAAGCCGTCGGATGTCTGCTCGAGAAGCTCGAGCCGCCGGCGCGCCTCGGGCGTCGCGCCCTTGCCGACGATCAGGGCGCACCAGGACTTGCGGTGGCTGCGCCCGATTCGGCCCCGGAGCTGGTGGAGCTGCGCGAGGCCGAAGCTCTCCGCGTTCTCGATGATCATCAGCGTCGCCTCCGGCACGTCGACGCCGACCTCCACGACCGTCGTGGCGACGAGGATCGGTGTGCGGCCGGCCGCGAAGGCGCCGAGGACGGCGCTGCGCTCGGCGGGCGCCATCCGCCCGTGCAGGACCGCGACTGCCGCGCTTGGCGCAGCGGCCTGGAGCCGCTCCGCCGTGTCGCGCGTCGCCGAGACCTCTCGCGCCCCCTCCTCGATCGCCGGCACGACGACGTACACCCGCTCGCCCGCCGCCGCGCGCTCGCCGGCGAACGCGTACACCCGGTCGCGCGCGGACTCCTCTCGCACCCGCGTCACGACGGCCGCGCGGCCGGGCGGCTTCTCGTCCAGCACCGACACGTCGAGCTCGCCGTAGATCGCCCACGCGAGGGAACGCGGGATCGGCGTCGCCGTCATGACCAGCACGTGCGGCGATTCGCCCTTCCCGAACAGCTTCGCGCGGTGCGCGACGCCGAACCGGTGCTGCTCGTCGACCACCACGAGCCCCAGCCTGTGGAACGCGACGGGCGCCTCGATCAGCGCGTGCGTGCCGACGAGCAGGTCCAGCTCGCCCGCCGCGAGCGCCGCGAGCAGGCGCCGCCGCGCCGGGCCACGGACGCGCCCGGTGAGAAGTCCCATCCGCACGCCGGCCGCGGTGAGCCAGCTGCCGAGGCTGTCGGCGTGCTGCTCCGCGAGGATCTCCGTCGGCGCCATGAGCGCGCTCTGGGCGCCGTTCTGCGCCGCGATCAGGACGGAGAGTCCCGCGACTACGGTCTTGCCGGAGCCGACGTCGCCCTGGAGAAGGCGCGCCATGGCGCGGCCCGACGCGAGGTCGTCCGCGATCTCCCGCACGGCACGCTTCTGCGCGACGGTCAGAGGGAAGGGCAGCACGTAGCGCGCGAGGCGCTTGATCGCCTGCTCCGCCGGGAGGAGGAGCCCCTTGCGCGCGCGCAGCCGGGCGCGCCGGTCCTCGATGCGCGCGGCGAGGACGGTCAGCTCCTCCCGCGCGAGCTGCCAGACCGCAGCCTTCGCGGCGTCGACGTGGTCCGGAAAGTGCGCCGTCTCGAGCGCCGCGAGGATGCGCTCGGCCGGCGCGGAGGCGGCCGCGAAGTCCGGCGCGAGCGCGTCCAGAGTCCGCCTCACGAGCGTGCGCCAGACCCGCGGCGCGACGTCCCCGACGCGCCGGTAGACGCCGACGATGCGTCCGGTGTGGATCGGATCGCCCGCATCCTCCTCGTCGAACATCTCCGTCTCGGGGTTCTCGATCCGCATCTCGCCCTTCGTGCCTGCCTCGGGCGCGCCGTAGAGCGCCGCGCGGCGGCCCTCGAGCGCCTTCGCGAAGGACGGATAGCGGTTGTGCCACACGACCCGGACGGCGCCGGTGCCGTCGTCCGCGACCGCCTCGACGCGCATCGTGCCCCGCCGCATCCGCACCGAGCGGACGCCCGAGAAGCGCACGAGGACGGTCGATGGAGTTCCCCAGGAGAGTCCGGAGACGGGCACGAAGTGGCGGCGATCCTCGTAGCGAAACGGGAGGGAGAGCAGGAAGTCCGCGACGGTCGGGAGGCCGGACGCGGCGACTCGCGCCGCGCGGGAGGGACCGAGCCCCGGCACGCGAGCGACCGGATCTCGCAGTCGCAGGGCCCCCGCGGGCCGGTCGGGACGGCTCAGTTAGCTCTCGGGCGCCTGGAACGTCAGCGAGACGAGGCCGAACTTCAGCACGTCGCCGCTCGCGACCGGCACCGGGACACCGGTCGTCAGGCGCGTCCCGTTGACGTACGTGCCGTTCATGACGCCGATCTCCTCCATGACGTAATACCGGTCGGCCATCTGGTACAGCTTCGCGTGGCGCCGCGACGTCGAACGCTGCGGATCGAGCGGCGTCAGGTCCACGTCCGGCGTGATGCCGGTGACCGGATCACTGCGGCCGACGAGCGTGTCTCCCTCCCGGTTCAGGAAGATCTCGGCGGGAGGGTCGGACCCGACCAGGCGGCACGCGTCGCGCTGCGGCTCGACGCGGCGCGGCGGCGGCTTCTCCTCCTCGACGACACGGCGTCCCAGCGACTCCTCGAGCATGGCGGTGACCTCGCGGAGCCGGCGCGAAAGCTTGCGCATCATCCGGATCGCGATCTCGGTGTTGCCCTTGAGCATCGCGTCGAAGGTCGCGCCGTTGATCCGCAGGAGCTCGACGTCCGTCTTCGCGCGGGCCGACGCGGTCCGAGGCACGTCCTCGAGGACGCTCATCTCGCCGAAGAAGTCGCCCTTCTCGAGGGTGGAGAGGACGCGGGTCTCGCCGCCGATCGCCTTGAGGAGCTCGACCGTTCCCGACTGCACGATGTACATGTCGGTGCCGATGTCGCCCTCCGAGAAGATGATCTCGCCCATCAAGTGGTGGACGAGGAACTTCTCATAGGGGTTCTTCCCCCCTCCGCCGGGACCGGACTTGAAGACGGCCTTCACGGATGTCATGGCGTCAGACGACGGCGGGCTCAGAGAAGGTGACGAGCCGCTGCTCGGCGTCGACGCGCACCGGCGCGCCGAGCGGCAACGTTCGGTTGCCCGACAGGTGACCTGCCGGGTATCCGCGGACCACCGGAAACGGTGCGCCGCGGAAGCGGTCCGACAGCCAGTCGGCGACGAACTCCGGGGATTCGCCGCCCTCCGCGCCGGGCGTGATCGACCCGATGATCATGGCTTGCAGTCCATCGAATGTACCTGACCGCTCCAGCTGGGTCAACATTCGGTCGAGGCGGTACACCTTCTCACCGACGTCCTCCCAGAACAGCACGGCGCCGCGGCCGTCCACCTGCTCGGGCGTACCGGCCAGCGAGGCGATCAGCGAGAGGCAGCCGCCGACGAGCGGCCCAGCCGCGACGCCGGGCGCGAGGACGTCGGCCTCGGCGACCTCGTGCGGCGCCGGCGTCGCGCCGGTGAGCACGGACTCCCAGTCGAGATCCGGCTCCGAGGGGATCGCCATCGCCGCCATCGGCCCGTAGAACGTCGTGAGCCGAGCGTGCGCGCCGATGTAGGCGAAGAGCGCCGTGAGGTCCGAGCCGCCGAGGTGGATGCGGGGACGCGCGACGAGTTCGCGCGGGTCGAGCCGCGAGAGGATGCGCCCCGCTCCGTAGCCGCCTGTCGCGAAGAAGATCGCGTCCACCTCGGGATTCTGCAGCAGCTCGCGGTAGCCGTCGGCGCGCTCCGCGTCGGTGCCTGCGAGCAACTGGCCAGGCCTCCCGAGCCCGACGTTGGACGCGCACACGACCTTGTAGCCGCGCGACTCGAGCGTGGCAACTCCCGCGGCGAGCTTGTCTGGCCACACCGGGCGCGAGACGGCGGCGACGCCGATCGTGTCGCCCTTCTTCAGGCGCGGCGGCCGGGCGAACGCGCGCGTTCCCATGCCGACCCGTTGTGCACTCGCCATCGTCGGTCTCACCGCTCCAACTTGAAAGTTGTAACTTGAAACTTGAAACCCCGGGCAAGTGGCTCCGAGCGGACCGGTAAGCCGAATTTCGTCCCGCCGATGGCGGTCGCGATCATTCCTCTGGTCCCGAGGTCACCCTCGGGCTCAAGCAGCCGACCCGGAGGCAGAACCCCTTTCGAGGAAACGGGACGGGCGCCCACTGCCTCCCTATTTGGCCTTGCTCCGCATGGGGTTTACCGTGCCCCCGCCGTTGCCGACGGAGCGGTGCGCTCTTACCGCACCGTTTCACCCTTGCCGTCCTTTCGGAAGGCGGTTTGATTTCTGTGGCACTTTCCTTCGCGTCGCCGCGACCGGGTGTTACCCGGCATGCCGCCCGTGTGGAGTTCGGACTTTCCTCTCCGGAACGAATCCGGAGCGATCGCGTGGCCCGCTCGGAGCCAAGATGAGTTTACACGACCAGCCCGGCGTTCCGACTGGCGGAGTGTTGCGTTACGGATGCCGTGCTCGGGGTCAGTCCTTTGTTTTTCGGTGCGACGACGCGAACGCGATAGAGCTTGGCTCGTTCTGAGCTCCGAAAAATTGAGGGCTGACCCCATCGAAGCGCGCAGGCCTGACTTGCGGGGTAGTGCGTTCCATAAACGACTT
>DATBBK010000185.1:0-5780 GCA_036271035.1 Thermoanaerobaculia bacterium | reverse complement strand
TCGTGTACGGTCGCGCCCCAGCGCCGCCCGCGGCGCAGGAGCCGACGCGCGGCCTCGGTCGCCGACCGCTGGGCCGACGCGCCGCCGCGCGGCAGAAGGGACATGGCCTGCCGCGACAGCGCGGCGGGGTCCTCGGAGCCGTCGCCGCAGGGCGCCCCGGCGTCCTGCTGCGCGGCGAGCGGCGCGGAGAAAGCGAGCGCGCCCAGGAGGACGCCGGTTGCCGCCCGCCGGCGCATCACCGCTCCTCTCGGACCGAGAGGCCCAGGCGGTTGAAGCGGAGCCGCGCCGCGCGGGCGTGGCGCGGCGAGCCGGTCATGCGTTCGGACATGCGCTCGAAGCTGCCGCCCGCGTCGCGAAAGAGCGCGCGGAACGCCTCGCGCTCGACCGCGCGCCGGAACGCGGCGACGGAGCCGCTCGGCGGCGCGTCGACGGTCAGCTTCGCGTTCGGGCCCGACGACTCGCGCGCACCGGCGAGAAGGTCGAACACGAGCCGCGCCTCCACGTCGAATACTGCCGCGGCGTCCAGAAGCCGTGGCGACCCGCCGCCGTAGAGCGTCGAGGCGAGCGCGTCGTCGAGCAGCATCTCGAACTGACGCAGATTGCCGGGCCACGCGTGCTTCTGCATCGCCGCCCACGCCTTGCGCGGCAGCCGGAAGAGGACCGAAGCGCCGTCGGGCGCGTCGTCTCCGAGCGCAATCGCCCACGGCCCGGACGGATCGCCGCCCCCGTCGCGCACCGCATCCGCGATGCGCCGCGCGTGTCCGTCGTCCGCGAAGAACGCGGCCGCGCAGAAGCGCGCGAGATCCGGCAGGTCCTGCCGGCGCTCGGACAACGGCGGCAGCTCGAGGCGAAGCGAGGGATTGAGCCGCATCAGCAGGTCGCGGCGGAATCGTCCCTCCGCGGCGCAGTCGTCGACCGACGTGTTAGAGGCCGCGACGACGCGCGCGGAGTGCGGCGTGTCGGCGGAGGCGCCGACCCGCCGGATCCGGCCGTCGTTCAGCGCGGTCAGGAGCATTTTCTGTGCGTCGACCGACAGGTTCTCGATTTCGTCGAGAAACAGGGTACCGCGAGCGGCGGCCTCGAAAACGCCCGCGCGGTCGACGGCGGCTCCCGTGAAGGCTCCCCGCACGACGCCGAACAGCGAGGCCTGGAGCAGACTCTCGGGCACCGTCGCGCAGTCGAACGCCACCAGCGGGCCGCGCCGGCCGGAGGCGGGATGAAGGACCTCACGCACGAGCAGGCTCTTGCCCGTGCCGGTCGGGCCGGTCACGAGGAGCGGCATCGGCGTCGGCGCGAGTGACAGCACACGGCGGCGCAGCTCGCGCATCGCCGCACCCGCTCCCCAGAAGAAGCGACCCGCCGCGGGCGGCGACTCGCGGTCGGCGACGGCGCGCCGGACGAGACGCACGAGCTCGTCCGCCGTCGCCGATTCCTCGCCGACGGCGTAGGTGAACGCGTCCGCGCGCAGCCGCGACGCCTCCTCCTCGAACGGAATCTCCTCGTAGGCGGTCGTGAGGATCACGGGCAGGTCCGGCGCGGCACGGCGGATCCGCTCGAGGATGAGAAGGCCCTGACGCTCGCGGAGCTCCTTGCGCCTCCGGCGCGCGGCGGCGGAGTCTCCCAGCGCGCGCTCGTCCGGCAGCAGGTCCTCGTCCGGCACGTCGAACCGCAGGTCGAGCACGACGGCGTCGGGCCGGCGCCGCGTCTCGGCGATCCACGGGCGCGCCTCGCGCCAGCAACGGGCGTGGCGTCTGGGGCCTCCGTCGCCCCCCGCCTCGCCGCCGGCCGGCATCAGCTCGAGCGCGTCGCCGGCGCGGCGCGCGAGCCCGTCCGCGGTGCGCGCCTGATCGTCGACGACGAGCAAACGGATGCGCCCGGTTGCGCGCGTCATCGCGCGCCCTCCCGCAGTGCGCGCGCCAGCTCCTCGCGCAGCAGGCGCGTCTCCTCGTCGATCACGCGGGCCGCCGCATCCAGCTCCTTGAGCTCGGCCTCGCCGAGCGAGAGAGAACGCAGGCGCGGCAGCCGCGGGCGCATCGCGTCGACCGCGGCGCGAATGCGATCGAGGCGCGCGACGCTCGCCGGGTCGGACGCGAGGAGCGGGCCCTCCGCGGCGAGCCAGCGGTCGAAGACCGCGGCGGCGTCCAGCGTCTCGCGCGCTCCCGAGCGGGTCTCGAGCAGATCGCCGATCAGGCGGGCGCGCAGGGCCTCGACGGTCTCGCGCTTGCCGGCGGACGGCGCGGAGAAGCGGACCGCCTTGCCGAGGTCGTGGCGGAGCCGGGACGCGGCGTCCAGGCGGCGGGAAGCAGGCGGCGGCGGGGCCCCGCGATCCATGTCCAATTATCGCGCGTCGACGGCCGAATCTCCAAAACAGAGCATGGATCTCCGAATCCGAGCGCCGGCGCGCGGCACGGTCGTGCCCGCGCGGGCGTTCCGGGGCACGCCCGTTGATCTCTCCGGACGGCGGCCGCCGATGGGCGGCGGCCGGAACAGGAGGTCGGACATGCAATCGCTCGGGCTCTCGTCCTCACCCTTCGGCGAATCGGAACCGACCGGCGGTTCGAACCCGGACTCGATCCTCTTCGACGAAGACACGGGATCGTCCTCGGGCGCGCCGCCGCCCGCGCCTCGCCGCGGCTTCCCCGGCGGCCTCGGCTCGCGCTGGGGGCGGCGGCTGATTCTGCTCGCCGTTCTGGTCCTCGCCGTGCTCGCCGTGACGCGCCTGCTGCGCGGAAGCGCCCGCAGTGTCGAGCCAGGCTACGTCGGCGTCGCGGTCGGACGCCTGAACGGCTCCGTCGACATCCTGCCGCCCGGCACCCACTTCCGGCCGCCGTCACTCTACGACCTCCATCCCATCCGCATCTCGGATCAGCTGCTGACTGGGCAGGAAGGCGCCTTCAGCGTCTCGACGAAGGAGGGCGTCGCGGCGCGCGTGACGATCCAGGCGCGCTGGGCCATCGACCGCGCCTCGCTGTTGCGCAAGTGGTCCGCGCTGCCGGCGCGTCCCGGGCCCGAGCTCGTCTCCCCCATCGTCGCCGCCGCGTTCCGCGCGCTCGCGCCGCGGTACGAGGTCGCGTCGCTCGTGTCGGACAAGCGCGAGGAGTTCGCGGCGACGGCCGCGAAGCAGGCGCGCGAGCGGCTCGCCGAGAGCGGCATCGTCCTGAAGGAAGTCCTCATCTCCGACCTCACGCTGCCGGCGGACTTCGAGCGCGGCCGCGAGGCGATGGTCGACGAGATCCAGAAGACGGAGCGCATGGAGGTCACGCTCAAGCTCAAGGCGAAGGAGGTCGATCAGACCCGTCTCGAGGCGGAGGCGCAGCGCGCGCGCGTCGTGCAGCAGGCGGAGGCCGCCGCGCAGCAGCGCGTCATCCAGGCGCGCGGCGAGTCGGAGGCCATGAAGTTCATCCTCGAGCAGAAGCACAAGGAGATCGACCAGAAGAAGCTCGAGGCGCAGGCCGAGCGCGAGACGCGCGTGCAGCGCGCGCAGTCGGAGGCCGAGGCGTCGAAGATCTCCGCCGAGGCCGAGGCGCTCCGGCGCCGCACGATGGCCGACGCCGAAGCGTACGCGATCCGCAAGACGTCCGAGGCGCAGTTCGAGAACCTCAAGCGCGAGGCTGAGCTCGTCTCCGCGAACCCGCTGCTCATCCCGAAGACGTTCGCCGACCGGATCTCCGACAAGGTCCAGGTCATCCTCACGCCGACGCTCGGCGGCGAGACGTTCACCGACGAGGTCGTGCGCCGCGCCGCGCGACAGGGCGCGCCCGAGACGCCGCCCCCCGCGACGAAAGGAGCGGCGCGGACCGCAGAAGCCGCCACGAAGACCGCGTCGAAGTCGCACTGACAACCGATCCAAACGAGAAAGAAGGAGCACTGCCATGACACGCCTGAAGAGCTGGCTCACCATCTCCGTCCTGCTCGCCGCCGTCATCATGGGCGGACAGACCCCGACACAGCCGAAGAACCAGACGATCCAGGTGATCGTCACGCCGGATCCGTCGGCGGTTGAGACGCAGAAACCACAGCCGACGCCGCAATCCACGACGGCCGGTACACCAGCCGCGACGAACGGAGCGGCGGGCACCGCAGTCCGCCCGGCGGGCACCGCAGCCGCGACGCAAGGAGCGGCGGGCACCGCATATGACATCACCGACGTCTTCGTCATGCCGCGCGAGGCCGCGCTCTACGAGCGCGCATCCGACAAGACCGGCGTGGTCGCCGTCGTTCCCGGCGGCGAGCGGCTCCGCGAGACCGCGATCTCCGGCCGATTCCTGCGCGTGAGCCGGATCCTCGACGCGGAGTCGGGGACCGACGCCGCGACCGGCTTCGTGCTGCTCGAGGCGGTCTCCGTCTTCCCGGCGGGACCACGCGGCACGGCGGAGCTCGCCGCGGCCGGCGCCGCGCTCGCGGGCACGTCCACGCACCGCACGGTGGGAGTCGCGATGCTCCAGCGAGCGTCCGAGCGTCTGCGCGAGGAGGGCACGCCGGATCCGGCCGTCGAGATCCGGCTCGGCGAGAGCGCCGAGGCGCTCGCGCGCCACAACGGCCGGTGGCCGGCCGGCGTGCCGCGCACGGTCAAGCCGTGCAAGGGAATCTTCACGGCACCCGCGACGCAAGGAGTGGCGGGGACCGCAGGAGCCGCGACGAAAGGAGCGGCGGGCACCGCAGGAGCCACTTCCGATTGCTCCTCGTATACCGGCGACGCCTACACGCGCGCGCTCGCGCTCGCGTCCGCTGCCTGCGCGCAGGGTCTCGAGTGGGTCCGCGACCGCGCCACCGCGGGCCTGCTCCGCCTGAAATACCCGGAGACGACCGACACGCTGACGCTGCTCTGGCAGGAGACGGCCGACTGGCTGGGTCTCGCCGAGACGGCGCGCGACCGCGACGCGCTCGAGGCCGCGACGGAGCGGCTCGGCGCCTCCGGCCTCGCGCTCGGCCGCTACCTGGTCGCGACGGGACGCCTGGACCAGCTCGACTCCCTTCGCCTGCGGATGATCTCCGTGTCGCAGCGGGCGACGAGCACGGCGCCTTCGTCCGGCTGCGGCCCGCGGCTGAACGGCCGCGTGGTCATCCTCCAGGCGATGCGCGGCGACGGCTCGCGTGCGTTCCCGCAGGAGGCGAGATCGCGGATCGCCGGAGTGGAGAACGTCGTCCGCGTCCAGGGCTCGCTCGGCTCGCTCTCGCTCGCCACGCGGCGCGAGGGACAGAACGCGGCGACGCCGTGGGCGTCCGTGCCCGCGACGCCGGTGCTCCCGGTGCCGGGCTCGCTGCGGGTCTCGCGGGACGGCCGCTTCGCGGCGTGGATCGAGGTCGCGGGCCCGTCGCGCCTGCTCCCGGTCATCGCACGGCTGGACTCGCCGGAGCCCGCGCGCGAGATCGGGTTCCTCTCGAGCGGACGGCCGCTGCGCGACCGCAGCCGCGAGAACGTCCTGGCCTGGCTCGACGACTTCTCGGACGACGGCACGCGGCTCGGCTTCTCCATCCTCGCGTGGGACGACAAGCCGGGTCCGTCAGCGCGACGGTTCGTCGTGTCGTCGGCCGACGCGCGGATCCTGTTCGAGACGTCGAAGCAGAAGGGATACAAGAAGGCCGTCGAGGGGCGGTAGGCGGTCCGGGCAAGAGGCGATCGGGCGTGGCGGACATATTAGTGAAGGCTAATGTGTCCGCCTCCCCTTGCGATTCCGGAGCCGCACGCCCACGCGCCCGTCGCGGTCGGCCGCAAGGGCCGCCCCTACGTCCCGGTGAAGGATTAGCATTTCCCGCTGCGTGGTATCGCCGTCATCTCG
>DATBBK010000184.1:0-1593 GCA_036271035.1 Thermoanaerobaculia bacterium | reverse complement strand
GAGCACGCTCTGCTGGAGGTCCGAGAGATAGGAGGGACGCGACCACGGCGTCCGCGCCATGTACTCGACGCGCCCGCCGTCGGACTGCTTCGCGCCGACCATGTCTTGGTTGATGTCGGCCAGGATCTTCTTCTCCGCGCCCGGATGGTCGGCGAAGTAGCGGTACTCCGAGTAGATCTCATCGCACCACCAGATGCGGATGCCGCGTCTCGGGCGCGGCAGCTTGCCGTCGGCGATCAGGCGCGTGAGCGCGCGCCCGATCTCGAGCGTGCTCGCGACGCCGGACTGGTTGTCGTTGGCGGAGATGTTCTCCTGGAGGTGGCTGGTCAGCACGACCTCGGGCAGCGAGGGATCCGTGCCGGGGATGCGCGCCTCGACCATCGCGGTCTTCTTCTCCGGCAGCGTGACGCTTTCCACCACGACATGGACGCGAAGTCCCTTCGCCGACTCGGTCGCTCCGCCGCCGCCCCAGCGCCGCGCGCTGTCGCCGCGGATCCGGTCCGACAGCGCGTTCCCCGCCCGGCGCGAGATGACGAATGCGAACGTCGTCTTCTCGCCCTTCGGACCGTCCTCCTGCGGACCGTTGATCCACGCGATCTGGTCCGCGGAGTCCGCGAGCGGGTTGAGCCGCGACGACGCGTCGGACAGGATGCCGGCCGCTCCTCGCTTCCAGACGGCCTGCTCCATGACCGTCCCCACGTTGCCGGACGCGAGCACGATCTTCCCGCGGACGTCGACGCCCTCGTAGTCGGCAGCCTTTTCGCCGGTGCCCACGTCGACGAGGTCCCCGGTGACGTCCGCGGATCGCGAGTAGTCCGCGATCGACGTCGGGACCTCGGCGAACGAGCCGAGCTTCGTGCGTTTCTCGGTGTCGCCCTTGCCCTCGATGAGCCACGCCTCCGCCCGCTTGCACGTCCACGAGGGAGAAGCCGCGACCTGGTCGATCCACTTCACGTCCTGGAGTCCGGCGGCCTTCGCCCGGTCCTCGACGTAGTGCGCGACGGCGAAGAACCCCTCGGAGCCGCCGGGCTTGTACCAGTGCGTCGTGACTCGCAGCGTCTCGAACGCGAGGTCGCCGGAGATCTCGTTGACGAGAAGGCGCTCGACATTGTCGTCGACGAACGGGGAGGACTGGGCCGCGAGGCGCGAGGCGGCCAGAACCGCCGCGAAGGCGAGCAGGAGCTTGCGCATTGGGTTCTCCGTCAGTAGTTGAGGGGACTGTATCGCAGCCGGCCGGGCCGGATCAGACGAAGGTGAGGATCAACAGCGTGCAGTCGTCGTCGAGCGGCCGGGCGCCGGCGTGCGCACGCACCGCGGCGAGGAGCGCGTCGCGGATCGCGGAGGCGTCGCCGGCGGCGTGGTCGCGCAGGACCCGCTCGAAGCGCTGGAAGCCGAAGGCGTCGTCTCTCGAGTCCACCGCCTCGACGAGGCCGTCCGTGAAGAAGACGAGCCGGTCGCCCGCCGCGAACGCGTACTCCGTCGTCGGATAGGTCTTCCCCGGAAAGATCCCGAGCGGGAAGGCGGGCAGCTCGAGCGCGTCGACGGCGCCGCTCGCCGCGACGCGGTAGGGAGCGAGCTGGCCCGCGTTCGTCA
>DATBBK010000183.1:0-5708 GCA_036271035.1 Thermoanaerobaculia bacterium | reverse complement strand
GAGACCCGCGTCGCGCGCGAGGCCCTCCAGGATGAGGTCGTCGGACTTCAGATGAGACGCGGGCCGGCGGCCAGCATCTTCGCCGGCCGCCGTCTCACGTCTCACGGGTTTCGTCTCGCGCGCGCGAAGCGCGTCAGCTCGTCGCCTTCGCCTGCGAGAGGAGGACTTTCTTGATGTGGATCGGCTGATTCGGCCGGTCGTTCGCGCCGCGCGGCGTCGCCGCGATCTTGTCGGCGACCTCCATGCCGGAGATCACCTCGCCGAACGCCGTGTACTGGCCGTCCAGGAAGTTCGAATCCTTGACGACGATGAAGAACTGCGACGACGCCGAGTTCGGGTCCGACGAGCGGGCCATCGAGACGATGCCGCGCTTGTGGGGGGTGTCGTTGAACTCCGCCTTCAGCTTCGTGTCGCTGCCGCCCGTGCCGTACGGATGGGACGGGTCCTCCGGCTTCTTCGTGTTCGGGTCGCCGCCCTGGATCATGAAGCCCGGGATGACCCGATGGAACAGCGTGCCGTCGTAGAAGCCCTTCGAGGAGAGGTCGATGAAGTTCTCGACGTGCTTGGGGGCCTTGTCGTAGAAGAACTTGATCTGGATGTCCCCCATGTCGGTCTGCAGCGTGGCGATCGTGTTGGCGTAGTCGCGAGGCACCTTCGTCCCCTTTCCTTTGCCCTTCGTCGCCTGGGTGGCCGCGAGCGGGATCGCGCAGGCGAGCAGGAGGGCGGTGAACATGCGAGTTCTCACGGAAGCTCCTTTCGGAGCGCGAGGGTAGCACGGTGGCCGAGCCCGAAACTCGCTGCCTTTCCGCCGCACAGTGGATAGGATCGGCCCATGTACGCCGCCCTCGCGCGCGCCATTCTGGACGGCGGGCAGCAGGCCCGCGCGGCGACTCGCGTCGAGCGGCTGCGGCGGCGCCATCCCCGCGCCTCGAAGGACGAGATCGCGGACCGGCTGATCCGCCGGACCGCCCTCGAGTGCGCCGGAGCCGGCGCTCTCCTGACCGGCCCCGCGGCGTTCTTCGGATCGATGCCGTTCGGCGCGGACCTCGTCTACCAGGCGGCGGCCCTGAACCGTCTCATGCTCGCGCTCGCGGACCTGCATGGCGCTTCGGCGCAAGGCGCGGGCGAGCGGGCGGCCGCGGGGGTGGCGGGCGTGGCGGCCGCGCTCTCCTCCGAGGCGCTGCGTCAGGGGCTCGTGCGGCTTTTGCGCGGGGTCCTCCCGAGGCGGTCGTCGGCGCGAGGCATCGCCGGGACGCTCGCCGGCGCGGCGCTCGGCTACGGCGCGGCGGTTGCGGTCGGCCGGTTTGCCCACCAGCAGCTGCGCCGCTCGGGACGCCTCCTTCCCATAGGCCGATGACGCGGGTCGCCGCCGACACGATCGTCGTCGGCGGAGGGCTCATCGGGTGCGCCCTCGCCGCCGAGCTCTCCGCGAGAGCCCAGCGCGTGCTCGTCCTCGAGCGCGGGGAGCCGGGGGCGGAGGCCTCGAGCGCGGCGGCCGGCATGCTCTCGCCGCAGTCGGACGCCCGCCAGCGCGATCCCATGTTCGAGCTGGGCGTGCAGAGCCTCGAGCTCTATCCCGAGTGGACCCATCGGCTCGCGGAGGAGACGGGCGTCGACCCGGGTTACCGGCGCACGGGACTCCTGAAGTGCGCGTTCTCGGACGAGGAGCGCGAGACGCTCGCCGCGGCGTACGCCTGGCAGGGCGCGGCGGGGCTCGCCGTGCAGCTGCGCTCCGGCGACTCCCTCGCGCGGGACCGCGACGAGTGCTCCCTCTCCGAGGAGGTGCGCGCCGCCGTCTACTTCGAGGACGAGGCCGCCGTCTCGCCGCGGCGGCTCGCGCGGGCGGCGCGGCTGCAGGCGGAGCGTCGCGGCGCCGTCGTGCGGGGCGGGGTGGCGGCGCGGCGCTTCGTCCTCGACCGGGGACGCTGCGTCGGAGTCGAGACCGACGAGGGCGTCCTCGCGGCCGGGACGGTCGTCGATGCCGCCGGCGCGTGGGCGGCGTTCGATCTCGGCCTCCCGTTCCCCGTTCCGGTGCGGCCGGTGCGCGGCCAGATCGTCGCGCTTCGGACGGAGGGCGCGCCGCCGCGGCGCGTCGTCTGCTCGGAGGACGCCTACGTGCTGCCCCGGCCCGACGGGACGGTGTTGGTCGGCTCCACCCTGGAGTCCGCCGGCTTCCGCAAGGCGGTGACGGCCGGCGCCGTCGCGCGCCTCATCGGCGCCGCCGTCCGGCTGGTGCCGCGGCTCGCGGAGGCGAGCCCGCAGGACGCGTGGTCCGGGCTCCGCCCCGGAACGCCCGACGGCCGGCCGATCCTGGGAGATTCCCCGGTTCGAGGCCTCTTCTTCGCGACCGGTCACTTCCGCAGCGGGATCCTGCTCGCCCCGGTCACGGCGAGGCTGGTAGCGGACGCGATCCTGTCCGTCCCGGAGAGCGGATCGCGGCTGGCGGCGTTCTCGATCGAGCGTTTCGCGGGTCGGCTGTCGCACCCGTGAAATTCAGACACGTTGCCGGCGAGGGCGAGAGCCCCTGTTAGAATCGCTCGAGTCAGGGCGGATGCGCGTCGTGCGCTTGCCTGCCCGGTAGGAGGGTAGTGGGGGAGATGCGACGCGCGCTCTATTCGGGCCTTCGAACGGCCGCCGACGCGATGTGGAGGCTGGCCCGCGCCGTTGACCGGCGCTTTCCGGAGCGGTCGGTTCACCCGTCATGGGCTCCGGCTCCTCTAGCCAAGCAGCGGGAACGCACGTTTCCTCCGCTCGGCTTCCCCCGTGAAACCGACTCCCTCTGTCCGCGCTGCGTCACCGAGGTGCGCGGGCAGATCCTCTCGGGCGAGGCGGACTGGAAGGTCCTGATCGAGGGGAACCCGGGCGAGATCCGGGCCAGCATCGTTGAAGAGGACGGCCAGATCCTCATGCGCAAGGAGTGCCCGAAGCATGGCGCGTTCGAGGACGTGATGTCCACGGACCCCGCGTTCTTCCGCCGGCTCGAGTCCATGTACCCCGGGCGCGATTTCGTGATCCCGAAGGACGGCCTGCACGAGCACGGCACGTCGTCGATCAAGTACGGCCGCGGCGCGGTCCTGACGATCGACCTGACGAACCGCTGCAACATGATGTGCAACCCGTGCTTCATGGACGCCAACCAGGTGGGCTACGTCCACGAGCTCGAGTGGGAGGAGGTCCAGAAGCTGCTGGACGACGCGGCGTCGATCAAGCCGCGCCGGCAGCTCTCGGTCCAGTTCTCGGGCGGCGAGCCGACGCTGTCGCCGCACTTCCTCGAGGCGATTCGCTACTCGCGCAAGATCGGCTACTTCTCCGTTCAGGCGGCGACCAACGGGATTCGCTTCGCGCAGGACGAGAACTTCGCGAAGGAGGCCGCCGAGGCGGGCCTGCGCTTCGCGTACCTCCAGTTCGACGGCGTCGGCAACGAGCACAACCAGCACCGCAAGGTCGGCAACCTCTACGACGTCAAGCTGCGCGCGATCGAGAACCTGAAGAAGTACGGCGTCGACGTGACGCTCGTCGTCACGATCATCAACGGCGTCAACAACGACCAGGTCGGCGACATCATTCGCTTCGGCATCGAGAACATCGACAAGGTGACCGCGGTCGCGTTCCAGCCGGTCTCGTTCACCGGCCGCGACGAGGACATCGACGACGAGACGCGCCGCGCGCAGCGCTACACGCTGTCGCACCTCGCCCACGACGTGAAGACGCAGGCGGGGATCGGGGAGCCGATGCGCGACTGGTATCCGCTGTCAGCGTCGGGTCCTCTCTCGGATCTGAAGGACCTGCTCGGCGGGCTCGAGTCGGAGTGGGGCTCGTTCAAGTGCGGCTGTCACCCGAACTGCGGCATCGGCACGATGCTCCTGGTCGAGGAGGATACGCACAGGGCGGTGACGGTGCCGTCGGTCTTGAACGTCGACCAGATGCTCGCCGACATCAAGGGCATCACCGACTCGGCGCGCACGAAGACGTGGACCGCGCTCCAGATGGGCCTGTCGGTCCTCCGCAACCTGCGTCCCGAGGGCGTCCCCGCGGGGCTCACGCCGTGGAAGGTCGCGAAGATCCTCGACGGCCACACGGGCGGCAAGCTCGGCTTCGCGGAGAAGAACCGTTACCCGTGGCGCGTGCTCTTCATCGGCGGCATGTGGTTCCAGGACCTCTTCAACTACGACTTCCGCCGCACGGAGATGTGCATCATCCCGTACGCGACGCAGATGGGCGAGATCTCGTTCTGCGCGTACAACACCGGCGTGGGCTGGCGAAAGATCATCGAGGAGATGTTCCAGACGGCGTCGCTTGCCGAGTGGTACAAGACGAAGGGCCGCCACGAGGTCTACGCGCGCGGCCGCAACGTCCCGCTGCCGGTGTTGCCCGGCCAGACCGTCCCGGCGATGCCGATGGCCCCGCCGCCGGCGGCCACGCGGCCCGGCATGCTGCCGGTGTACACGGCCGCGAAATAGCTCGGACCTCTTCCTCTAGCGGTCCGCTCCGCGGACCGTGGACATGAGAGGGGAAGTCGTCACGGGACCCTCTCCCTGCAATGACACGTGCCGGACGGGCCCGGGCTGTCCGACTCCTACCTTCCTCGTCTCCCGAACCGCACCGCGCCCGGCGTCGACGGGCCCTTGTCCCGCCGGTGATGCGCCGGGGCCGGCATCGCCGCGTGCTGGCGCCTCTGCTCCTGGACGCGCACGGCTGAAGTCTGCGGGTCGCGCGAGCGGTCCCGGTCGGCGGGACCGCGGGAGTCCATCGGCGCGTTCGGGTCGCGCCGCTGCGTTGGCGAGTTCGAGAAGCGCCGCTGGGCCTTCTCCACGACGCGGCGGCGCTCCTCCTGCTCGTGCGCGACTCGCCGCTCGGCCTTCTCCCTCGCGCGCTGGCGTTCCTGCGCCTTGCGCGCGCGGATCGCTGCGATGCGCTCAGCGATCGGAACCTCGAAGCGCTCCGCCGGCGCGGAGGCGTAGTCGAAGCCCGGGACGGTGATCCGCGGCAGGCGCTTCTGGATCGCGCGCTCGATCGCGGCGAGATCCGTCGCCTCCTCCGGCGACATGAACGTGAAGGCGTCGCCGGTCATCTCGGCGCGCGCCGTCCGGCCGACGCGGTGGATGTAGTCCTCGGGCACGTGCGGCACGTCGAAGTTGACGACGTGCGACAGCGCCTCGACGTCGATGCCGCGCGCCGCGATGTCGGTCGCGACGAGCACGCGGTAGCGGCCGGTCTTGAAGCCCTCCAGGGCCAGGGTGCGCTGCGGCTGCGAGCGGTTTCCGTGGATGCGCTCGCACGGGACGCCCCGCTTCGACAGCGTCTCGAACAGCCGGTTCGCGCGGTGCTTGGTCCGCGTGAAGACCAGGACGTTCTTGATGTCGCCCCGCTTCAGGAGCTCGAGGAGAAGGGACGCCTTGAGATGCTGCGGAACGGGGTAGACGGCCTGCGTGATCCCGATCGCGGGCTCGGCCTTGCGCTCCAGGTTGACCGTGAACGGGTGCTTCAGCATCTCGCGCGTCAGCTCGACGATCGGCGGCGGCATGGTCGCGGAGAAGAAGAGTGTCTGGCGGCGTGGCGGGAGGTGCTTCAGGACGCGGCGGATGTCGGGCAGGAAGCCCATGTCCAGCATCCGGTCCGCCTCGTCGAGCACGAGGACCTCGAGGTGGTCGAGCCGCGCGTACGGGAATCGGAAGTGGTCGAGCAGGCGTCCGGGCGTGGCGATCAGG
>DATBBK010000182.1:0-20665 GCA_036271035.1 Thermoanaerobaculia bacterium | reverse complement strand
CCGCGGCACGGCCCAGGCGGGCTCGGGGTCGACGAGCAGCGCCGGACGCAGCGCACGCAGCAGGTCGACGCCGGCGACGAAACCCGCGAGGGCGCCGACGATCGCCGCGGCGCGGAGGACGGTCCGGCTCAAGCGGGACCGCTCGTAGGCTTTGCGAGCACGACCGCCCATTCGCGGCCGAAGGCGTCGCGCACGCTCTCGACGACGCGCTCGTCCGGCGCGCGCGACGCGCGCGTCTTCACGATCCGCAGCGTCCGTCGTCGCGGTCCGGAGGGGTCCGGCGCTCCGGCGCCGTCCGGCCAGAGCCCCCAGCGGCGCACCGTCTCGATCGTCGCGTCCGACCGGCCGAGCCCCGGAGCGACGGACACGGCGCCGTAGCGGTCCCAGCGTGCGGCGGCGGCGCCGATCAGCGTGTCCTCGCCGCGGAAGCTGTCGAAGGTCGCGCGCCGCGACGGCCACGCCACGTACGCCTGTCGCACGCCGACCGCACCCGCGAGGGCGAGCAGCGCGACCGCGATCGCCGCCGCCGCGCGGCGCCGCGCCAAAGGCGCCGCGCCGACGAGCGCGAGCAGGCCCGCCGACGCCGCGACCGCGGTCAGCGAGCTCAGGTATCCGAAGCGGAAGCCGTTCGGGTGGCCGGCCGTGCCGCTCGCGACCGCCGCCGCCGCGCCGAACGCGCCGTGGGCGATCAGGAGACCGGAGAGCTCCTCTCGCGGCGAGCGCAGCGCGCGGGCGAGCGCCACGGCGACCGGAATCCCGACGATCCATCCCAGGCGCGACGCGCCCTCGAGGTCGTGGCGCCCCTCGGGATCGGGGATCAGCCACGGCGCGGGCAGCGCGTCGGCCGCCGCGGAAAACGCCGGCAGCCACGACTTCTGGTAGGCGACCTCGCGCAGCAGGTTGTGGCGCGTCGAGCGGCCGAAGTACGGACGCGTCCGGCCCTCGTGGAAGAGGAAGAGGGGGGAGGCGACGAGCGCGAATCCCGCGGCGAATGCGAGAGCGCGGACGAGCCGGCCGCGTCGCGCCGCCTCGGCGGGCCAGACGGAGTAGACGAGCAGCGCGGCGGCCGCGATCCACGACGCGAGGTAGAGGTGCGTCCCGATTCCGAGGGCGGCGCCTCCGGCGAGCGCCGGCGGCCATGCGCCCCGGCGGCGCGCGGCGACGAGCCCGAGTGCGGCCAGATCGACCAGCGGCACGAGCAGCACCGAGTGCCAGCCGGAGATCGAGAGGATGAGGTGCCAGCGGAGGCCGGCGAGCGCCAGCACCGCGAGCGCGCCGCCGCCCGCGGGGAGGAGCGCTCGCGCGAGGAGGCCGGCCGTCACGAGCGACGCGGCCCCGCCCACGAGCGACGGGAACCGTACCGCCTCCGGCGTCGGACCGACGCGGCTCATGATCGAGCGCAGCGCCCGCAGGTAGATGACGCCGATCATCTCGTGCGGATCGGGCCGCCCGTAGGGGATCGGCCGGATGGAATCCGCGAAGTCGCGCGCGGTCCCGGAGAGCGAGAGCGACGGACCGACGAGGTTGACCTCGTCCTCGAGGTACGGCACGCGCACGTGTGACCAGGCGAAGACCCGCAGGAGCAGCCCCGCCGCGAGCGCGGCTAGCGTGAGCGCACGGATGGCTCCCCCGCTCCACGGAATCGCACGGAGCGGCTCGCGCGCGACCGGGGTCCGGCTCCAGCGCGCGTAGAGGCCCGCGGCGAGCGCGCCCGCTCCGGCCGCCGCGGCGCAGAGCGCCAGCCCGAGCGCGAGCCGCGGCCCGGCCCAGCCCGGATCCCGGTCGAGCAGCAGCGCCGGGCCGAGCCAGCGCGAGAGGTCGACCGCGGCGAGGAAGGCGGCGGCAGCTCCGACGAGCCAAATCGCCCGGGACCCCGCGAAGGGGTAAGCCCGGGCCGAGCTCACTTCTGGAAGAAGAGGAACAGATTGACCGCGGACGGTCCGAGGGAGAAGAAGTCGCCCGATGTCAGCGGCCGCGCGCAGTCCTCCTCGGACACGCCGCCGAGGTCGTCCGGCGCCGGGATCGGATCGCCGTTCAGGTAGGTGCCGCAGGTGGACCGCATGTCGACGAGGAGATAGCGCGCCGTGCTCTCGCCCTTGCGGAAGACCTTGGCGTGGAGGCGCGAGACCTCCACGTTCAGGAAAGCCTCGGGCGAGGAGACGCGGAAGCCGGAGACCGGCATCCCGACGCCGATGTACTCGGGCACCTCGCGGCCGATCAAGAGCTCGTCGAACTCGTCGAGCTTGACGAGGCCGGCGTTGTAGGGGCCGAGACCGAGCAGGAAGTATCCCGGCGGCAGGCGCAGCAGCGTCTTCTCGAGGCGCGTCGACATGCCGGCCATCCCGTTGTCGACGAACGCGCCCAGATCGCGCTGGCGGGATTCCAGCGCCTCACGGCAGATGGCGGAGTAGATGTCGTCTTTCATCTTCCCCAGTCCCTCACGCCCACCACAACAGCAAATTCTTCTCCGCTATTTTACGCCCGCAGACGCGGGGCGTGAGACGGAAGGCGTGAGACGCGACACGCGCGACGTGAGACCCGTCACCGGCTCGAGACTCGTGTCGCGAGGAGTGGACGGCTCAGTTCACCGGTCCGGGATCCGCCGGCTCCCCGGCGGCCGTCTCCTCCGCCTGCTTCTCGATCGTCCACCGCTCGTAGACTCCGTCGGGCAGCTCGGAGACGAAACGCGACGGCTCGAGGATGACGTCGACACCGTAGCGGTCGCGCGCGAGCATCGGATAGACGAGCGCGACCTCGTTCTTCGCGCGCGTGACGGCGACGTAGAAGAGGCGCCTCTCCTCCTCGAGACCCTCGGGCGTCGCCGCGGCGCGGTAGCTCGGGAATCGTCCCTCCGAGAGGCTCATCACGATCACGCGGCTCCACTCGAGGCCCTTCGCCTGGTGGACGGAGGACAGGATCACGCGGTCGTCGTCGGGATCGCCGGGCACGACGTCCTCGCCCGACAGCTCGTTGAAGAGCGTCACCTCCTCGAGGAACGTGCGCATGGAGTCGTACGACTGGGCGAACTGCGCGAACTGCTCGAGATCGTCGAGCCGCGCATTGCCGTTCGGGAAGTGCGCGCGCGCGAAGTCGCGGTAGACGTCCTCGACCACCGTGCGGATCGCCTCCGAGGGCTTCGCGGTCAGAGGGGGCGCATCGAGGCGCGCGACGAGCGAACGGAACGGCCGCAGAGCCGCCTCGCCGCCGCGGCCGAGGGACAGCCCCGACGCGTCCAGCTTGCGGAACGCCTCGAGCGGGTCGGGCCGGGAGCCGATCGCCTCCCAGACGGCGGCCGCCGACTTCTCGCCGACGCGCGGGAAGAGCTTCAGCGCACGCTTCCACGAGAGCTCGTCCTTCGGATTGACGACGATGCGCAGGAACGCGAGCACGTCCTTCACGTGGCGCTGCTCGAAGAACCGCGTGCCGGAGCGGATCTCGTACGGGATGCCGCGGCGCGTCAGCTCGATCTGCAGCTCGAGCGCCTGGTAGTGCGCGCGATAGAGCACGGCGACGTCGGAGAGCTTCTCGCCCTCGTCGTGCCACTCGAGGATCCGCTGGCCGACGAAGCTCGCCTGGTCGGGGATGTCGGCGAGCGCGATCACCGCCGGAAGCGCCCCGGCCTCGCGCGACGCCGTGAGCTCCTTCGGGAACTGCCGCTCGTTCTTCGCGATCGACGCGTTCGCGAGAGCGAGGATCTCCGGCGTCGATCGGTAGTTGCGCGTGAGCCGGTACGTCTGCGCGTCCGGGTATCGCTCCGGAAATCCGAGGATGTTCTCGAACGACGCGCCCCGGAACGAGTAGATCGCCTGCGCGTCGTCGCCGACCACGGTCACGTTGCGCTTCCCCTTCGCCATACCGTCCACGATCTCGCCCTGCAGCTTGTTGGTGTCCTGGTACTCGTCGACGAGGATGTGATCGTAGGAGGTCGAGAGCAGCGCCGCCGCCTCGCCGCCCTCGTCGAGGAGGCGCTTCCAGAGCAGCAGCAGGTCGTCGTAGTCCACGGAGTTGCCGAGGCGCTTGCGCTCACGGTAGCGCTGGAAGATCGTGACGATCTCCGCCTCGAGCGACACGAAGTGAGGCGCCATCTCGAAGAGCACCTGGGAGAACGGGCGGCCCGTGTTCACCGTGAACGAGTAGAGATCGAGCAGCACGTCACCCTTGGGGAACCGCCGGTCGAGCGTCGGCATTTGGCGGTCGGAGGTCGCCGCCTCGAGCATCTCGCGCGAGTCCTCCGGGTCGAGGATCGAGAAGCTCGGCGTCAGCCCGAGGCGCGCGCCGAAGCGCCGCAGCAGTCGGTTGCCGACGGAGTGGAACGTGCCGCCCATGAGGCGGCGCGTGTCCACGGACAGCAGCATCTCGACGCGCCGCAGCATCTCCCGCGACGCCTTGTTCGTGAACGTCAGCAGCAGGATTCGGGACGGGTCGAGCCCGTCCTCGATCAGACGGGCGACGCGGTACACCAGCGTCCGGGTCTTACCGGAGCCCGCGCCGGCGATGACCAGGAGAGGACCCTTCCCGGCGACGACGACCTCGCGCTGCTCCTCGTTGAGCTCCCGGTCGTAGTCGATCCGGTACGTCTTCAGCCGCGCCGGCGTCTTGAGGACGTATTTCCGTTCCACGGCAGCAGCTTAGAGGAATTCGCCGCCGCTTCGCCGAAGGGTCTCCTAAGGCCGCCGTCCTCCGTTCCGGACGAGGACCTCGAAACGCCCGCCGGGCCGTTTAGGCGCTGGTAATCTTTTCTTTTGGCCGCTCGTTGTTAGCGATGGAGACAGACGGGAGGTTAACCAATGAGTATCCAGAAGATTCGAAGGTCCGTACTGGCAGCCGCGCTCATGGGCGGGCTGGCCGTGTCGGGCCTGTTCGCGGGAAGGCTGCTCGCTCAAAGGGGCGAGTTCTCGCGGATGCACTCCGACGGGGCGCCGCGGATGTTCCGCCACCTCGCCAAGCAGCTCGACCTGACGGCCGAGCAGCAGACTCAGATCCGAGCGATTTTCAAGAATCACGCGGATGAGATCGAGACGAACGTCAAGGCCGGTATGAACGCGCGGCGCGCGCTCCATCAGGCTCTGCTCGCGCAGCCTGTCGACGAGAACTCGATCCGGAGTCTCGCGATGCAGGCGGGTCAGGCTCACGGCGAGGCGGCCATCGTCTTCGCGAAGATTCGCACGGAGATCTGGCCGGTGCTGAACGCGGATCAACAGGCGAAGATGACGCAGCTCCACGGACAGATGAAGGATCGCGGCGACGCCCAATTCCAGTCGCTCGACAAATGGCTGCGAGGCGACAACTGACACTGGGTCCCGTGCCCGGCGGGAGGGCCGAGGACGGAGCGCTCCGGTCCAGCGCTCCTGAGGCCCTCCCGGCCGAGGCTGTTCTGGTTGCGCGCGCCCTGAAGGGGGACCAGGAGGCGATCGAAGGCCTCGTGCGTGCGGCGGCACCGGCGGCGTTGGCCGCCGCTCGTCGTGTCACGGGGGACGCCGCTCTGGCGGAGGACGCGTGCCAGGAGGCGTTCCTCAGAGCGTTCCGCGCGCTCGGCCGCTTCCGTCCCGAGGCGAGCTTCCGGGCCTGGCTGAGGACGATCGCCGTGCGGTGCGCGATCGACGTGATGCGCCGCCGCCGCCCGGACGCGCCGCTTCCCCCGGATCCGGCCGGCCCGCCGGAGGACACCCGGCACGAGGACACGGACCTCCTGCGCGCGGCGCTCGCCGCGCTCTCGCCGCTCGAGCGCGAGATCCTGCTCGCGCGCGAGCTGGAGGGCGTCGACGACAAGGAGATCGCGCGCCGACTCGATATGACGGTCACCGCCGTCCGCGTCCGCATCCATCGGGCGCGCCGGCGTGTGCGCCAGCGGTTCGAAAGGGAAAGACCATGAGGATTCACGAAGAGGCCGATCAGAGAAATCCGTCCCACCGACTCGTCTGCGAGAGTTGCCGCGTCTCGTCGCGGATCTCCGGGGCCTGGAAGCTCATCGAGCGACCCGAGGCTCCGGTGCCGATCGCGCCGAGCGACGAGTTCGTCGCGAAGGTCGTCGGGGCCGTGGGCCGGGACCGGCGGACGGCGGCGCGCGAGCGGGTCCTGCTCGCGGCGGCCGCGGCGCTGCTGTTCTCTTTCTTCGCGGGTCTCGCGCACGAGCAGGCCAGCCAGCCGAGGACCTCGCCCGAGGACACCTACGCCGCGGCAGTCACACCGTCGGCGCTGGACGGGTTCATTCCGAACTGAGGTCCGATCCGGGCCGCGCGGGCCCTGCACCGTCCCGCGACCCGAGTCGGGCCTGCCGCTCCCGCCCGACTTCCCCTACACTCCCGTCCCATGCCGCTCCGCCTCACGACGGCCGGGGAGTCCCACGGCCCGCGTCTGACGGCCGTGCTGGAAGGAATCCCGGCCGGCCTGCGCATCGACCCCGCGCTCGTCGCCGGCGACCTCGCGCGGCGGCAGCACGGCTACGGGCGCGGCGGGCGGATGAAGATCGAGAAGGACGAAGCCTCCTTCGAGGGCGGCGTGCGCGGCGGCGTGACCCTCGGCTCGCCCATCGCGATCGGCATCGCGAATCGCGACTTCGCGAGCTGGGAGACCGTCATGGGGCCGCTCGAGGTCGACGAGGGCGCCGCGCGAGAACGCCGCCTGTCGCGCCCGCGCCCCGGCCACGCGGATCTCGCGGGCGGGATGAAATTCGGCGCGTCGGATCTGCGCGACGTGCTCGAGCGCGCCTCGGCGCGTGAGTCGGCAGCGCGCGTCGCCGCCGGCGCCGTCTGCAGGAGGCTGCTCGCCGAGGCTGGCGTCGAGGTCGGCAGCGGCGTGCTCTCGCTCGGGCGAGTCGCCGACGCGAGCTCGCCGCGCTCGTTCGACTCCGTGGCGCGCGTCCGCCAGGACTCTCCCCTTCGCGCGATCGACGCCGCGCTCGAGAGCAGGATGGTCGCGGAAGTCGACGAGGCGAAGTCGCGCGGCGACACGCTGGGCGGCTCGATCCTCGTGGCCGCGCGGGGAGTCCCCCCCGGCCTGGGCTCGTACGCCGCGTGGGATCGGCGCCTCGACGGCCGCATCGCCCAGGCGCTCCTCTCGGTGCCGGCGGTCAAGGCCGTCGAGCTCGGATCCGCGATCGAGGCGTCGCGGGGCTTCGGCTCCGACGCGCACGACGAGATCGAGAGAGGACGCGACGGCGCGCTGGCGCGCCGCACGAACCGCGCCGGCGGGCTCGAGGCGGGCGTGACGAACGGCGAGGACGTCGTCGCTGTCGCCTACATGAAGCCCATCTCCACGCTGGCCCGCGGGCTCGACTCCGTCGACCTCGACACCGGCGAGGCCGCGCGCTCGGCATACGAGCGCAGCGACGTGACCGCCGTCCCGGCCTGCGGCGTCATCGCCGAGGCGATGCTGGCCTTCGTCCTGTGTGACGCGCTGCTCGAGGCGATGGGCGGCGACCGGATGGAGGACGTCCTGGAGCGCCTCGCGCGGCACCGCGAGCGCGTTCGGGGCTACGGCAGGCCGCGGACCTGATCCCCCAGCGCCGAGCCTCGCATCCCGGCCTCGCGGATCCTCTGCCGCTCGAGCTCGACGCGATGGAGCTCCGAGAGCGCACGGCGCACGATCCGCCGCAGGCTGCGGGCGCGCTGCTGCGCGCGGCGGCGCTCGGCCTCCTCGGCGGCGGCGCGCCGGCGGCGCACCGCCTCGCGCGCGAGAAGGTCGACCGCGCGTTTCCAGCGGGCGTAGGCGATCGCGGCGAGATCGAACGTTTCCGTCATCGCGGCAGTTTCAGCATACGCCCGGAGATCGAGAGGCGACAATCGAAAACGCCGCGCGGGAACGAATCCATTAGCCGCGGCTAATACGTTCCGCCGCGGCCGGGATCCTCAGAGTCCCGGCGGCGTCTCCCCCGGCTCCGGCGACGAGGTGGCGAGCATCCTCTCGAGCGACAGCGCGCCGTCGATCAGCTTCCGATCGAGCACCGCGAAGCGCGGGTCGGTGGGCGCGAGGCCGCCGCGCGAGCGGCGCCAGAGCTCGTAATGCAGCGTGGGAGCCATCGCCCAGCCGCTGTTTCCGACCGCGCCGAGCCGCTCGCCGCGCCGCACGCGCTGGCCCCGGCGCACGTCCAGCCGCCCGAGATGGCCGAAGAGCGTGCCGCCGGCCGGGCCGTGCCCGAGCACGACGAGAGTGCCGAACCGCGAGAGCCGCGAGTGCGGCGAGGGCGCCACGCGGCCCGTGAAGAGCACCGTTCCATCGGCCGGCGCGATCACGGGCGTGCCCGCGGGCGCCGCGAGATCGAGACCGTCGAAGAACTCCTCCGCCCCGGTCCACGGCGAGACGCGCGGACCGAACACCGCCGAGGGCTCGACGAGCTCCGCCGTCAGCGGCAGCACCGAGGGGGTCACCGCGGCGAGACCGGGCGCGGCGCGCTCGCGGCCCTCGAGGACCTCCGCGGCGTGGTCGAGCGCGGCGGCGTAGCGGGCGATTCCCTCGGTCAACGCCCGCGGCTCCGACGGCGCGAGCAGCCCCGACTCGGGTTTGAGCCCGCGCGGCCAGTCGGCCGGCGGGACGCCGTAGAGAAACGCCACCCGGCTGGCGAGACTGCCCGCGTCCGCCGCGCGGTCGCGGAGGCCCCGGACACGCGCCTCGAGGTCGCCGCCGGCGGCGCGCGCGTCGGCCGTGTCGCGCACGAGCTCCGCCGCTCTCTCCCTTCGGAGCGCGCGGGCCGCCGCCGAGGGGACCGTGATCCACAGCGAGAGCAGGAGTGCCGCTCCCGACGCGGCGAGCGCGAGGAGAATGCGCTCACCGCGCTCGGAAAGCGTCACGGTGCGAACCGGCCGGCGGGGTGACGCCGGATGGAACTGGAGCTCCATCGCTTCGAGGATACGCTCCCGGCCCGCCGTCAGGGAAAGACCGCGACGAGTCCGAGCTGGCGGCGGTCGGCGGACAGTCCCAGGCGCTTCGGGACGAACGCGCGCGACAGCGTGAACCGCACGACGCGGGGCGCGGCGCCCGCCGAGAGGCGCAGGTGCACGCCCTCGCCCGGCTCGAGGACCCGCTCGTACGCCGCCGCCCCGGCGGACTCTGCGGTCAGCGTCACGGGCCGTCCCTCCGGAGTGAAGTGCGCGAGCCCGAGCGAGACCGACCGGCCCGCGGGGACCCGGATCGCGAAGCGGCGCTCGGTCCACCAGAACGCGCCGCCCGGTCCGATCTCCTTCGCGTGGAAGCCGAGACCGGGCCGGTAGCGGAACGCCTCCTCCGGCGAGCGGGTGCGGAGCAGAGCGACGCCGGCGGCCGCCGCGTACACGGCGACGAGCAGCACGCGGAGCCTGCCCGCGCGGCGCGAGACGGGCGCGTCCGCCGGGCGCGTCCGCGACGCGACCGCCGCGAGAAGGAAGAAGTACAGCGCCACGTCCGGCGCGAACCAGTGCGAGCCCGCAGCGAGCGCGCCGAGAAACGCGAGCGCCGCCGCGCCGGAGCCGCGCGAGAACGGCCCGGCCCCGCCGGCGGCGAGCCAGCCCTCCCGCGCGAGCGCGAGACAGAAGCCGAGCGTCAGAAGGAATCCGAGGATCCCGGTCTCGGCGAGCGACTGGAGATAGGCGTTCCCGGGGTTGTCGCGCATCGGGAGCGAACGGCCCGTCTCGCTCAACAGATTCGGAAGCTCCCACGAGAACGCGCCGAGACCTCCTCCCGCCGCGGGCTCCCGCCGGAACATCCGCACCGCCGCGTCCCAGAGGAGCGTGCGCGAGGACGAGCGGTCCTCCACGGTCAGCGCGGGATCGAGCATGCGGCGCATCCGCTCGACGGAGCTTCCCTCCCGCCGGGGCACGAGGATCGCGGCGGCGGCGACGGCGGCGAGGACCGCGACGAGCACCGCCGCACGCCGGCGCGCGGTCAGACCGGGCAGCACGAGCAGGAGCAGGGCGCCGATCGCGGCGGCGCCGATGCCGCTGCGCGAGCCCGAGAGAAAGAGGCCGGCGGAGATCGGCACGACGAGCGCCGCGATCCACTTGCGGCCGCCGGACGCGACGCACGAGAGCGCCACGACGAGGCCGAGCCCGCACAGCATGCCGAGCGCGTTCGGATCCGTGGCGGCGCCGGACGACCGCCCGGTGACGCGCCAGAACGCGCCGGTCTCGCCGGGGCCGATGCCGGCCCGGGCCGCGAGCGACACGAGCGCCGACGCGGCGATGCCCCACGTCGCCGCGGCGAGCGCCGACTGTCGCGCGGCGTGGCCCGTTCGCCGGAGGATGAAGAAGAAGGCCGCGCCGGCCGCGAGCGCGGCGAGCGACAGCACGGCGTCGCGGATCGCGTCGGTGTCGAGAAGGCCCTCGACGTTCACGGCGCGAAGGCCGAGGCCGTGCGCGACGGCCCAGATCGTTCGCGCGCGCAGGACGGCGTACAGGGCCGCGACGGCCCACAGCGCGCCGAGGGCGCGCAGGGCGCCATCGACACGGGTCGGGTCGGGGGCGTTCTCGAAGTCGTAGAGGAAGCGGAACGTCCAGCCCGCGGCGAACCCGGCGAACAGCAGGACGGGCCACGCGAAGGCGTCGGTGCCGCCCAGCAGCCGATCGCCGAGCCCGGCGACGGGAAAGATCGCGGAGAAGACGACGAGGCCACGCGTCGGATTCCAGGCGGCGATCAGCGCCAGCGCGAGCGAAAGGACCAGGACCGGCAGCCGGCCGCGCGACGCCGGCGGAAACCCGACCTCGAAGACCGCGAAGTAACCGGCGGCGACCGCGAAGAGGGAGAGAAGCCGCGCGAGACCGCCGGGCCGGCGCGCCGGCGCGTCGTTCACACGCTCATCCGCGGTGGTATTCCTGCAGCGGGGCGACCCCGGTCGCCTCCTCCTGGCGGGCGCGGATGCCCTCCACCGCGGCGGCGGCGGCGGACAGGGTCGTGATGCACGGAATCGAGAGCCGCATCGCGGCGGCGCGGATCGCGGCCTCGTCGAACCGCGACGATCCGCCGAGCGGCGTGTTGACGACGAGCTGGATCTCGCCCGCCTCCATGCGGTCGACCGCGTTCGGGCTGCCCTCGTTGACCTTGTAGACGCGCTCCACCTCGAGGCCGGCGTCGCGCAGCGCCTCGCCCGTGCCCTCCGTCGCGCACAGCGCGAAGCCCAGGTCGGAGAGCTCCCGTCCGATCGGTATCACCGCGGGCTTGTCATACGGATTGACCGTCAGAAACGCCCGGCCCGCGAGCGGCAGCCGCGTGCCGACGGCCTCGCACGCCTTCGCGAACGCGTCGCCGAAGCGCGGCGAGATCCCCATGACCTCGCCCGTGGACTTCATCTCGGGGCCGAGCAGCATGTCCTCGCCCGGGAACTTCCGGAACGGGAACACCGGCGCCTTGATGAAAAAGTCGACGGGGTCGCGCTCGGGGGGCAGATTCAGCGAGGCGATCGAGCGGCCGGCCGCGAGCAGGGCGGCGGCGCGCGCCATCGGGACGCCGATCGCCTTCGACACGAACGGCACGGTGCGCGACGCCCTCGGGTTGACCTCGAGGACGAAGAGCTTCCCGTGCTGGATCGCGAACTGGATGTTGACGAGGCCGCGCACGGAGAGCCCGACGGCCAGCCGCCGCGTCGCCTCGCGGATCTCGTCGAGCAGCGGCGGCGGGACCTGCCACGGCGGCAGGACCGAGAACGAGTCGCCGGAGTGGATGCCCGCCTCCTCGATGTGCTGCTGGATGCCGCCGATCCACGTCGCGGCGCCGTCGCACAGCGCGTCGACGTCGAGCTCGACGGCGTCGTCGAGGAAGCGGTCGATCAGGACGGGATGCTCCGGCGAGCTCGCCGCGGCGTCGCGCACGAAGGCGGCGAGGCGCGCCTCGTCGAAGACGATCGCCATCGCCCGTCCGCCGAGGACGTACGACGGCCGCACGACGAGCGGATAGCCGATCCGCCGGGCGGCCTGGAGCGCCTCGTCCGGGTCGCGCGCCTCGGCGTGGGGCGGCGCGGCCAGCCCGAGCTCGCCGAGCAGCCGGCCGAATCGGCCGCGGTCCTCTGCGAGGTCGATCGACTCGGGCGACGTGCCCCAGATCGGGTAGCCCGCCGCCTCCAGCGGGCGGGCGAGCTTGAGCGGCGTCTGGCCACCGAACTGGACGAGCACGCCGTCGGGCCTCTCGTTGTCGAGGACCGCGGAGACGTCCTCCATCGTGAGCGGCTCGAAGTAGAGCCGGTCGGAGGTGTCGTAGTCCGTCGAGACCGTCTCCGGATTGCAGTTGATCATGACGGTTTCGAAGCCGGCCTCCTCGAGCGCGTAGCACGCGTGGACGCAGCAGTAGTCGAACTCGATCCCCTGGCCGATGCGGTTCGGGCCGCCGCCGAGGATCGCGACCTTCGGCTTGCCGGTGCGGATCGACTCGTTCTCCGACTCGTACGTCGAGTAGAAGTAGGGCGTCTCGGCCTCGAACTCGGCGGCGCAGGTGTCGATCGTCTTGTAGACGGGAACGACGCCGAGAGAGCGGCGGCGGTCGCGAACCGCCTGCTCGGCGCAGCCCATCCGGCGCGCGAGCGCGGCGTCCGACAGGCCCAGCCGCTTCGCGGCGCGGAGCTCCGCGGCGTCCACCGCCGTGACGTCGCGCCCCTCGAACGCCGTTTCGGCCTCGACCATCCGCTTCACGCCGTCGAGGAACCACGGATCGATGCGCGTCCGCGCCGAGGCCTCCTCGACGCTCATCCCGGCCTGAAACGCACGGCCGAGGTGGAACAGACGCTCCGCCGTCGGCTCCTCGAGCTTCTTCGAGAGCTCCTCGGGCGGCAGCGGACCGCGGCCGTCGTCGAGCCCGTCGCGGCCGATCTCGAGCGAGCGGATCGCCTTTCCGAGCGCCTCGGTGAACGTGCGGCCGATCGCCATTGCCTCGCCGACGGACTTCATCTGGATCGTCAGACGCGCGTCGGCGCGCGGGAACTTCTCGAACGTCCAGCGCGGGATCTTGACGACGACGTAGTCGAGCGACGGCTCGAACGACGCGGGCGTCTTCTTGGTGATGTCGTTCGGGATCTCGTCGAGGTGGTAGCCGACCGCGAGCAGCGCGGCCATCTTCGCGATCGGGAAGCCCGTCGCCTTCGAGGCGAGCGCGGACGAGCGCGACACGCGCGGGTTCATCTCGATCACGACGCGGCGGCCCGTCGCGGGGTCCACGGCGAACTGGATGTTCGAGCCGCCCGTGTCGACGCCGACCTTCCGGATGACCGCCTTCGCCTCGTCCCGCATCGCCTGGTACTGCCGGTCGGACAGCGTCATCTGCGGCGCGACGGTGATCGAGTCGCCGGTGTGCACGCCCATGGCGTCGAAGTTCTCGATCGAGCAGACGATGATCACGTTGTCCGCGGTGTCCCGCATGACCTCGAGCTCGAACTCCTTCCAGCCCTCGACCGACTCCTCGATCAGGACCTGTCGGGACGGAGACTCCGAGAGCCCGTGGGCGACGATCCGCCGGAACTCGTCGGCGGTCTTCGCCGCGCCGCCGCCCGAGCCGCCGAGCGTGAACGACGGTCGAATGACCGCCGGCAGGCCGCCGATCTCGGCGAGCACCGCCTCCGCCTCCGCGACGGACCGCGCGCGGCCGGAGCGCGGCACCTCGGCGCCGATCTCGAGCATCGCCGTCTTGAAGAGGTCGCGGTCCTCGGCGAGCCGCATGGCGTGCTCGCTGGCGCCGATGAGGCGGACGTTGCGCCGCTCCAGGATGCCGCGCTCGGCGAGGGCGAGCGCGAGGTTGATCGCGGTCTGGCCGCCGACGGTCGGGAGCACGGCATCCGGGCGCTCGCGCTCGATGATCCGCTCGAGGAACTCGGGCGTCAGCGGCTCGACGTAGGTCGCGTCCGCCAGCTCCGGGTCCGTCATGATCGTCGCGGGGTTGGAGTTGACGAGGATGACGCGGTAGCCCTCGCGGCGGAGCGCGTTGACCGCCTGCGTGCCGGAGTAGTCGAACTCGCAGGCCTGCCCGATGACTATGGGACCGGAGCCGATGACGAGGATGGAATGGATGTCGTCGCGCCTGGGCACTGGCGCGCGAGTATAGAAGAAAGGTTTCGCGCGGCGTCAGTCGCGCGAAACCGTCCGGCGTCAGTCGCGCGAAACCGTCCTCGGCATCCTCCGCGTGGGCGCCTGGCCTTCGCGGGGCGCGGCCGCGCACCCGCCGTCCAGGATCGCGCCGCCGCGGCCGAGGCCGAGGAGACGGCCGCCCGTCCAGGCGACGCCGAACAGATCGTTGGCCGTGCGCGTCTCGCGAAGGCTCCAGCGCATCCCGTCGGGGCTCTCGGCCGCGACGCCGTCCTCGCCGACGGCCTCGAACAGCCCGCCGGTCCAGGCCACCGAGAAGAACGCCTTGTCCACGCCGACCGATCCCTCGGTCCAGCTCGTCCCGTCCGCGCTGCGGGCGACACGGCCGTGCGCGCCGACGGCGACGAACTGCGCGCCGTCCCACGCGACGTCGAACAGTGGCGCCGTGCCGTCGCCGAGCTGTCGGGTCGTCCACGCCGTCGCGTCCGGGCTCGAGGCGATGTAGCCCGTGAGCTCGCCGCCGACGACGACGTAGGTCCCGCCGCCCTGCACGAGCGCGTTCGCGGTGACGTTGCCGGCGCCCGTCCGGTGGAGCGCCCATGCGGTTCCGTCCGCGCTGGTCAGCACCGTTCCCCCGCTGCCGGCGGCGACGAACCGGTTCCCGTCCCAGAGGACCGAGTGCAGGACCTCGTTGATGCCCGACGCGTGCGGCGTCCAGGCCGCGCCGTCGGCGCTCGTGAGGAGCGTGCCGTCCTCGCCGACCGCCGCGAACGTCGTGCCGCTCCATGCGACGCCGAGCAGCCACCGCCCGGTTCCCGAGTCGCGCCGCGTCCACGTCGAGCCGTCCGGGCTCGTCGCGATCTGTCCCTCGGAGCCGACGGCCACGAACGTGCCGCCGCCGGACGCCGCGTCCGAGAACGTGGAGCGCGGCCCCGACGTGCGGGCCTGCCACGCGACGCCGTCCGCGCTTCCGAGGATCGTGCCGCGAAGCCCGACGGCGATCCGGCCGGCCGGACCGTCCGTGACGGCGAGGAGGTCGAGCGCGGTGCCGGGGTTGCGGCGCTGCCAGACGAGACCGTCCGCGCTCTGCGCCAGCGAACCGAACTCGCCGACCGCGAGCAGACCGCCGGAGGAGGGGATCACGCGCCGGAGGTAGACGCCGAGCGGCAGGCCGACGACCGTCCAGGAGTCGCCGTCGGAGCTGATGTACACGCGCTGGTAGCCGGGGAACCCGCGTCCGAGCGCCACGAACCGAGCGCCGTCCCAGGTCACGCCGGTCAAATCGTCGAGCGTGTCGTCCGCGCTCACCCGGCTCCATGCCGCGCCGTCGCGGCTGGTGAGCACGGTGCCGGCGTCGCCCACCGCGACGAAGACGCGGCCGTTTCCGGCGACGTCCTGCAGCCCGAGTCCCGTGCCGCTCGCGCGGGAGGTCCAGGTCGTGCCGTCGGGGCTCGTGAGCACGACGCCTCCCTCGCCGACCGCGACGAACTCAGACCCGCTCCACAGGACGCGGTGCAGCGCGGCGGGCGAGCCGGTGAAGCGCGGCGTCCAGTCTTCGCCGTCGGCCGAGGCCCACGCGGTGCCGCCGCTTCCGACGGCGAGGAACGAGGATCCCGTGTACGCGACGTCGAACAGGTCGTCGCCGAAGCCGGTCTCGCGCAGCGACCAGGCGGCGCCATCGGAGGAGACGAGGATCGTGCCCGCGCGGCCGACCGCGACGTACTTCCCGCCGCCGGACGCGACGCCGTAGAGCGTGTTGCCCTGGGGAACGGGATTGACCCATGACCATGACCCGCACGTCTGGGCGCGAAGCGGCGCGACGAGGCAGAGCACGGCGAGGGTGACGAGGAGGAGACTCGAGAGACGCGCGTTCGAACGGCGCATGGCGACCTCGCTGGAAGGAGTGAGGCTGCAGTATAGCGGATAGAATCCGCGCAATCTCTTACATGATCGGCCAGACCGTCTCCCACTACCGCGTCCTCTCGAAGCTGGGCGGCGGCGGCATGGGGGTCGTCTACGAGGCCGAGGACCTGAGACTCGGCCGCAGAGTCGCGCTGAAGTTCCTGCCGGACGACATGGCGCACGACGGGAACGCCCTCGAACGTCTGCGCCGCGAGGCGCGCGCCGCCTCCTCGCTCCAGCATCCGAACATCTGCACGATCCACGACGTCGACGAGCACGACGGCCGCCCCTTCATCGCGATGGAGCTGCTCGAGGGCGAGACCCTTCGCGACCGGCTCGGGCCCGGTCCGCTGAAGCTCGAGACGCTCCTCGACCTCGGCATCCAGATCGCCGACGCGCTGGAGGCGGCGCACGAACGCGGAATCCTGCACCGCGACATCAAGCCCGCGAACATCTTCGTGACCCGTCGCGGCGAGGCCAAGCTCCTGGACTTCGGCCTGGCGAAGCACGCGCCGGCGCCCGAGGCCGGACCCGCGAATACCGGGTCCGCCACGGCCATACACGATGAGGACCTCACGAGCCCCGGCTCGGCGCTCGGCACCGTCGCGTACATGTCGCCCGAGCAGGCCCGCGGCGAGACCCTCGACGCGCGCACCGACGTCTTTTCCTGCGGCGCCGTGCTGTACGAGATGGCGACCGGCCGCCAGCCGTTCTCCGGCAGCACCTCGGCGATGATCTTCGACGCGATCCTGAACCGGGCGCCCGTCTCCCCCGTCCAGCTCCGGCCCGAGCTGCCCGACGAGCTCAACCGCATCGTCAACACGGCGCTCGAGAAGGACCGGGACCTCCGATACCAGAGCGCGGCGGAGCTGAAGACCGACCTGAAGCGCCTGCGCCGCGACTCGGTCTCCGCGGCGAGCGGGAAGACGCCGGCGGCGCCCGCTCGCCCCGCGGCCCGGCGCCCCTGGATTCCGGCGGCGGCGGCGATTCTCGTGGTCGCGGGCGCCGCGGCCTGGTGGCTCGCGCATCGCCGGTCATCCGAGCCCGCCGCGGGAGCCGCGGCGGCGCAGCGGACCGTCGCCGTGCTCCCCTTCCAGAACCTGGGCGGCGACGCCTCGCAGGACTACCTCAAGATGGCGCTGCCGGACGAGATCGTGACCACGCTGTCCTACGTCCCGTCGCTCGCGATCCGCCCGTTCACGGCGACGCAGAAGTACTCGAAGCCCGGTGTCGACCCGCAGACCGCGGGCCGCGAGCTGGGCGTCGCCGACGTCCTCACCGGCTACTTTCAGAAAGAAGGCGACCAGCTCCGGGTGACGCTCGAGGTCGTGGACACGAACAGCAACAAGCTCCTCTGGCGCGACAGCTCGTCCGCGCCCGCATCGAACCTGATCGGCGTGCGCGAGCAGATCGCGACGCGTCTCCGCCAGGGATTGCTCCCGGCGCTCGGCACCGCGGCGGGGGCGGGCGATTCGGGCGCCCGCCCGAAGAGCCCGGAGGCCTACGACCTGTACCTTCGGAGCAAGCCGCTGACGAGCGACGCAGAGCCGAATCGCCAGGCCGTCGAGATGCTCGAGCGGGCGGTCGGCCTCGATCCCGAGTTCGCGCCCGCCTGGGCGGAGCTCGCCCAGCGGTACTACTACGGGGCAAACGGGAGCCTGGACGAGAACCCTCTCGCGCGGGAGGCCTACAAGAAGGTGAGGGCCGCCTACGAGAGGGCGCACGCTCTCGACCCGGACCTGGTCGTCGCCACGCGCGGGCTCGTCATTGCCGACGTCGAGGGCGGCAATCTCGTCGAGGCCGACAAGGCGGCGCGCGAGCTCGTCCGGCGCCGCCCGGGCGACTCGGACGCGCGCTTCACGCTGTCTTACGTCCTCCGCTACGCGGGTCTCCTCGAGGACTCGGCGCGCGAGTGCGACGCGGCCCGCGCGGCCGACGCGCACAAGCGCGGCCTCCGCTCCTGCGCGCTCGTCTTCGCCGGCCTGGGCCGCTACGACCAGGCATTGGCCTACGCGCGGGTCGACGCGGGCTCGAACTGGAGCCGGGACGTCGAGGGCATGATCGCCCTCTCGCAGGGCAAGCGGGGCGAGGCGCTCGCGGCGCTCCGGCGAGGGGACGGAGGCGACATCCCCGCGATGATCGAGGGCGAGGGAGGCGCCGATGCCGCACAGCGACGCGCGGACAAGGTGGAGGCGCTCGACCGGGACAATCCCGATCCCGAGAACCACTACATCTACGCGCAGTTCTCCGCCGCGGCCGGGCGGAACGACCTCGCGCTGCGGCTGCTGCGGCGCGCGGTCGAGAGCGGTTACCTGTGGCACCAGGGCATGGACCGGGAGCCGCTCTTCGACGCGATTCGGAAGGACCCGGAGTTCGAGAAGATCCGTCAGGAGTCGATCCGTCGCCAGAAGGCGTTCCTGGCGGCGCGCGGGAGTGCGTCGTGATCGGACAGACGGTCTCCCACTACCGGGTCCTCTCGAAGCTGGGCGGCGGCGGCATGGGCGTCGTCTATGAGGCCGAGGATCTGAAGCTCGGCCGCCGGGTCGCGCTCAAGTTCCTGCCGGACGAGCTCGCCGCCGATTCGAATGCGCTCGAGCGGCTCCGCCGCGAAGCGCGCGCCGCGTCGTCCCTCCAGCACCCGAACATCTGCACGATCCACGACGTCGACGAGCATGAGGGCCGGCCGTTCATCGCGATGGAGCTGCTCGAGGGCCAGACGCTGCGCGACCGGCTCGGCCCCGGGCCGCTGAAGATCGAGCCGCTGCTCGAGCTCGGTATCGAAATCTCCGACGCGCTCGAGGCGGCGCACGCGCGCGGCATCCTCCACCGCGACATCAAGCCGGCGAATATCTTCGTGACCCGACGCGGCGAGGCGAAGCTGCTGGACTTCGGCCTGGCCAAGCACGCCGACGCGACAGACGGCGCCGCCGCGAACACCGAAGCCGCGACCGCGATGCGCGAGGAGCACCTCACGAGCCCGGGCTCGGCGCTCGGCACGGTCGCGTACATGTCGCCGGAGCAGGCGCGCGGCGAGACGCTCGACGCGCGAAGCGACGTCTTCTCCTGCGGTGCCGTGCTGTACGAGATGGCCACGGGTCGCCAGCCGTTCACCGGCAGCACCTCGGCCGTCATCTTCGAGGCGATCCTGAATCGCGCGCCGGTGCCTCCCGTCCAGCTCAACCCGTCGCTGCCCGAGGAGCTGACCCGCATCGTCAACCGGGCGCTCGAGAAGGACCGAGACCTGCGCTACCAGAGCGCCGCCGAGCTCAAGAGCGAGCTGAAGCGGCTCAAGCGAGACTCGGAATCGGCCGCGAGCCGCACGACGGTCGTCGCGCCGCCGCCGAAGCGCGGCCGCTGGCGGACGCCGGCGGCCGCCGGCGTGGCCATCGCGCTGGTCCTCGCGGCCGCCTGGGTGGTCTCGCGCCGCAAGCCGGTCGCACCCGCCGGCGGCGGCCAGATCACGCTCGCGGTGCTGCCCTTCCAGAACCTGGCCGGCGACCCGTCGCTCGATCACCTCCGCCTCGCGCTCCCCGACGAGGTCGTGACCACCCTCTCCTACATCCCGACCCTGGCGATCCGGCCGTTCGCGTCGACGCAGAAGTACGCGAAGGGCGACGCGGACCCGCAGACCGCCGGCCGCGAGCTGCGCGTCGCCGACGTGCTGACCGGGCACTTCCAGAAGGAGAACGACCAGCTCCGGGTCACGCTCGAGGTCGTGGACACGGAGAACAACAAGCTGCTCTGGCGTGACACGGCGAGCGCCGCGGCCTCCGACCCGATCCAGCTCCGCGACGGGATCTCGCAGCGGCTCAAGCAGGGGCTCTTCCCCCTCCTCGGCGGAGCGTCGGCGGCGACCGTCGAGGCGGCCACGCATCCCCGGAATCCGGAGGCCTACGACCTGTTCCTCCGGAGCGCGCCGTTCACGAGCGACCCCGAGCCGAACGAGCAGGGCATCGCGTTGCTCGAGCGAGCCGTGCGGCTCGATCCGGACTATGCGCCGGCCTGGGCCGCCCTCGGCAACCGTTACTACTACGTCGGCGGCTCGGGCAGCGGCCGCCAGTACGCCCAGGCGCGCGCCGCCATCGACCGGGCGATTGCGCTCGACCCGAACCTGTCGGAGGCCGCGGAATACTCGATCGTCATGGAAACCGAGGGCGGCCGGCTCGCCGAGGCCGACCAGCGCGCTCGCGACCTCCTTCGCCGCCGGCCGAACGACTCGCGCGCGCACTTCGCTCAGGCCTACGTCCTTCGCTATGCGGGTCTCCTGGAGGAGGCGGCGCGCCACTGCGACGCCGCGCGCGCCGCCGATCCGCAGAACCGCGAGTTCCGTTCCTGCTCGGAGGTCTTCACGCAGCTCGGCGAGTTCGCGAAGTCGCGCTCCTATATCGCCCTCGACGATCCGAGCTCCCGCTGGCGCCACGCGCAGGAGTCGGAGATCCTCATTCGCGAGAAGAAGCCCGAGGAATCGGCTCGTCTCAACGAGCAGACGCGATGGGGAAACATCGCGAGCCTCATTCGGAAGACCGGCAGCCAGGCGGATCGGGATCGAACCGCGGAGAGCGCGGCGAACCGGGCCCTGGAGGAGCGCGACCCCGAGAACCGCTACGCGATCGCCGCCTGGATGGCCGGGTGCGGGTACCCTCAGCTGGCTTTGAAGCTGCTGCGACGCGCGGTCGAGGACAACTATCTGTGCGTGCCGGCAATGGACCGCAACGTGATGTTCGACTCGGTCCGCAACGACCCCGAGTTCACCGCGATTCGCGATGAAGCGCTGCGCCGCCAGAAGGAGTTCG
>DATBBK010000181.1:0-11006 GCA_036271035.1 Thermoanaerobaculia bacterium | reverse complement strand
CCGGTGCTGGCGCGCGGCCTCGTCCTGGTCCTCTGCCTCGCGGCGAGCGGCTGCTCGTACATCTTCTCCGAGAAGCAGACGATCTACCGCTACGAGCCCACCTACCCGGTCGAGTCCTCCGAGTTCCTCCGCTCGCTGGACGCGCTCGGGACCGAGATGGTCGAGGGCAATCGCGCGGAGCTGCTCGAGAACGGCGACGGAATCTTCCCCTCGATGCTGGAGGCGATCGCGGGCGCGAAGCATTCCATCAACCTCGAGGAGTACCTCTTCGACCACGGCGAGATCGCGACGCAATTCGCGGCCGCGCTCGCCGAGCGCGCGAGGGCCGGCGTCGCGGTGCGGGTGCTGGTGGACGGATTCGGCGGCCACCTCGGACCGCTCGAGCCGACGATGTCCGCCGCCGGCGTGCACGTCCGCGAGTACAAGCCGCTGCGCGTGTACTCGATCGACCGCGTCGGCAACCGGACGCATCGGAGGATCCTCACCGTCGACGGCTCGATCGGCTTCTGCGGCGGCGTCGGCATCGACGACCGGTGGAAGGGCGACGCGCGCAACAAGCACGAGTGGCGCGACACGATGATCCGCATCGCGGGTCCCGTCGTGGAGCAGCTCCAGCACGTCTTTGCGCAGGACTGGCTCTTCACGACGGGCGAGGTGCTCCACGGCGACCCGCAGTTCCCGCCGATCGCGCGCGAGGGCGACGTGCTCGCGCAGATCGTGGCCGCGTCGCGCGCCGACTCGATCTCGATGTCGAAGCTGCTGCTCTACATGGCGATCCAGGCCGCGCGCCGCTCGATCTGGATCGAGAGCGCGTACTTCGTGCCGGAGCGGCAGATTCGGGAGGGCCTGATCGCGGCCGCGAAGCGGGGCGTGGACGTCCGCATCGTGGTTCCAGGCGAGCACATCGACTTTTTCAACGTGCGGCTCGCGTCGCGGTACCACTACGGCGAGCTGCTCGACGCCGGCGTCTCGATCTACGAGTACCGGCCCACGATGATGCACAACAAGGTCATGGTCGTGGACGGGATCTGGTCCACGGTCGGGTCCATCAATTTCGTGAACCGCTCGATGAAGAAGAACGCCGAGGTGAACGTCGCGGTCTACGACAGGCCGTTCGCAGCGAGGGTCGAGGCCATGGTGCGCATCGACATCGGCGAGTGCGACGTGCTCACGAAGACCGAATGGAAGAAGCGGGGGTTCTTCGCGCGCGTCGGGGAGACGTTCTTCTGGCTGTTCTCGGAGAACTACTGACCGCGAAGGGCCTCGATTTCGATAACCGATTGGCGGCTCTCTCGAATACGATTTCCCCAGTGCTCCTCGGTCTGCTGCCTCTCCAACGGCCGCTGGTGTTCTTCGACACGGAGACCACCGGAACCAATCCTCGCGCGGATCGCATCGTCGAGATCGCGTGCGTGAAGGCCAAGCCGGACGGGACGCAGGAGCAGTGGGTGCGGCGCTTCAATCCGGGCATTCCGATCCCGCCGGTCTCGACGGCGATCCACGGCATCTCGGACTCCGATGTCTCGGCGGCGCCGCGCTTCCGCGAGTGCGCCGCGGAGCTGGCGGCCTTCCTCGAGGGCTGCGACCTGGCCGGCTACAACATCACCGGCTTCGACCTGCCGGTGCTGCGGATCGAGTTCCTGCGCGCGGGCGTGCCGTTCGACGTCACGCAGCGGCGCATGGTGGACGCGCAGCGGATCTTCTTCTCGCGCGAGCCGCGCCACCTCGCCGCGGCGGCGCGGTTCTACTGCCAGAGCGCGCACGAAGGGGCGCACGGCGCGCTGGCGGACGCGCAGATGACGCTGCGCGTGCTCGCCGGGCAGCTCTCGCGCTACGAGGACATCCCGAGGACCGTCTCGGAGCTCCACGATCTGTTCTGCGCCGGGCTCGACCAGGACATGGATCCCGAGGGCCGCTTCCGGATGGTCCAGGGAGAGCCGACGGTCAACTTCGGCAAGAATCGCGGCCGTACGCTCCGCGACATGAGCCGCGAGGAGCCGGGGTTCTTCCGCTGGATCATGAAGGGGGACTTCTCCGAGCACGTGAAGGCGATCGCGAAGAAGTACCTGCCGGAGGAAGGGTAGGAGGTTTCAGGTCTCAGGTCTCGGGTCTCAGGTTTGGACCGGATCGCAACCCACGCCGAACCGTGCCGGAAACCGTGAAACCCTGTGCCGCTCTCGCTACTTCCTGCTCTCCTTGCCAACTTGCGCGAACCGCAGCGTCTCGCCGCTGTCGACGTTGCGGATGCGCAGGTTGCCCGGCTCGAGCTCGAGGGACCACTTGCCCACGGCGCCGCGCATCGCGAGCGCGCACGTCGCCGCGCCGAGCGTGTTGCCCGCGAACCCGTCGCCGCGCGGTGCGAGGGTGAAGCTGCACGCCGACGAGACCTCGCGCTCGTCGAAGCGGCCGGCGTCGGCTGACAGCGACGTGACGGTCGCATCGAAGTGCGGGATGTAGGTGAAGTAGATGTCGTTGCCCTGCTGCTCGAGGCGGATCATTCCCTGCTGCTGGATGTTGGTCTTCTCGAACTGACCGCGCACCGTGAGGAAGAGGTCGTGCGGATGGTTCGGATCGACGCTGATCGGCCGCAGGTCGAGTGTGAGGTGGTTGCCGGGCGTCGATCCCTCGAACGTGTTCGAGAGGATCGCCGCGATGTCGAAGACCCTGTCGGGCGACGCGGCGAGGAGCGCCGGCGCCAGCGCGACCGAGAACGCCGCGATGCAAAGAGCCCTCTTCATAGAACCTCCGCGATGTCTCCACTGCGAGTTCCGTTCCACGAGCCCGCCGCGCGGCTCGCGATTCGCGGCGCCGCCAACTCCCTGGCGGCGCGATAGTTCGCGAAGCGGGCCTCGGCGGACCCGTCGCTCGTCGGCGCGGCCGGCGTCCCAACGCGAGGACGTCTGTTCTCCACCGCCGACACTCCGCGCAGGCCCTTGGCGGTCTTCTCGATCGCCTTGCGGAAGGCGTCGCTCAGGGTCTCCTTCTCGTTGTCGCGGTTGGAATAGTTGGGGCTCGACGCCTCCTCGTTCGCCTCGAAATGCGTCAGCGTGCCGCCCTGCGCGCTCTTGACCGTGACGTCCCACTCGGCGGCGGCGTCCCAGTCCCCGTCGGAGTAGCGCGACGCGAGGCGGTGAATCTCGATCGTGATCGTGTCGCCGCCGCCCTCGGGCTCGTTCTTCCACTGGCAGCCGGGGAAGGACTTCTGGATCCCGTCGCGGACGTCGTGGATCATCCGTTCCGACGCGATCTTCTCCGCCCTGTCGTCGATGATCAGGAGGTTCCACGCGGTGCGGCCTCCGGGGCAGGGTACCTCGGGATCGGGATAGGACGTCGGGCGGACGGTCGCGGGACCGCATCCCGTGGCCAGCACGCCGGCGACTCCGAGCGCCAGGACGCCGGCGACTCCGAGCGCGCCGAGGAAGGACAACCGATGTCGCATGCTCATCGCGCTCAAGAACGCCGAGCCCGTGCCGGCTTGTTCCGACTTCCGTCACCCATGTACAGAGACGCCATGGCCTCGGCCTCCTCTTTCAGCTCGGCGACCAGCTCCGGGGGCGCAACGGCCGTTGCATGACGGCCGTAAGCGAGGACGAAACGCTTCGCCTCGCGGATGGATTCGGCCGGCAGCTCCAGCACGGCCCCGCCCGAGGGCTCGGTCTCGATCCGCTGCTGGGGGTGCCACGACATCTCGCGGATCTCGTCCGAGACCTCGCGCGAGAAGCGGACGCGGAAGCGGAACGGGTGGCGGGCGCCCACGAACAGCCCGAACGTGTTGCGGAAGAACGCGTCCACGCGGAAGTCCTTCGGGATCGCGTAGCGGTCGCTCGTGAGCTTCGCGGACTCGATGCGCGCGAGGTAGAAGTTCTTGACCTGCGACGGCGCGCGATCCTCCGCGAGCACCATCCAGTCGCGGCCCGCGAGCACGAGGGCGTACGGGCGGATCACGCGCGGCTCGCCGGGCTGTTCGCCGGGATGGCGGTAGCGGATCGAGAGCGCGATTCCCTTCTGCAGCGACTCCGAGACGGCCTGCCACGTCTCCTCGCGCACGGGCCGGAACGCGGTGGCGCGCAGCGCGAGCTTCCCGCGCACGATCTCCGGGCGCAGGCGGACGGCCGGCGGCATGAGCTTCGCGAGGCGCTCGTAGCAAGAGCGCAGGCTGCGCGCGAGCGGCGTACCGCCGAGCAGCGCGAGGACCTGCGCCGCGACGCCGATCGCGAACAGGTCCTGGCCGTCGACCGGGAGAAACGGCAGGACATAGTCGTCGCGCGAGTACGCGTAGCCGTTCTCGTCGCGGACGAACTCGATCGGCGCCTCCAGCTCGTCGCGCAGATAGTCGATGTCGCGCTGCACCGTCTTCGACGAGACGTCAAGCTGCTTCCCGAGAGAGCTCGTGTTCGGGTGGCGTCCTTCCTTGATCTCGTGATGGATCGTCTGGAGGCGCCGCCACAGCGGTCGGTCCTTGAACGCTCCTTCTCGCCCCACGTGAGGATTGTCACCGAAAACCCGTGGAGCCGCGCTCGGGGTCAGGTCTTCCCGTTGTCGGAGCGACGCCGCGATGTCGGCAGAGCCCCGCCGTGACCTGAGCTCCGAGGACGGGAGACCTGACCCCATCGACGCGCGCAGGCCCGACTGGCGGCCTGCTGCGCTTCATAAGCGGCTAAGTCGCCGCGGGACTCGCGGGCCGGTCCTCCGGTCCCCGGCGTTCGCGTCAAAGCCGTCCCGCGCCTCGAACGCATTAGCCGCAGCTAATGGATCTCTCTCCGCCGCGTCGAACGCCGCCTGCCACAAAGTGTCCGCCATGTGCCGGCCGACACGCCGGAGTGTGTCCGCGGCTCGCCGTCGTGGAGGAGCTAAGTATTGCCGGCGTGGAGGTTGGCGCCGCGGACGTCCGTGGCTCGCGCGTTGCTAACTCCGAGGGTCATCATGCAGATCCCATACGACATCGAGTTCGTCGAGAACCGTCCGCTCGTCGTCGCGAAGGCCGTCGCGCTGCAGAAACCGCCCAGCGCGTGGCTCGGCGCGGGCCGGTCGGGGGAGCAGGACGTGGTCGACGCGATCCTCCGCTGGGCGCACCGGCTGGTGCAGCGGATGGACGACACGCGACGCCCCCGATAGGCCAGTTTCCGCTTTTCCCTCTCCACCCGTGGAGCGGGGGGAGGTCGGGTGGCTCAGTCACGGGTGCCGGAGGACCGGCCCGCAAGTCCCGCGGCGACTAAGCCGCTCACGAAACGCGGCACACCGCAAGTCGGGCCTGCGCGCTTCCATGGGGTCAGCCCTCAATTTTTCGGAACTCAGAACGAGCAGGGCTCTGTCGCGTTTGCGTCGTCGCTCCGAAAAACAAAGGACTGACCCCGAGCACGGCATCCGGTTAAGAACAGAACGGGCGGCTTCCGCCGCCCGTTTTTGCTTCCGAGTCAGCCGAGCTGTTTACTTGAGCAGCGGCAGGATCTCCTTCGCCGTGCCGGCTTCCTTGCCGTTCGGATCGAGCTCGAGGTACTTCTGGAGATGCTCCTTCGCCTCGCCCTTCTTGTTCTGGTTGAACTCGGCCATCCCGAGCCAGAAGACCGCGTTCGCGAAGTCCGGCTTCGCCGCGACCGCCTTCGTCAGCTGCGCCTCGGCGTCCTTCATCTTGCCCTTGTTGTAGGCGTCGATGCCCTTGTTGAAGAGGATCTCCGGCGAGTCGGGGTTCGCCTCGGCGTATTTCGCGGTGAAGTCCGCCGCCGCCTTCTTGTCGCCGGTCTGCTTCGCCGCCTCGGCCATCATCCCGTAGAGGTTGGTCATCGACGGATCGAGATCGGTCGCCTTCTGCCCGTACTCGATCACATGCGGCCAGTCCTTCTTCTCGTACGCGAGCTGCGTCAGGACCTGCCACCCGTTCGGGAGATCCGGATTCTTCTTCACCGCCTCCTGAAACTTCGCCTCGGCGGCGGCCTTGTCGCCGCCCTGCATCGCCTCGACGCCCGCGTTGAAGGCGAGGACGGCCTCCTGGTCGGGCGACGCCTTCGGCGCGGCGGCCTGTGCCTTCGCCTGGAGCTCCGCCGTCTTCGTCATCTTCATGTCGAGCGTCGCCTGCTCGCCGATCGGAATCTTCTTGTCGCCCTCCTGCGGCGCGAAGCCCTCCTTCTCGAACTTCACGTGGTAGGACATCGTGCAGTCCTGGAGGATCGTCGTGTAGTGGCCCTTCGAGTCCGCCTTCAGGTTCAACTTGAAGGAAGTCATGCTCGGGGTCGTGATCGTGACGTCCGCGCCGTCGACGGGCGCGCCCGCCGAGTCGGTGACGTTGCCCTGCAGACGGCATTGAGCTCCGGGCGCGCCTAGGGCGAGCGCCGCCGCGAAGAACGCCGCGAGCCCCGCGGCGGTGCGAATCGTGGACTTCATGTGTTTCTCCCCTCTCCTCGGGCGCGCGTTCCGGTCGGCAGCCGCCCGACGGTCCGTGATTCTATGAGCTTCCATCGCAAGGTGGAAAACCGCCCCGGACGGGGCGGGATTCCGGCGCCCGCCCGGCCGCCGGCCTCCGCAAACCGCGGGTCAGGCCCGGGCGGTCGGCGCGCTGGGGCGGGGGATCGCCTCGAGGATCTCGCCGGCGACCCGGTACTTGCCCATCGGCATGACGTGGATGCCGCGGGCGAGCCGCGCGATGCCCGCGGTGAGCTCGCGCGCGATGGCGAGCCCCTCCGCCTTCTCGTGCTCGGCGCCCTTCTCCTGGGCGCGGCGCATCCGATCCTGGATCGCCGGCGGGACGACGACGCCGGGCACCTCGTTGGCGAAGAAGAGCGTCTGCTTGAGGGACATGAGCGGGATCAGGCCGACGAGGATCGGAATCGCGCGCGCCTCGGGCCGCTCCAGGAATCGCGCGAGGGCGTCGAGGTCGTAGACGGGCTGCGTCTGGGCGAACGTGGCGCCGGCCTCGATCTTCGCGCGGATCTTCGAGAACTCGACCTCCTGGTCCGCGGCAGCGGGGTTGGCGGCGCAGGCGATCGCGAACGCCGTCGGGAATCCGATCGCGTTGCCGGCGAGATCGGCGCCCGCGTTAAGGCTCTTCGCCATGCGCAGCAGCCCCAGCACGTCGACCTCGGACACCTGCTTCGCCTGCGGGTAGTCGCCGATCTTGAGCGGGTCACCGCCGAGGCAGAGGATCGCCTTCACCCCGAGCCCCGCGGCCCCGAGCAGATCCGACTGGAGGCCGAGCACGTTGCGGTCGCGCGTCGTGATCTGGACGACCGCGTCGAGGCCGACCTCGCGCTGGATGAGCGCCGCCACGGCGATGGACGACATGCGCAGCCGCGCCATCGGGTTGTCCGTGACGTTGACCGCGTCGACGCCCGCGGCCTTCATGAGGCGAGCGCCCTCCACCGCGGCGGAGCCGTCCGCGCCCTTCGGCGGCTCGACCTCGGCGGTCACGACGAAGTCGTCCGGGTCCGCGAGCCGACGCTTGAGACGCGAGGTCTCGATCACCGGCTCCGCGGTGTGCTCGATCTCCGCCTCGATGACGACCGACACGCCGCCCGCCGCCGCGGCGCGCCGGCGGCCGGTCACCTCGCGCGCCATGGCGCGGATGTGCTCGGGAGTGGTGCCGCAGCAGCCGCCGACGATCGCCGCGCCCGCCTCGACGAACGCGGCGGCGTACTCGCGGAGGTAGTCCGGCGAGGAGAGGTAGACGTTGCGGCCGTGGACGAGGCTCGGATAGCCGGCGTTCGGCATGACGGCGAGCGGCGCCGAGATCGCGCCGGAGAGCTTCGCGAATATGTCGTGCGTCTCCTGCGGACCCAGCGTGCAGTTCATCCCGACGACGTCGGCGCCGGCGAGCGCGAGGGTCCCGAGCGAATGCGAGACGGCCTCGCCGAACGCCGTGCGGCCGTCGGAGAGAAACGTCATCTCCGCGACGACCGGGATCTCCGCAGACAGGCCGCGCACCGCGCGCACGGCCTCGGCCGCCTCGAGCAGGCTGCCGAACGTCTCGAGGATGATGAGGTCGACGCCCGCCTCGAGGAGGACGCGCGCCTGCTCCTGGAAGATCTCGCGGACCTGCGAGAGCTGCAGCGTCCCGTACGGCTTGACGAGGGCGCCGAGCGGACCGATCGAGCCGGCGACGAACGCGATCTCGCCGGACGCGGCCTCGCGCGCGAGGCGGACGCCCTCGCGGTTGATCTTCTCGAGCGAGTCCGCCCACTCGTGCGCGGTGAGCTTGACGCGGTTAGCGTCCCAGGTGTTCGTCGTCAGGATGCGCGCGCCCGCGTCGACGTAGTCCTCGTGGACCTCCGTGACGGACGCGGGGTCGGAGAGGTTGAGCGGCGAGCGCGCCTGATCCGGCGTCGCGCCGCGCGAGGTCAGGAGCGTGCCCATCGCGCCGTCGGCGAGCAACACCTCTTCGGCGATCGCCCTGCGGAAATCCTTCTTCATGTTTCTGCTCTCGACAAGAAAGCCTCTCGAAACCGAGAGGCGCCGGTCCGGCGGACCGATCGCGGTGCCCCTCATCTTCTCCTCCCGCGCGCGCCGCGCGGAAGGATTCCGGACTTGGCACCTGACGGCCGCGCCGCGACGCGCGGTCCGGTTGCCGTGGGGTCTTCGGGCCGGTCCCTCACCCACTCGTGATGCGGCCGGGGCACGCGCCCCGGACGGGTCAAAGAGCCGTTCGTACGGTAAACCCGGGGTCAGTGGCTGTCAATCCGCAAACCCCGGCCGGCATCGTCAACGGCTGCCCAATGCTACGATCTCTTTCCCTCATCGGCCGTTCCCATCGGCTCCTCGAACGAAAGGAGCCGACATGCCGTCCGTTCTCTCCGCCTTCGCAGTCGTCCTGCTGTTTCTGGTTCCGGAGCCCGCGCCCGAGAATCCCTGGGTCGAGGTGCGCCTGACAATCACGCGTGATCCGTACACGTCGAGCGACGACGCTACGCTCTGCCGCGTGCGCGCCGTCAACCTCGGCGGAAGGAGCTGGTCCGGCAAGGCGCTCCGCTTCGAGGCGCGTGCGCGCGCCGGCTCGCGCGTCGTGAAGCAGCGTGGGCGCTTCGGCGGCGAGCTCGCGCCGTACGCATCGATGGAGACGATCGTCGCCCTGCCCGGCCGGCACGACCGGCTCGACGTCGTGCCGGTTCCCGTCGCCGCGGATGACGCGTCGTTCGAGCGCGATCCGTCGGGGCGGCGCAAGACGACGCGGCGCAAGGCGAAGAAGGGAGGGTGGTGAGCCGGAGCGCAACACCCGCCGTGATCCTGAATAGCGGAGCGAGGCGGGTGACGACGGCGCTCGACTGCTTGACGTCATCCTGAGGAGCGCAGCGAAGCGAGCGACGAAGGATCCCCGCATCGACCAGCAGGGCGGTGCAATTCGCGGATCCTTCGCTTCGTTCAGGATGACGGCCGCTCGGGCTACCTGCAGGGTCGCGTCGCGACTCTGCAGGTACAATCCCCCGCCATGAAGATCCTCGTGGTGGGCGGCGGAGGGCGCGAGCACGCGCTCTGCTGGTCCCTCCACCGCAGCTCGCTCGTCGAGGAGCTCTACTGCGCGCCGGGCAACCCGGGCATCGCCGAGGTCGCCGACTGCATTCCGATCGAGCCGGGCGACACGGTCGAGCTGGCGGATCTCGCCGGCAAGCTCCACGTCGACTTGACCGTCGTCGGACCGGAGCTTCCGCTGTCGCTCGGCATCGTGGACGAGTTCACGAAGCGCGGGCTGCCGATCTTCGGGCCCACGCGCCTCGCGGCGCAGATCGAGTCGTCGAAGGTCTTCGCGAAGGAGTTCTTCAAGCGCCACGACATCCCGACCGCCGACGCGGCGATCTGCTCGTCCGCGGAGCAGGCGCGCAAGGCGATCAAGGGCTACGGATTCCCGGTGGTGCTCAAGGCCGACGGGCTCGCGGGCGGCAAGGGAGTGCTCACGGTCGAGTCCGACGAGGACGCGGAGCGCGCGCTCCGCCTGTTCTTCCAGGAGAGGGTCTTCGGCGCGGCGGGCGACCGGATCGTCGTCGAGGAGTTCCTCCGCGGCCAGGAGTCCTCGTTCCTCGCTCTCTTCGACGGCGAGGTCTGCGTGCCTCTGCCGACCGCGCGCGACTACAAGAAGGTCTACGACGGCGACCGCGGCCCCAACACGGGCGGCATGGGCGCGCACTCCCCGGCGGGGGTGCTCAACGCGGAAATGGCGTCGCAGGTCCTGAAGGACATCCTCTGGCCGACGTTCCGCGGGCTGCAGGCGGAGGGCCGCGCCTTCCGCGGCGTGCTCTACGCCGGCCTCATGGTGACCGACGACGGGCCGAAGGTGCTTGAGTACAACGCGCGCTTCGGCGATCCCGAGACCGAGGTCATCCTGCCGCGCGTGACGTCGGACATGGCGGACGTTCTGCTCGCCGCGGCACGCGGCGGCCTCGATCGGTTCCTGCCGCTCGAGGTCAAGAACGAGGCGTGCGTGGGCGTGGTCCTCTGCTCGGGCGGCTACCCGGGCAACCACGAGCGCGGAAGGCCGATCACGGGGCTCGCCGACGCGGCGCGGATGCCGGGCGTCGAGCTCTTCCACGCGGGAACGGCGCGCGACGGCGACCGGCTGGTCACGAGCGGCGGCCGCGTGCTCGTCGTGACGGCGATGGCGCCGACGATGACGGAGGCCGCGGTGCGCGCCTACGACGCTGCGGACCGGATCCAGTTCGACGGCAAACACATGCGCCGCGACATCGCGGCGGGCGGGATCCGACCGAGCCGGATCTAGAGCTCCTCCCTCAAAGAGAACGGCGCCTTGCGGCGCCGTTTTTCGTTTAGGAAGGGATCCTTCGAAGCTCGGGAATCAATTGAACGTGGCGCAACCCTTGGAGCACTTCATCTCGAAGAACGCGCCGTCCTGCGTGCCGCCGTCGAGGATGTCGATGTAGCCTTCGATCGTGGGCCCGTTCGTGTTAACGGGCCCCTGAACGTCGATGAACACGATCGCCGCGAGCACGTTGTTCGGCACCGCGGCCGCAGTGTAAAGATCGCTGATCTGCGTCACCTCGCCGGGCTGCAGGGTCCGCGAGAGAAGGTTG
>DATBBK010000180.1:0-4153 GCA_036271035.1 Thermoanaerobaculia bacterium | reverse complement strand
CCGATCTCGATCTCGAGCGGCGCCAAGCGGCCGAAGACGGCCGGCGCATCGAGCGCGCGGGCGAACCAGAGCTCTTCGTCTCGTGCGCCCGGAAACCGGCCGGCGGCTTCTTTCGTGCTACCCTGATTCTGCAAAAACCCGATTCTCATGCCCACGATCGTCTTCGTCAACGAGGGGAAGGCGGGACAGGTCGAGGCCGGTACGACGGTCCTGGACGCCGCGCTCCACCTCGGGGTCAGGATCAGCCACGTCTGCGGCGGCAACGGCACCTGCTCGACGTGCCGGTTCGAGGTCGTCGTCGGCGGCGAGAATCTGTCCGACGTCAACCAGCAGGAGCTCGCCTACGACATGGGCAATGGAAAACGCCTGGGGTGCCAGGCGCGCATCAACGGCAACTGCGCGGTGCGCGCGCTGATGATTCCCAAGGTGGACCTGTACTGAGCCCGTAAACCGGATGCCGTGCGGCTGTCAACCGCATGCCGTGCGGCTGTCAACCGCATGCCGTAACCCAGGGTCAGTCCTGTGTTATTCGGAGCGACGACGCGAACCCGATAGAGCCTCTCCCGCTCTGAGCTCCGAAAAATGGAGCGCTGACCCCATCGAAGCGCGCAGGCCCGACTTGCGCAGTGCTGCCTTCCATAAGCGGCGGCTTAGCAGCCGTGGGACTCGCGGGCCGGTCCTCCGGGCTTCGTGACCGTCGCCGCGCAGTCGTCAAAACGCGGGCGGGGGCAAGCCCGCCCCTACGAACGGGAGCGGGACTCCGGCTCGCTAGCCTCCGACCCGGTCTGCCACGGCTTTCGTGAACGCCTTCGTGCCCACCGTCCCCCCCACGTCGCGCGTCTTGATCCCCGCCCGCAGCGTCGCGAGCAGTGCCGACTCGACGCGATCGGCAATCGCGTCCAGCTCCAGGTACCGCAGCATGAGGATCGCCGACATGAGCAGCGCCATCGGGTTCGCCAGGTCCTTGCCAGCGATGTCCGGCGCGGAGCCGTGGACCGCCTCGAAGACCGCGCCCTCGGCGCCGATGTTCGCTCCCGGCACGACGCCCAGTCCGCCGACCAGGCCCGCGGCGAGGTCCGAGACGATGTCGCCGTAGAGGTTCTCGGTCAGCAGGATGTCGAAGGTCTCCGGGACCATGACGAGGCGCATGCAGGTCGCGTCGACGATCCGGTCGTCGGCGGCGATGTCGGGGTAGCCCTCCGCGACCTTGCGGAAGCAGTCGAGGAACAGGCCGTCCGACAGCTTCATGATGTTCGCCTTGTGGACGGCGGTCACGCGCTTGCGCCCGTTCTTCCGCGCGTACTCGAACGCGTACTTCGCGATCCGGATCGACGCGTGCGCGGTGATGATCTTGAGAGACTCGACGACGCCCGGCACGACCGTGTGCTCGAGGCCGCTGTACAGCGACTCCGTGTTCTCGCGCACGATCACCATGTCGACGTTCGTGTAGCGGCTCTCGATGGAGGGCACGTTGCGCACGGGCCGCAGGTTCGCGTAGAGGTCGAGCGTCTTGCGGAGCCGGACGTTCACCGACGCGAAGCCCTTGCCGACCGGCGTCCCCACGGGAGCCTTCAGCGCGACGCGGTTGCGCCGGACCGTCTCGAGCGCCTTCGGCGGGAGCGGGTCGCCATCGGTCCTCTCGGCCTCTCGGCCGACGACGACCTCCTCCCACGCGATCGGCGCGCGAGCGGCGCCGAGGATCGCGACGGCCGCGTCCGCGACCTCGGGTCCGATCCCGTCGCCGCGGATGAGAGTGACGGTACGTGTCTGATCGTCCATGGTGTGAACCCTCGATTCCCTACTGCGTCTCCCTGGATTCCTTCTTCTTCTCGGGCAGGATCATCCGGACCTTGCGGATCGCCGTCGGCGCCGCGTCCTCGATGACGAAGTCGGCGAAGCGGCCCTTCCAGCGCTCGCCCTTGCGCGGGATCCGGCCGAAGCGGAGCATCAGGTGCCCGGCGATCGTCTCCGCCTCGTCCCGCGGCAGCGCGATGCCGAACTGGTTCTCGAAGTCGTCCAGCCTGAGGCTGCCGTCGAGCAGAAACGTGTGCTCGCCGGCGGCCTCGAACCCGGGCTTCTCCTCGTCGTACTCGTCCTGGATCTGGCCGAGCAAAGCCTCGATGGCGTTCTCGAGCGTCACGAGGCCCGCCGTGCCGCCATGCTCGTCGACGACGATGGAGATGTGCGTCTTCCGCCGCCGCATCTCGCCGAGGAGGTCCTCGGCGCGCTTGAACTCGGGCACCAGGAAGGGCGCGTCGAGGTAGTCCTCCATGCGGAATCTCTGCTCGTCGGCATCCGACAGGTCGAAGAGATCCTTCGCGTGCAGGATCCCCACGACGTTGTCGAGCGTGCCGCGGTAGACGGGAAGGCGGGAGAACTTGTGCTCCCGCAGAACCATCTTCACGTCCTCGAAGCTCGCGGTCTCAGGCACCGCGACGATCTTCGTGCGGGGGATCATCACGTCGCGCACCGTCTTGTCGCCGAATTCGACGACGTTGTGGAGCAGGCGCCGCTCCTCGCGGTGGATGACGCCCTCGTCCGCGCCGAGGTTGATGACGCTCTTGAGCTCCTCCTCCGTCAGGCCCGGCTGGGCCTCCCGGATGCCGAGGACGCGGAGCGCGCCGCGAGTGAGCCGGACGCATAGCTCGGCGATGGGCGCGAGGATGCGCATGATCCAGGACAGCGGCACGACGGCGGCTCGGGCGACGGGCACCGGCGAGGCCGAGGCGATGGCCTTCGGCATCATCTCGGCGAAGACGAAGAGCGTCAGCGTGGAGAAGACGACCGCCGCCAGCACGCCGTACTTCGGGAACCAGCGCTCCGCGAGCGTCGTCGCGGACGCGGAGGCCGCCGAGAGGAAGAGGTTCTGTCCGATCAGGATGACCGCGAGCAGCCGGGGCGTGTTGGATCGGAGGCTCCGGATGAGCGCGCCCCGGCGGTCTCCCTTCTCGCGCATGGCCTGGAGGTCGATGCGGCCGAGGGAGACGAGCGCCGTCTCGGATCCCGCGAAGAACGCCGAGAAGACGAGGGACAGCACGAACGCGGCGACGTAGAGCGGAATCTGCGGGTCCATGCGGTCGGGTCCTTTCGCGTTTCGGAAGCCTGCGGAGTCTACAGGGAAGGGGACGCCCCGAGCCGCGCCAGCGCCCACCGCGCGGCGTCCGACAGGCCCGGCTCCGCGAGCTCGGCGGTGCGCTCGAGCGCGGCCCGGCACGAGGCGTCGCCCGTCGCGCCCGCCGACGCCGCCGCGTTGCGTTGCAGCCCGCGGCGCGCCGCGCGGTTGAGCGCCGTGGCGCCGAAGCGCCGCCGCCACTCGCCCTTGCCCATCGTCAAAATCTGGAAGCGGTCCGGAGCGGCCGGCGTCGGGTTCCCGGCGGGTGCGCCCGGGCGGGGCGCGTTCCAGGGGCACGCCTCCTGGCAGGCGTCGCAGCCGAATACGCGGTCGCCGACGCGGGTCTTCCACTCGTCCGGGAGCGGTCCGCGGTGCTCGATCGTCCAGTACGCGATGCAGCGCCGCGCGTCGAGCACCCCGGGCGCGACGAACGCGTCGGTCGGACACGCCTCCAGGCACCGCACGCAGGCGCCGCAACGCTCGGCGGCCGGCTCGTCGCGCGGGAGGTCGAGATCCGTAAGGATCTCGGCGAGCAGAAGATACGACCCTTGATCGGCGTCGATCAGGCAGCCGTTCTTCCCGATCCAGCCGAGCCCGGCCGCGGCCGCGAAGGCGCGCTCCGCGATCGGCGTCGAGTCGACGCACACGCGGTGCGTCCAGCCGCCGCCCAACCTGGCCCGCGCGGCGTCCGCGACGGCGAGGGCGCGCTGGCGCAGCGAGCCGTGGTAGTCGGCGCCGCGCGCGTATCGGGCGAGACGGGAGCCGTCGGCGGCGATCCAGGGCGCGGCATCGTGCGGCGCCGCGAGGCAGATCACCGAGCGAGCCCCGGGCAGCAGGCTGCGCGGGTCGCGACGGGCCTCCCGCGTCGACTCGAGATAGCGCATTCCGGCGTGGCGACCTTCGCCGAGCCAGCGCTCGAACACCTCGAACCCGGGCGGCGTTTCCGCGGCCGCGACGCCGAATCGCGTGAAGCCACGCCGCTCCGCCTCCTCGCGCAGCACGGCGCGGGCGAGCAGGCGGTCCGGCGGCGGCGCCGCGGCG
>DATBBK010000179.1:0-7246 GCA_036271035.1 Thermoanaerobaculia bacterium | reverse complement strand
CCTCTGCGTGACGCACGTCCCGCAGATCGCCGCCCTCGCGGACTCGCACTTTCACGCCGAGAAGCGGGAGATCGGCGGCCGTACGGTCGCCGCGGTGCGGCGCCTCGAGGGCAAGGAGCGCGTCGCGGAGATCGCGCGCATGCTGGCGGGGGAGAAGGTGCCGGCGACGGCGCTCGAGCACGCCCGGACGCTGCTCGAGTCGGGCGCGCGGGTTGGGGTGAGACGATGACCGCCGCGGTTCCCGCGCCGCTCATCGTCACTTTGAGCGCGGCGTTCCGCGCCGCGACGGTGCGGAGATGAGCTCCCGCTACTCGCGGTCTGTCCTCTTTCCGGGGATCGGCGAGGAGGGGCAGCGCCGCATCGGCGCGTTCTCGATCGCGTTCGTCGGCGTCGGCGCGGTCGGCGCCGCGGCGGCCGAGGAGGCGGCGCGCGCGGGCTTCGGACGACTGACGCTGATCGATCGCGACGTCGTCGAGCCGTCCAACCTCGCGCGTCAGCTCCTCTTCGACGCGGACGACGCCGCCCGCGTCGCGCCGAAGGCCGACGCCGCGGCCGCCCGACTCGCGGAGATCGACCCGCTCCTCCGGGTGACGGCCGTGGTCGCCGACCTCGACGCGGGCAACGCCCGCGAGCTCCTCGCCGGCCACCAGCTGGTCTTCGACGGATCAGACAATTTCGAGACGAGGCTGCTGGTCTCGGACGCGGCCCGCTCGCTCGGGCTGCCGCACCTGTACGCCGCCTGCGTCGGCGCGGAGGGGCGGGTCGCGCTGACGATCCCGGGGCAGACGCCGTGCCTGCGCTGCTGGCTCGAGACGCTCCCGCCCGCGGGCTCCGGCCCGACGTGCGACACCGTCGGCGTCGTGCCGACGCTGCCGCCGCTCGTGGCCTCGATCGGCATGACGGAGGTCGTCCGGCTCGCGGCGGGCGCGTCGCCGTCGCGGGGAATGCTGGTCGTGGACGCGTGGGACGGCGCTGTCCGGACGCGCCGGCTCTTCGAGAGCGCGCGTCCGTCCGCCGCGTGCCCGGCGTGCGCGCGCGGCGTCTATCCCGCGCTCCAGGAGGACGCCTCCGGCACGACGGTCACGCTCTGCGGGCGTCAGTCCGTCCAGGTGAAGCCCGCGGGGCGCGATCGCGCCGACCTGCCCGCGCTCGAGGCGCGGCTTTCCGCCGTCGCCCGCGTGCGGCGCTCGCCGCAGCTGCTCCACGCCGACCTCGACGACGTGAGCCTCACCGTCTTCTCGGACGGACGCTGCGTCGTGCGCGGCACGGGCGATCCGGCCCGGGCCCGCGCGCTCTACGACCGCTACATCGGCGGCTGACCGCGGAGCGCCGACATGAGGCGGATCGGGATCGGCGATTTGCTCGGCTCCGTCGAGGAGGTCGGCCGCTTCGCGGCGCGCATCGCGCTGGGCGGGCTCGCGGCGATTCCGACCGAGACGTTCTACGCGCTCGCGGCGGATCCGCTCTCCGAGATCGGCGTGCGCCGCGTCGTCGCGGCCAAGCGCCGCGACGAGGGCAAGCCGCTCCTCGTCCTCTTCGGCGCGCGCCGGCAGCTCGAGCCGCTCGGCGTCGCCGCGGATCGGGCGCGGCTCGACGCGCTCTTTCGGATCTGGCCCGCGCCGCTGACGGCGATCGTGCCGTTGCGCGCGCCGATCCCGGCCTCGCTCGGCGCGACGACCCTCGGCATCCGGCTGCCGGCGGACGATCGCGTGCGCGAGCTCCTCGCGCGGACGTCGCCGCTGACGGGCACGAGCGCCAACCGCGCCGGCGAGGATCCGTGCGCGCGCGCCGACGAGGTCGCGACCATTCTCGGCGAGGAGATCGACGTCCTCGTCGACGGCGGCCGGACGCCCGGAGGCGAGCCCTCGACGCTCGTCGACATGACGGTCGATCCTCCCCGAGTCGTGCGCGCCGGGGCGTATCCGTGGCCTCCGTCGGACGGGGCGTGAGTCGCTGCGAACCGTGCTAGATTGCGCGTTTTCATGGGAATCGTCAGGGAATACGCCGGCAAGCGCCCCGCGCTCGGAGCGCGCGTCTACCTCGCCGAGACCGCGGCGGTGATCGGCGACGTCGTCCTCGGCGACGACGTGTCCGTCTGGTACAACTCGGTCGTCCGCGGCGACTGCAACTGGATCCGCATCGGAGACCGCTCCAACATCCAGGACAACTGCGCAATCCACGTGACCGTCGGGACCCATCCCACGACGCTAGAGGAAGAGGTCACGCTCGGGCACGGCGCGATCGTTCACGGCGCGACCGTGCGGCGCGGCGCGCTCATCGGCATTCGCGCGACGGTCATGGACGGCGCCGACGTCGGCGAGTCCGCGTTCATCGGCGCGGGCGCGCTCGTCGTGCCGAGGACGAAGGTGCCGCCCCGCACGCTCTGGCTCGGCGCGCCGGCCCGGCAGGCCCGCGTGCTCTCGGACGCCGAGGTCGAGGACTTGAAGCACTACCACCGCAACTACCTGGGCTACAAGGAGGAGTACTTCAAGGTCGACGGGGCGTGGGCCCGGTGAGCGGCCGACTCCGCGCTCCGAAGGGAACCCACGACCTCCTGCCCACCGACAGCGAGAGGTTCGCCGCGGCGGAGGCCTGCGCGCGGCGCGTCTTCTCCTCCCACGGATACGGCGAGATCCGGACCCCCACGTTCGAGTCGACGGAGCTCTTCGCGCGCTCGGTCGGCGAGACGACGGACATCGTCCACAAGGAGATGTACACGTTCAACGACCGGAAGGGCCGGTCGCTCACGCTGCGCCCCGAGAACACGGCGGGGGTGGTACGGGCGCTCGTCGAGGCCGGCATCCAGGAGGCGCCGCGTCCGATCCGGCTCTGGTACGCGGGCTCGCAGTTCCGCTACGAGCAGCCGCAGGCCGGGCGCTTCCGGGAGTTCCGCCAGATCGGCGTCGAGCTGCTCGGCGTCGCCTCCGCGGCCGGAGACGCCGAGGTCCTGATCATGCTCTTCGCCTTCCTCGGCGAGCTCGGCTTCAAAGACCTCATCGCGACGCTCAACTGCATCCCGCGCGGCGAGGCGCGCGCCGCGTTCTCTCGCGCGCTCCAGGAGCACGTGCGTCCGCGCGCCGGATCGCTCGGCCCCGAGGACCGCCGCCGTCTCGAGCAGAACCCGCTCCGGCTCTACGACTCGAAGGACCCGGAGGCGCAGCGCATCCTCGAGGGCGCTCCCGCGACGCTCGACTTCCTCGACGAGGGCGCGCGGGCGCATCACCTGCGCCTGCAGGAGCTGCTTCGCGCCGCCGGCGTCCGCTTCCTCGAGAGCGCGGCGATCGTGCGAGGACTCGACTACTACACGCTGACGGTCTTCGAGGTCGCGTCCGAGCGCCTCGGCGCGCAGAACGCGATCCTCGGAGGCGGCCGCTACGACGGGCTCGTCGAGTCGCTCGGCGGACCGCCGACGCCCGCCGTCGGCTTCGCGATCGGCGAGGACCGGCTGGTCGCGGCGATGGAGGCGGACGCGCGCGAGGCGCGGCCGGTGATCTTCGTGATCCCCGGCTCGCCGGCCGAGGTCGACTACGCGCTCGCGGTCTCGGGCGCGATCCGCAAGCTCGTGCCGGGAGCGATCGTCGAGACGGATCTGACCGCGCGCGGGTTTCCGAAGGGGCTGTCGCGCGCGGCGGCGGTGCTCGAGCGACCGGAGCGCTACGCCTTCCGCGCGTCGACGGTGCGGGCCGTGCTGCTGGGCGCCGACGAGCGAGAGGGGGAGAAGGTGACGGTGAAGAATCTCGCGACCGGCGCGCAGCGGAGCTTCGCGAAGGCCGCGCTCGCCGAGGAGCTCGGCGCGGCGAGGGACCGATGAGCGCGAGGACTCAGAGGCAGCCGGCCGGAGCTCTGCGCGCGGCGGACCAGGGCCGCTCGGTCCTGCTCAAGGGCTGGGTCGCGCGCCGCCGCGACCTCGGCGAGCTGATCTTCCTCGACGTGCGCGATCGCTCGGGCGTGGTCCAGGTCGTGTTCGACCGGGCGCGCTGCCCGGGAGAGTCGGTCGACGCCGCGTCGGGCGCCCGCAGCGAGGACGTCGTCGAGATCGAGGGATCCGTCGTCTCCCGCGGCGAGGGACAGCGTAACGCGGAGCTCCCGACCGGCGAGGTCGAGGTCGTCGCCTCGCGGCTGGCGTTTCTCGCCCGCTCCGAGACGCCGCCTTTCGCGGTCGAGGACCGGACCAACGCGTCCGAGGAGCTGCGCCTCGAGTACCGCTTCCTCGACCTGCGCCGACCGGCCATGCTCAAGAACTTCGTCCTCCGCGACGAGATCGCGTTCCGCGTCCGCAAGACCCTTCACGAGCGAGGCTTCATCGAGGTCGAGACGCCGATGCTCACGCGCTCGACGCCCGAGGGCGCCCGCGACTTCCTGGTCCCCTCGCGCGTGCACCGGGGAAAGTGGTACGCGCTGCCGCAGTCGCCGCAGCTCTTCAAGCAGATCCTCATGGTGTCGGGCTTCGAGCGGTACTTCCAGATCGCGCGGTGCTTCCGCGACGAGGACCTGCGCGCCGACCGCCAGTTCGAGTTCACCCAGATCGACCTCGAGATCTCTTTCCCGACCGAGGAGGACGTGTTCGACACGGTCGAGGCCTTCCTCGTCGAGGCGTTCGCGGCGGCCGGGATCCGCGCCGCGCGCCCGTTCCCGCGGCTCACGTACCGCGAGGCGATGGATCGCTACGGCACCGACCGCCCCGACCTCCGCTACGAGCTGCCGCTGACGAACCTGACGGACGCGGTCCGCGGGACGGGCTTCGTCCCGTTCGCGAAGGCGCTCGAGTCCGGCGGAACGGTGCGCGGCCTCCGCGTGCCGGGCGGCGCGGCGGCGGCCTCGCGCAAGCGGCTCGACGAGATGACGGCGAGGGCGAAGGAGCTCGGCGCCGGAGGGCTCGTCTGGTTCAAGGTGCAGAACGGCGAGGTCTCCTCGCCGGCGAAGAAGGGACTCTCCGAGGAGGAGACGCGCCGGGTGCTGGAGACGTCCGGGGCGGGCGAGGGGGACCTGCTCCTCGTCGTCGCCGATAGGGAGAGCGCGGCGTTCGCCGCCCTGGCCGCCCTCCGCGCCGACGCGGCCCGCGAGCACGGCATGATCGACGAGGGGCGCCACGCGTTCTGCTGGGTCACGGAGTTCCCGCTGCTCGGCTTCGACGAGGCGACGAAGGCATGGTTCCCGATGAATCACCCCTTCACGTCGCCCCGCGAGGAGGATCTCGATCGGCTCGAGAGCGACCCCGGCAGCGTGCGCGCGCGCGCCTACGACGTCGTCGTCAACGGCTGGGAGCTGGGCTCCGGATCGATCCGCATCCATCGGGACGACCTGCAGGAGCGGGTGTTCCGCGTGCTGGGGATCTCGGCGGAGGAGGGCCGCGAGCGCTTCGGCTTCCTGCTCGAGGCGCTCCGCTACGGCGCGCCGCCGCACGGCGGCATCGCGCTGGGCCTCGACCGGATCTGCGCGATCGCGGCGGGCGCGACCTCGCTGCGCGACGTCATCGCATTTCCGAAGACGTCGTCGGGCACCGACCTGATGACGAAGGCTCCGGCGCGCGTGCTGCCCGAACAGCTCCGCGAGATCGGGCTCCCGGCTCCGGCCCCGGAGCCGCCGGAGAGGTGACCACTATCGGGCCGGCCGGCCGCGGCGCCGAGCCCGAGCGGATCGTCGTCCCGTCCGCCGTCGCCCCGAGCGACGTCTGGATCGGCGATGGGATCCTCTCGCGCGCCGCCGACTACGTCCGTTCGCCGTCGGGCCGATTCTTCCTGTTCGCGTCGCGATCCGCCCGCGAGGCCGCGGCCCCGCTGCGCGCCGCGCTCGGCGGACGGCTCGCGCTCGATCGCGAGCTCGACGACAGCGAGTCGGGCAAGACGCTGGAGGGCGCGGGCGCGCTCGCCTCGGAGGCGCTCGCCGCCGGGCTGCGGCGCGACGACGCGATCGTCGCCGTGGGCGGCGGCGTCGCGACGGACCTCGTCGGCTTCGCCGCCTCCATCGCCCTGCGCGGCGTCGTGTGGAACGCCGTGCCGACCACGACCGCGGGAATGGCGGACGCCGCCATCGGCGGGAAGACCGCCGTCAACCTGCCGCTCGGCAAGAACCTGCTCGGCGCCTTCCATCCTCCGGCGGCGATCCTCGTCGACCCGGCGGCCCTCGCGACGCTGCCCGATCGCGACTACCGCGCGGGGCTGGTCGAGGCGTGCAAGGCGGCGTGGCTCGGCGACGCCGAGCTCGCTCGCCGCCTCGAGGGTGAGGCCGGCGCCGTGCTGGCGCGCGACCCCGCCGCTCTCCGCGCGCTCCTCGCGGGCGCGATCCGGGTCAAGGCGCGGATCGTGGCATCCGATCCCGAAGACTCCGGCCCGCGCCGCCTGCTGAACTTCGGGCACACGCTGGGACACGCGCTGGAGGCCGCCGGCGCCTTCGCGGCGCTGCGGCACGGCGAGGCCGTCGCGTGGGGCATCGCCGCGGCGCTGACGATCTCCGTGCGCCGCGCCGGGCTCTCCGAGGACGCGGCGCGCCGCGTGCGGGCCGTGCTCGCGCGCTTCGGGCCGTTTCCGGAGCCGGTCCGCGATCGCGCGCGTCTCGAGCCGCTGATCCGCCGCGACAAGAAGACGTCCGCGGCCGGCCTCTCGTCGGTGCTGCTGAAGGAGATCGGCGACGCCCGGGTCGACGACGGCGTCTCGGTGGGGGAGTGGCTCGACGCAGCCGCTATAATGTCCACATCGTGAAATCGGGCTCGGGTCGGCGACGGATCCGCCTGTTCGCCCTCCTGTCCGGAGCCCTCATCCTCGTCTCCCTCGTTCCCCTCGTCGTCTCCGAGGCGGTCCTCATCCGGCGCAACCGCCGCACCCTGGAGACGCTCGAGGAGAAGTACCTGACGCGCTCGTCGGCGGCGATCGCGGACCACATCGCGAACTACTACGACAGCGCCGAGCAGCAGCTCTTGAAGGCCGTCGACGTCATCCAGGTCGCGGCGCACCTGACCGGCAAGGACCCCTTCAACCGCAACGACGCGCCCGAGATCTTGAAGGGCGCCCTGCAGGTCGCGGGACCGCTCACCGCGCTCCGCGCGGTGAATCTGCAGGGTCAGGGAAGCTTCGTCGGCCCGAACGTGGAGCTGCCGGCGATCGAGCTCGAGTTCCGCCGCGGCTTCGAGTCCGCGCGCGACGGCGCCCGCTACGTCGGGTCGCCGTTTCAGGCCGGCGACCTCGGCGCGGTGGCCGTGCTCGCCGCCCCCGTCGAGGACGCGCCGGGGAGCCGGATCGGCGTCGTCGAG
>DATBBK010000178.1:0-11185 GCA_036271035.1 Thermoanaerobaculia bacterium | reverse complement strand
GAAGCGCGCGCCGCGTCGTCCCTCCAGCACCCGAACATCTGCACGATCTACGACGTCGACGAGGCCGACGGGAAGCCGTTCATCGCGATGGAGCTGCTCGAGGGCGAGACACTGCGCGACCGGCTCGGCCCCGGACCGCTGAAGATCGACGCCCTCCTGGATCTCGGCATCGAGATCGCCGACGCGCTCGAGGCGGCCCACGCGCGCGGCATCCTGCACCGCGACATCAAGCCCGCGAACATCTTCGTGACGCGGCGCGGCGAGGCCAAGCTCCTCGACTTCGGGTTGGCGAAGCAGGCGTCCGGCGACGGCGGAGCGGCGGGCGACACCGAGGGCATGACGGCCATCGCGGAGGAGCACCTCACGAGCCCGGGCTCGGCGCTCGGCACCGTCGCGTACATGTCGCCCGAGCAGGCCCGCGGCGAGACGCTCGACGCGCGCAGCGACGTCTTCTCATGCGGCGCCGTCCTCTACGAGATGGCGACCGGACGCCAGCCCTTCGCCGGAAACACCTCCGCGGTGATCTTCGAGGCGATTCTCAATCGGTCGCCCGTCTCGCCCGTCCAGCTGAGACCCGAGCTGCCCGAGGAGCTCAACCAGATCGTCAACACGGCGCTCGAGAAGGACCGGGACCTGCGCTACCAGAGCTCGTCGGAGCTGAAGGCGCACCTGAAGCGCCTGAAGCGCAACTCGGACTCCGCGCAAAGCGGCAAGGCTCCTGTCGCGCCCCCGGCCGCGCCTGCGCCTTCCAGCCGCCGCCGCTGGAAGGGCCTCACGATCGCCGCGGCCCTGGTGCTCGCGGCGGGCGCCGGCGCGTGGTGGATGCTGCGAGGGAGGTCGACGAGGGCTTCCGGAGGGGGTGGCGGCCAGACGACTATTGCCATTCTCCCGTTTCAGAATCTGAGCGGGGATGCCTCGCTCGACTACCTCCGCATCGCCTTGCCGGACGAGATCGCGACGACGCTCTCCTACATCCCGACTCTCGCCATCCGGCCATTCGCCTCGACGCAGAAGTACTCGCAGGGGAACCTCGATCCGCAGGCCGCCGGCCGCGAGCTGCAGGTCGCCGACGTCCTGACGGGACACTTCCAGAAGGAAGGCGACCAGCTTCGCCTGACGCTGGAGGTCATCGACACCGGCTCGAACCGCCTGCTCTGGCGAGACGCGTCGAGCGCGGCGGCGAGCAACCTGATCGGCCTCCGCGAGCAGCTGGCGTCACGGCTGCGCCAGGGGCTCTTCCCGCTGCTCGGCGGGGCGGCGGGCGCCGGAGTCGGCGCCACCCTCCCGAAGAATGCCGAGGCGTACGACCTCTATCTGCGCAGTCGGCCCGCCACGAGCGACCTCCAGGCGAACGCCGAGGCCACCGCGATGCTCGAGCGTTCCGTGGGCCTCGACCCCGACTATGCGCCGGCGTGGGCCGCTCTCAGCAACCGGTACTACTATGCGGGCTCGGCGGGCAACCTCGACGCCTATCCCAAGGCCGTCGCCGCGGCGGAGCGTGCGTCCGCGCTCGACCCCAATCTGTCGGAGCCGACCCAGTACCTGATCGTCATCGCCACGGAGCGGGGAGACCTCGAGCACGCGTACGGCCGCGCTCGCGACTTCCTCCGCCGCCGGCCCGGGGATCCGCGTGCCCACTTCACGCTCAGCTACGTCCTGCGGTACGCGGGCCTGCTGGACGAGGCCGCGCGGGAATGCGAGAGCGCTCTCGCCGCCGATCCACACAGCCGGGACCTGCGCTCCTGCGGGATCGCCTACACCCAGCTCGGCCGATACGACCGGGCACGCGACTTCCTGCGCCTGGATTCGGGGGCGCAGTGGTCGAAGGCGCGGGAGGCCGACATCCTCCTGAAGGAGGGGAAGCGGGAGGAGGCGGCGGCCCTCGGGCTCTCCACGGGATGGCGCCCCGTCCTCATGGATCCGGCGAAGAGCAGAGAGGAGCGGGATCGCGTGGCGGCAGCACAGGAACGCACCGCCATGACCAGTCCCGACTCGGAGGCCCAGTTCATGACCGGCGGATTCCTGGCCTGGGCCGGATACCCGGACGCGGCCCTCCGGTTGCTGCGCAGGGCGGTCGAGCGCAACTACCTGTGCGTACCGGCAATGGACAAGGACCCGTTCTTCGACTCCGTGCGCAAGACTCCCGAATTCGCGGCGATCCGCGAGGAGGCGCTCACCCGCCAGAAGGAGTTCGTGGCGCGGCGCGAGGCGGCGAAGCCATGAGCCGCGAGGACACCCGCGCCGCATGATCGGCCAGACCGTCTCCCACTATCGGGTCCTCTCGAAGCTCGGCGGGGGTGGCATGGGCGTCGTCTACGAGGCCGAGGACTTGAAGCTCGGCCGCCGCGTCGCGCTGAAGTTCCTGCCCGACGAGCTCGCCGCCGACTCGAATGCGCTCGAGCGGCTCCGCCGGGAGGCGCGCGCCGCGTCGTCCCTCCAGCACCCGAACATCTGCATGATCTTCGACGTCGACGAGCACGACGGCCGGCCGTTCATCGCGATGGAGCTGCTCGAGGGCGAGACGCTGCGCGACCGGCTCGGTCCGGGTCCGCTGAAGGTCGACGCCCTCCTGGACCTCGGCATCCAGATCGCCGACGCGCTCGAGGCGGCGCACATGCGCGGCATCCTCCACCGCGACATCAAGCCCGCGAACATCTTCGTGACGCGGCGCGGCGAGGCGAAGCTGCTCGACTTCGGCCTCGCGAAGCACACCGAGGACTCGGGCGGCGGCGCCGGCGCGAACACGGAGGCCGCGACCGCGATGCGCGAGGAGCACCTGACGAGCCCGGGCTCGGCCCTCGGCACGGTCGCGTACATGTCGCCCGAGCAGGCGCGCGGCGAGGCGCTCGACGCGCGCAGCGACGTCTTCTCCTGCGGCGCCGTCCTCTACGAGATGGCCACGGGCCGCCAGCCGTTCGCGGGGAACACGTCCGCGATCATCTTCGACGCGCTCCTCAATCGCGCGCCGGTCTCCCCCGTCCAGCTGCGGCCCGAGCTGCCCGAGGAGCTCAACCGGATCGTCAACACCGCCCTCGAGAAGGACCGCGAGCTCCGCTACCAGAGCTCCGCCGAGCTGAAGACGGACCTGAAGCGCCTCCGCCGCGACTCGGTCTCGGCGGCGAGCGGCCGGACGCCCGCGGCCGCCGCCCCTCCGCCGCGCCGGCCTCGGCCGGCTCCGATCTGGATCGTCGCGGCGGCCGTCCTCGTCCTGGGCGCCGCCGGCGCCGCGTGGTGGGCCGCCCACCGCGGCGCGGCCGCAACCGGCGCGGGCGGCGCCGGCGCGCAGCGGACGATCGCCGTGTTGCCCTTCCAGAACCTCGGCGGCGACGCCTCGCAGGACTACCTCAAGCTCGCGCTGCCGGACGAGGTCGTCACGACGCTGTCCTATGCCCCGTCCCTCGCCGTGCGTCCGTTCGCGACGACGCAGAAGTACGCGAAGGCCGACGTCGATCCGCAGGCCGCGGGACGCGAGCTGCGCGTCGCCGACGTCCTCACCGGCCACTTCCAGAAGGAGGGCGAGCAGCTTCGCGTCACGCTCGAGGTCGTCGACACGGACAACAACAAGCTCGTGTGGCGCGACAGCACGAGCGCTCCGATGTCGGATTTGATCGCCGTCCGCGAGCAGATCTCCTCCCGGCTCCGCCAGGGGCTCTTCCCGGCCCTCGGCGCGGCCGCGGGAGAGACCGCCGGCGCGACGCGGCCGAAGAACCCCGAGGCGTACGACCTCTACCTGCGCAGCAAGGCGTCCACGAGCGACGCCGAACCGAACCGGCAGGCGATCGCGATGCTCGAGCGCTCCGTCGGTCTCGACCCCGACTTCGCGCCGGCGTGGGCCGCGCTCGCCCTCCGTTACTACTACGTGGGCGACTTCTCGGGCGCGACCGACGGGGCCGAGACCGTGTTCGCGCGCTCGCGCGCCGCGGGCGAGAAGGCCCTCGCGCTGGACCCCGATCTCACGGAGGCCGAGCAGATCCTGATCGTCGATGCCGTGGAGTCGGGGGATCTCGTCCGCGGCTGGCGCAGGGCGAGCGACCTGGCGCGACGCCGCCCGGACGACGCGGAGGCGGCATTCGCCCTGGGCTACGTGCTGCGCTACGCCGGCCTGCTCGAGAGCTCCGTGAAGGCCTGCGAGACGGCCCGCGTGAAGGATCCGACCAATCGCCACTGGCGATCGTGCGGCACGCCGCTCGCCATTCTCGGCCGCAACGCGCAGGCGCTGGACTTCTATCGGCTGGACGCCGGCTCGGCCTGGGAGAAGGGCAACGAGGCCTGGATGCAGGTCCGGCAGGGCCGACTCCGGGAGGCCGCGGCACTCATCCAGGACTCCGACGACTCGACGAACAAGCTGCTCGCCGCGCTTCTTGCGACGGCGGGGAAACCGGAGGGGGAGGCCGCCGCGGCCGCCGTCGAGAAGCGCGCGCTGCAGGATCGGGATTCCGAGAGCAAGTACTACCACGCGAGCACCCTGGCGGCGACCGGGCATCCGGACGCCGCTCTTCGCGTGCTCAAGAAGTCCGTCGAGGGCGGATACCTCGCCATCGCCCGCTACGACGACCCGTGCTTCGTGTCGATTCGCAACCGGCCGGAGTTCGCGGCGATTCGGACCGACGCGCTCCGGCGGCAGAAGGAGTTCGTCGCGGCGACCGGCGCGAGCTGACGCGTGAGAGCGCAGCTCCTGACGCGTCATCCCGAGGAGCGCAGCGCCGAGGGATCCCTTTCGGTTCCTACTCGTACCTGAGCGCGTCGGCGATGTCGAGGCGCGCGGCGCGGCGCGCGGGGACCCACGACGCGAGCGCGATCACGACGGCCGAAAAACCGACGATCGCCGCGAGATCGCGGAGCCGCACCAGGAACGGGATGTACGACACGAAGTAGATCTCCGCGACGCCCGGCGGGAACGAGAGCAGGCGGAAGCGCGTCGCCGCGACGCACACCAGCACGCCGAACGCGACGCCGGCCGTGACGCCCGCCGCGCCGAGCAGCGTGCCGAGCGCCAGAAAGACGCGCGAGAAGAAGCGCGGCTCCGCGCCGAGCGTGGCGAGCACGCCCATGTCGCGGCGTTTCTCCCGCACGGTCATGACGAGCGTCGCGACGACGTTGAACGTGGACACGGCGACGATCAGCCCGATCAGAAGGAACAGCGTCGTCTGCTGGATCACGAGCGCCGAGAACAGGCCGCCGTTCATCGAACGCCAGTCGGAGACCGAGTACCCGTTCCCCGCGGCGCGGCCGATCGCGGCGGCCGCCCTCTCGGTGTCGTCGAGCGACGCGAGGCGCACCTCCACGACGTTCGCCTCCCCCTGCATGCCGGCGAGCCGCCGCAGCTCCTCGCGATCCACGAACACCCACTCGGAGTCGTACTCGGCGAAGTTCGTTCGGAAGATCCGCGTGACGCGGAAGCGGCCGGCGCGCGGCGCGAACCGGCCGGGCTTGCCCGACGCGTCGGGAACCGAGACCGTGACCGGGTCGCCCGGCTTGACGTCGAGCCGCCGCGCCAGCTCCGCGCCGACCGCGACGCCCGGAGGCACGCCGGGCGCGCCGCGCGTGACCGCCGCGGCGGCATCCGGGAGATAGGTCGACAGGTCGGAGACGCGCGCCTCGGCCGCCGGATCGATGCCCTTCAGGACGGCGTCCGCTCCGTCCGGAGAGGCCGCGGACGCGATCACTCCGGCGTCGTAGACGACCGGCGCGCTCGCGCGCACGCCGGGGACGGCCGCGATGCGCCGCTCGAGCGCCGCCGGGTCCGGATCGCCGCCCGGAATCATCGGGAAGACGACGACGGCGGCGTTCGCGCCGATCAGCTTCTCGCGGATCTCCGTCCGATAGCCGGAGAGCAGCCCCATCGCGACGACCAGCGCCGCGACGCCGAGGGCGATGCCGCCGATCGAGAGGAGCGAGACGGTCGAGACGAGGCGGGACGGGCGGGATCGGAGATAACGGAGGGCGACCTCGAGCGCGAGCGACACGACGTATTAGCCGCGGCTAATGTGTTGGATCGCCTCCGGCACCGCGGCCCGGGGCTTCTTCGCGCCCCTGGCGCCCTCCATCGCGGCGAGGAACGCCTCGAACATGACGTTCGCGTCGTGCGGACCGGGCGCGGCCTCGGGGTGGAACTGGGCCGTGAAGATCGGAAGGGTCCGGTGCCGGAACCCCTCCAGCGTACCGTCGTTGAGGTTGCGGTGCGTCGGCGCGATCTCGGCGGGCAGCGTGCCCGGGTCCACCGCGAAGCCGTGGTTCTGCGAGGTGATCGCGACGTGGCCCGTCCCGATGTCCTGGACGGGATGATTCGCGCCGCGGTGGCCGAACTTCAGCTTGAACGTGGTCGCGCCGAGCGCGAGGCCGAGGAGCTGGTGGCCGAGGCAGATCCCGAAGATCGGCTTGCCGGTCCTCACGAGTCCCTGGACGGTCCGGATCGGCCCCTCGAGCGCGGCGGGATCGCCCGGGCCGTTCGACAGGAAGATGCCGTCCGGCCGGCTCGCGAGGATCTCGTCGACGCCGGCCGTCGCCGGGAAGATCTCGACGCGGCACGAGCCCGCCTGGAGCAGCCGCACGATGTTGCGCTTCATCCCGTAGTCGACGGCCGCGACCCGATGCCGCTTGCGGCCCTTGCCCCCCGACGCGAGGTACGACGCCCGGACCGAGACCGCGAGCGCGAGGTCGCTGCCGACCATCTGCGGCGAGGCCAGGACGCGGCGGTGCAGCTCCGCCGGATCGTCGATCTCCGTCGAGAGTCCCGCGCGCATCGCGCCCTCGCTGCGGATGCGCCGCACGAGCGCGCGCGTGTCGAGCCCGTGGAGGCCGATGATCCCGTTCGAGTCGAGGTAGTCGGCGAGGCTCTCCTCCCCGCCCGTCCCGCTCCACCGCGTCGGGAAGTCGCGCGCGACGAAGCCGGCGACGTGGACGCGGTCGGACTCGGCCTCGTCCCGGCGGATCCCGTAGTTGCCGACGTGCGCCGCCGTCATCACGACGATCTGCCCCGCGTAGGAGGGATCCGTGAGGACCTCCTGGTAGCCGCTCATCGACGTGTTGAAGACGATCTCGCCGAAGGACGTGCCCGGGCGGCCGATCGCCTCACCGCGGAACGCGGTGCCGTCCTCGAGCACGAGCAGGGCGGCCACCGGCTTGCTCACGCGCTCCTTCCCACCACCGGCGCGAGCCGGCGGACCTCGCCGACGAGGTCGGCGAACATCTCGGGCAGAATCGCCTGCGGCCCGTCCGACAGGGCCTTCTCCGGCTCGTTGTGCACCTCGACGAGAATACCGTCGGCGCCGACCGCCACGGCGGCTCGCGACAGTGGCAGCACCTTCGAGCGCTTGCCGGTGCCGTGCGACGGATCCACGAGGATCGGCAGATGCGAGATGCGCTGCACGTACGGGACCGCCGAGAGGTCCAGTGTGTTGCGCGTGTGGTTGGCGAAGGTGCGGACGCCGCGCTCGCAGAGTATGACCTCGTAGTTGCCTTCGGAAAGAAGGTACTCCGCGGAGAGGAGCAGCTCCTCGAGCGTCGCGGACAGGCCGCGCTTCAAGAGGACGGGCTTGCGGATGCGCCCGAGCCGCTTGAGCAGCGAGAAGTTCTGCATGTTCCGCGCGCCGACCTGCAGGCAATCGGCCGACTCCGCGACGCGGTCCACGGTCTCGGTGTCGAGGACCTCCGTGATGATCGGCAGACCCGTCTCCTTCCGAACGCGCTCGAGAATCACGAGACCCGGCTCCCCGAGGCCCTGGAACGAGTACGGCGACGAGCGCGGCTTGTACGCGCCGCCCCGGTAGTGCGTCGCGCCGGCCTCCGCGACGCGTCGGCCGATCTCGATCGCCTGCTCGTCGGACTCGACCGCGCAGGGTCCCGCCACGATCGCGAGACGCTCGCCCCCGATGGGAACGCCGCCGACGGAGACGACCGTGTTCTCGCGCTTCGCCTCGCGGGAGACGAGCTTGTACGGCGCCGAGACCGGGATGACCTCGCTGACGCCGGGCAGGTTCTCGAAGGCACCGGAGTCGACGGAGCCCCGGTTGCCTGTGATCCCGATCGCAGTCCGCTGGGCCCCGGGGATCGGATGGGCCTGCAAACCCAGTCCGCGGACGACCTCGACGACGTGACGGACGTCCTCCGCCGACGCGCCGGCGTCCATGACGATGAGCATGCGGGTGCTATCATTGTGTTTCGCACACCCGTCGTCAAACGCGTCCGGCTCAGGCCGGAGGAGGTCTCACGACCGTGAGAAAGTGCTTCTCGTTCGCACTCGCCGCCCTGCTGCTGGCAGCCGCGCCGGCGTTCGCCTACGTCATCAAGCTGAAGGACGGCTCGATGATCTTCGCCCGCACGAAGTACACCGTGAAGGGCGACCGCGCCATCGTCACCCTCGAGAACGGAACCGTGACGGCAATGAAGCTCGACCAGATCGACGTCGAGGGCTCCGAGCAGTACAACAAGGACAACTTCGGCAACGTCATCGCGATCGACACGCCGGACGGACGCAAGCCGACGCCCGCGCCCGACGGACCGCCCTCCCCGCGGTTGCAGGACTACCTCAAGAGCCACAAGTCGCGCATGGAGCTGCCCGCGAACGGGAAGACGGCGGATGCGTCGGGCCCCTCTTTCGGCACCGTGGACGCGAACCTGCAGACCGCGTTCTCGCAGGTCTTCGACGGCGCCGGCATCACCCAGTACAAGCTGACGAACTTCCGCGGGAAGACGGGACTCCTGGTCACGACCAACACCGAGGAGCAGGTCTTCAACGCCATCAACGCGGCCGCCCGGGCGATCCAGAATCCGACGAGCCGCGGGTCGGCGACCACGATCACGATCGTGATGACGAGCTCCTCCGGCGACTCGGCCGGCACCGTGGAGATGACTCCCGAGCAGGCGCGTCAGCTGGTGAACGGCCAGATCAGCGCGGCGGACTTCTTCGTCAGGAACGTCGCGCTCTAGGCAGCGCGGACTACGAGATCTCGTCCGGCAGCGGCGTGAGGTAGTACCTCGCGTCCTCACCCACGATCCGCTTGAAGCGGTCCGCGAACGAGACGAAGTCTCCCGCAGTCTCGTCGATGAAGACGCGCTCGACGCGATGGAGCGGGAAGAACACCGTGGCGGGCAGGACCGTGACGGTCTCGCGCCGGGCGATCTCGTGAAGCCATCCCTCGAACCCCTCCAGCGAGAGGCCGCGCACGGTGATTCCGGACGCGTCGCGATCCTTCAGCATGCCCCAGAACTTCTCGCGCGGGTTGACGAGGTGGAGGAGGATGTAATCGCCGGTCTTCATGCGGGGCGGTCCACTCGATTATCCCTCAATCAGCGGCGACACATTGTGACGCGGCCCGCCCCGAGGTCTTAGGTGTTAGGTCGTAGGTCTCAAGTGAATCCTTCCCTACGACCTACGACCTATGACCTGCCTTCTCGGCCAGCTCGATCAGCACCCCGTCCCCGGCCTCGGGATGCAGAAACGCGACCCGCTTGCCGCCCGCGCCCGGGACCGGCGACGCGTGGATGAGCCGAAACCCCTTCGCCGACAGCTCCGCGAGCGCCGCCTCGAGATCCTCGACGGCGAAGCACACGTGGTGGATGCCGGGCCCCCGCTTCGCCAGGAATTTCGCGACCGGCGAGTCCTCCGAGACGGGCTCGAGCAGCTCGATGCGGCTCTCTCCGACCGGCAGGAACGCGACGCGGACCTTCTGGCCGGGGACCGTCTCGCGCGACGAGCCGGCCTCCTCGATCCCGAGCGCCCGGTAGATCTCGAGCGCCGCGTCGATCGAAGCGACGGCGACGCCGAGGTGGTCGATCTTGAGGGCCTTCATGCGCGTCCGGTCCGGACCAGCCTCTCGAACAGCCGCGCGGCCGCGGAATAGGGGTCTTCGCGCCGGCTCGCGACCGCGCGCGTCGCCTCCTCGAGGCCGTCGGCCTCCGGCGCGGTCGTCTCCACCGCGCGCCGGAAGCGCACGTCGAGGAGCGCGAGCAGCCGCGCGCGCGCCCGCTGCGCGCGGCGCCGCGCCCCCTCCGCCGTGCCCCGCAGATGCGCGCCGTGCGCCTCGAGAGCCTGGACCGCCTCGGGCACTCCCGCCCCCGTCGTCGCCGAGGTCTTCACGATGGGCGCCCGCCACTCCGGATGGCCCGACAGGTCGAGCATCATCGAGAGCTCGGCGACCGCGCGGTCCGCGCCGTCCCTCTCGGCCTTGTTGACGACGAAGACGTCGGCGATCTCGAGGATCCCGGCCTTGATCGCCTGGATGTCGTCGCCGAGACCGGGGACGAGCACGACCGCGACCGTGTCCGCCGCCCGAACGACGTCCACCTCGTCCTGACCGACGCCGACGGTCTCGATGAGCACGACCTCGAAGCCCGCCGCGTCGAGGACGTCGACGGCGTCCGGCGTCGCGCGGGCGAGACCGCCCATCGCGCCGCGCGTCGCCATCGAACGGATGAAGACGCCCGGGTCCGTGTAGATCTCCGACATCCGGATGCGGTCGCCGAGGATCGCGCCGCCGGTGAAAGGCGACGACGGGTCGACCGCGACGATTCCGACGGTGCGGCCTTCCCGCCGGAACGCCTGCGCGATGCGCTGGACGAGCGTCGACTTGCCGGCCCCCGGCGGGCCCGTGATGCCGATGATCCGCGCGCGCCCCGTCGAGGGGAACAGCCGGGCGAGGAGCTCGGGAACGGCCGCGGAACCGAGCTCGATCTCGGTGATCGCGCGCCCGATTGCGCGCCCCTTTCCCGCGAGGACGTCTTCGGCCAGATCCGCCGCGGCGGCGCCGGACGGCGCGCTCACGGAGTGCCGTGGGTGGCGCTCACCTCGCCCTGGCGAGGCGCGCTCGTGTCGCCCGGCGAGGCGCGCTCATTTCGATTCCGCCAGGAGCTGCTTGGCGATGACGAGCTTCTGGATCTCGCTCGTGCCCTCGCCGACCGTACAGAGTCGGACGTCGCGGTAGTACTTCTCGACGGGGAAGTCCTTGATGAAGCCGTAGCCTCCGAAGATCTGCATCGCGTGCTCGGTCGCGCGCACGGCGACCTCGGAGGCGTAGAGCTTCGCCTGCGCGGAGAACCGCGTGACGGTCTCCCCCGCGTCCTTGCGCTGGGCCGCCCGCTCCGTGAGGAGACGCGCGGCGTCGATCTCCGTGGCCATGTCGGCGAGGTAGAACTGGATGGCCTGAAACTCCGACAGGGCGCGGCCGAACTGGCGCCGCTCGCGGGA
>DATBBK010000177.1:0-3052 GCA_036271035.1 Thermoanaerobaculia bacterium | reverse complement strand
CGTCGTCGACGGCGATGCGGTAGACCGCCGCCTCCCAGCCGAGCGCGCCCCACGCCCCCGAGCCGCCGGCCTCGACGGTCTCCGCGCGCTGGGGCTCCAGGGCCGGGTTGGAGACGGTGAACGTGCCGCCCGCGAAGTCGGGGAACGGGCGCGCATCGAAGAGCTGGTCGAGCGTCGGCGCCTGGAACGCGCGGGAGTACTGCGCGAAGACCGACGTCGCGCCGGTCGCGCCGAGCCGGACGCTCACGCCGACACGTGGCGACCACGCCTCGTGCGTCGCGTCGCCGGACGTCGTGCCGGTGAAGTCGTCGGCGATCCGGTCCCAATGCAGCCCCGCGGTGATCCGCACGCGCGTCCACGGGCGCCAGTCCTGGAGCAGGAAGGCGGAGGCGCGCAGGCGGCGGCCGTTCGACGTCGCGACGATCTCGCCCGAGTGACCGTCGTCGTCCATCGACCGATATCTCCCGTCGAGCCCGTCGCGGCCGGCCTCGACGCCGAATCGCAGGCGCGCGTCGCGGCCGAACAGGTGGAACGAGCGGTCCCCGTCGGCGGCGATCGACGCCGTCGACGTGTCGAGCTCGCGCAGCGCGCGGTCGTAGAGGCCGGGCGCGAGCGGCAGAGTGCGCAGGATGTCGGAGCCGCGGAGAGCTCCCGACACGACGACGCGGAGTGGAAGCGGTCCGTCCTGCCGGCTCCACTCGGCGGCGAGGCGGCCGCGGTGCGTCGTCTCGCCGTCGAAGCGGTACGCGGGATCGGAGGCGGCCGGGTCGGAGCGCGCGGTTGCGGCGTCGAGCGCGCCCGGGTCGTCGCGGTCGAGCGCGGTGCCCGCGAACGCGATCCGCCAGACGCCGCTGCCCGCGGCGCCGCTCGCCGACGCCTCGACGCCGCCGCGCTCTCCGGCGGCGTGCGACCTCTCTCCGTCCGTGCGCGCGTACGAGCCGCCCGCGGACGCGGCGGCGCCGGCGACGTCGAACCGGCCCAGCGCGTCCGCCGAGAAGCCGCCGAAGCTGCCGCCCGACACGGATCCCGAGGCGCCCGGCGAGGCGCCCGCCGGGGGGGACGTGAAGACCTCAACGACGCCGCCGAGCGCCGCGTCCCCGTAGAGCGAGGACGCCGGTCCGCGCAGCGCCTCGATGCGCTCGACGTCGGCGGCGCGGATGCGGCGCCAGTCGGCGAGGCCGGACTCGGGATCCCCGACCGGGACGCCGTCGACGCGCAGCTGGACGTACTCGGCCTCGCCGCCGCCGAAGAAGCCCCGCGCGGTGACCATCGGCGCGATTCCCGCGCTCTCGCTCGCGAAGAACATCTGGAAGCCGGGCAGGAAGCGGAGCAGCTCGGCGAGCGTCTCGGCCGGCAGCCGCGCGATCTGATCGCGCGGCAGGACGGACACGGCGGCGGGAACGTCGGCGCGCGTCTCCGGGCCGCGCTCGGCGGTCACGACGACCTCCTCCTTCATGGCTCCGGGTCCGGGACCGGGGCCGGAGCCGGGCGGTATGTCGTTGGCGAGCTGCACGCCGACCAGCGCGAGGAGGAGCAGCGGATTCACGCCGGAAGGATAAGGGAGCGCCGGAGAAGGGCGGGGACGCGGCGGGCTACTGGATCGCGCCGCTCAGGATGGCCCGGCGGAGCCGGCGCGCGACGGGCGAGAGCGCGGAGAACGGCATCGCCACGCGGACGGTCTTGAGCAGCCTCACGCGCATCGCGGACGTCCGCACGGCCTTGTCGAGCGCCGAGGCCAGGTCGTCGCGCCGGCGGGTCGCGGCGAGGCGGACGAGGCGGCGCACGGAGCGCCGCTGCATCGGCGATGGGAGGTAGATCCGGCTCACGCGCTCGAGGTCCACTTTCTTCGGGAAGGTCGCAGCGCGGTCGAGGACTCCGAGGGTCGCGAGCGTCGCGATCGTCAGCGAGCACTTGCGGCAGCGGCCGCAGTTCTCGGAGTCCTTCTCGCGATAGCAGACGTGGAGCGCGCGTAGTGCGACGTCGGATTCGGCGACGCGGGTCGTCTTCTCGATCCGCGTCGCCCCGGCGCCGTCGTGCACGAATTGGGTCGCGCTCGTGGACAGCAGATGGTCCGTCAGAGGATGCGAGCCCAGCGGCTCGACCTCCTCGTAGACCGAGCTCGACGCGATGAGGACGTGGCGGTAGCGGCGCTCCAGCGCGAGGCCGACCGACGCGAGAGCGGCCCCGTGCCAGAGCTCCGCCCACGAACACTCGCGCAGCCGCGTTTCGCGGAGGTTCGTCCTGACCGGCACGACGGCCTTGCCGAGCTCGTCGGCCGCGCGGCGGAGGCGCCGGAGGTGTGTCTCGAAGGCCTCGCCGCGGTCGAGCGGGAAGTCGAAGCCCTGGACCGGGATCAGCTCGTCGATCGGGAGGCGGCCGGTCACCGGCTCGTCGTTGCGCAGGACCGTGAAGAACGAGTCGACGCCGCCCGAGAAGAAGGAGGCGGTGCGCGCCGGCATGCCCGGCGGCCGCGCCACGACGGAATCGCAGACGCGGAGGTCGAGCTGCGGCTCGGAGAGCGACGGGTACCAGCCGCGCCAGATCCGCGCGAGCTCGGCGACGTTGCGAACGAGCAGGCGGTCCACGGGCAGCGGAATACGCAGCGGCTCGCCGAGCTTGGCCGCGAGCGGCAGCAGCGCGGTGAGCCACGGATTGCCGGAGCGGCTGAGATCGGGCTCGAGCGCGGCGGGAACCTCGAACCAGTACGTCTCGGCGCGCGAGTCCGCGTAGCGGACATCGCCGATCAGCCGGGCGCGATCGTCACCCGCCGGCTCGATGCGAGTCTCGATCAGCTCCACGGAAAGTGTCTCGTCGCCGACATCTCGTTCCGCCGGGGCGAGCTTCGACCTCGCTCATTCCCCGGGCGGCTCCTTTTGTTTTGCGAAAACTATACCGCCAGGCGGGCGTTCGGCGGGCGTCAGGGGCCCCGCGGCATCAGGAGAACCTTAAAATCGGGTTCGATGCGCCTCGAAAAGCCGCGGTGGGCGGGCTATCCCGCCGCCGTCCTCGTCGTCGCCGTGGTGGCCGCCGTCCTGAAGGCGATCCCCGGCCT
>DATBBK010000176.1:0-1733 GCA_036271035.1 Thermoanaerobaculia bacterium | reverse complement strand
GATCTGCGTGCGCGTGTAGACGACCTTAACGGGCCGCTTGAGCTCGCGCGCGGCCATCGCGGTCAGCGACGGGTAGTAGTTCGGCCGCAGCGACGACCCGAACGCGCCGCCGACGAACGGCGAGATGACCGTGACGTCGTCCTCGGGCACGGCGAAGCTCGTCGCCAGGTGTTTCCGGTCGTTGTAGACCTCCTGGCTCTTGTCGAAGACGGTGAGCTTGCCGCCCTCCCAGAACGCCACGGCGCCGTGGGGCTCCATCGGGTTGTGGTGCTCGATCGGAACGCGGTACTCGGCGTCGACCTTGACGGCGGCGGTCCGCAGCGCCGCGTCCGGATCGCCGCGCCGCTTCGGCGGCTGCCCCTTCGAAGGGACGCGGGCCCGGCCGCGCAGCGCCTCGGTGTCCGTCGAAGACTTCTCCGCGTCGTAGGTCACCTTCACCAGGCGCGAGGCGTAGCGCGCCTGCTCGAAGGTCTCGGCGACGACGAGCGCGACCGGCTGCGCGTTGAAGTAGATCCGGTCGGACTGGAGCGGGCGGAAGGACTGGTCGTTCTCCGCCGGCGCGAGCCTCGGCGCGTTCGAATGGGTCAGCACCCGCAGGACGCCCGGCGCTCCGTCCGCGTCGCGGGTGTCGATCGCGGTGATCCGGCCCTTCGCGACGGTGCCGAGCACGATGAATCCGTACGCGAGGTTCGGGACCGCGTACTCCGCCGCGTACTTCGCCTTCCCCGTCACCTTGGCGACGCCCTCGACGCGGGTCAGCTCCTTGCCGATGTAGCGGGCCATCGTCGTCTTCCTCAGGCCTGGCCGGCGCGCATGAGCGCGCGGACGATCGCGCGCTTGCCGAGCTCGACCTTGAAGGCGTTCTGCGCGAGCGGCTTCGCTCCGGCGAGGGCGGCGTCGGCCGCGCGGCGGAAGGCGTCCTCCGACGGCGCCTTCCCCGCGAGCGCCGCCTCGGCCTCGGCGCTGCGCCACGGCTTGTGGGCGACGCCGCCCAGGACGACGCGCGCATGCCGGATCCGTCCGCCGTCGAGGTCGAGGGCCGCGGCGACGGCGACGAGCGCGAAGGCGTACGAGGCGCGGTCGCGGACCTTCAGGTAGTAGCAGTGCTTCGCGAAGGGCGAGCGCGGCAGCTCGATCGCCGTGATCAGCTCGCCGTGCTCGAGGTTGTTGTCCCTCTCCGGCGTGTCGCCGGGGAGCCGATGGAACTCGCCGACCGGGATCGTCCGCTCGCGGCCGTTCGCGCCGCGGATGCGGACAACGGCCTCCAACGCGTAGAGCGCGTTGGCCATGTCGCCCGGATAGACGGCGACGCACTTCTCGCTCCAGCCGAGTATCGCGTGCATGCGGTTGAGCCCCCCGCGCGCGCCGCAGCCCGTTCCGGGCTCGCGCTTGTTGCAGGGCATCGAGAGATCGTAGAAATACTGGCAGCGCGTCCGCTGCATGAGATTGCCGCCGTTCGTGGCCATGTTGCGGAGCTGCGCGGACGCGCCCGCGACGATCGCCTTCGTCAGAAGCGGATACCGCGTGCGGATCAGCGGATGGTTGGCGGTGTCGGCGTTCTTCGCGAGCGCGCCGATCGAGACGCCGCCGCCGCCGCTCTCGCGGATCGCGGCGAGGTCGAGCCGCGTGACGTCGATCAGCTCGGTGGGACGCTCGACGTCCTCCTTCATGAGGTCGAGGAGGTTCGTCCCGCCGGCGAGGAACCGGGAATGCGGATGGTCGGCCGCGGCGCG
>DATBBK010000175.1:0-33823 GCA_036271035.1 Thermoanaerobaculia bacterium | reverse complement strand
TCACCGAAGGAGCCGAGCGTGCTCTCGTCGCCGACCTCGCACCGCCGCGGATGCGCGGCCGCGCCTTCGGAGCGTTCCACGCGAGCGTCGGACTCGCCGCGCTTCCCGCCTCGATCCTCTTCGGCGTCCTCTGGAAGGCGTTCAGCCCGGCGGCCGCGTTCTTCGCCGGAGCGGCGCTCGCGGCCGTGGCGTCCGTGGCCCTGGTCGTCTTCGCGTCACGCGGCGGAATGCGACCGGTCGCCGCGGAGAGCCGGTAGCGTCGTCCGGCGCCGCCGGCTTTCGCCGAACTATCATCCGCCCGTGCCGATCGCCTACCGCATCGACCCGGAGCTTCACCGCATCTTCACCTCGTGCTCGGGAAATACCACGCTGCACGAGGTGATCGCGCACTTCGGCGAGCTGGAGATCGATCCCGAATGCCCGGCTGGCGCCGACGTGCTGCTCGACCTGTCGGGGATGACGTCGATCCCCAACGTCGGCCAGATGCGGACCGCCGCCGAGCGCGCCGGCGAGGCCGCGCGCACGGTCCGCTTCGGGGCGATCGCGGTCGTCGCGGCGAGCGAGGCGATCTTCGGCATGGCGCGAGTCTTCGAGACCTTCACGGAGCGGCACTTCGCGCGGAGCGGCGTCTTCCGGAGCCGCGAGGCGGCGGAGAAGTGGCTGGATGGGCCGGCGAGCCACTGAAGCACGGCGTTCGACATATTAGCGATCACTAATATGTCAGCCGGACTGCCGCCTGATACGATCCGCCCATGGGTCCGGTCTGGCGCCTCATCAAGGGACAGAAGGACATCTGCCACAGGTGCGGGCGCGAGGTCGTGGACTTCCCCGCCGTCGGGCGGGTCGTCGATTTCCAGTTCCGCCCCGAGGAGAAGTACTGCTGGGACTGCTACCGCTACATCTCCCCGTTCATCGATGACGTGGCCCCGGAGTCGCAGGATCCCTTCCAGCCGGTGACCAAACCGGCCATTCCGTGACCGGACGGTTCCGCCGGGTCCCGTGAGCGAGTCCCTCTCTTCGTTCCGCGGCTCGGAGCTCGCCCCGATCGCCGAGAAGGTCTTCGCCGCCGAACGCCTCTCGTTCGAAGAGGGCGTCCGGCTCTTCGAGACGCGCGACTTCCTCGGGCTCGGGCGGCTCGCGAACCACGTCCGCGAACGCCTCCACGGCGACCTCGCGTTCTACAACGTCAACCGCTACCTGAACCCGACGAACCTCTGCTGGGTCGACTGCGCGCTCTGCGCCTGGGCCAAGAAGGTCAACGAGCCGGGCGGCTACGAGATGGCGATCGACGAGTGCGTCGAGGAGGCCGGCAAGGGCTACAGCGAGGCCGTCACCGAGTTTCACATCGTGGGCGGGCTGCACCCGACGTGGCCGTTCGAGTACTACACGGGCCTCATGAGCGCGCTGAAGAAGCGCTTCCCGGGCGTCCACCTCAAGGCGTGGACGATGGTCGAGGTCGACTGGATCGCGCGCATCGGAAACCGCGAGCTGCCGCAGGCGATCCGCGAGCTCCGGGACGCGGGGATGGACTCGTGCCCCGGCGGCGGCGCGGAGATCTTCGCGAAGCGCGTGCGCGACATCATCTGCACGAACAAGATCTCGGGCGAGCGCTGGCTCGAGGTGGCGCGCGAGTGCCACCGGCAGGGCGTCAAGACGAACGCGACGATGCTCTACGGCCACGTCGAGACCGTCGAGGAGCGCGTCGATCATCTGATCCGGCTGCGCGAGCTCCAGGACGAGACGGGCGGCATTCCGGGCCTGATCCCGCTCGCCTTCCACCCGGAGAACACGCCGCTCGCGCACCTGCCCACCCCGACGGGCCAGCTGGACCTCCGCGTCATCGCGGTGTCGCGCCTGCTCCTCGACAACGTCCCGCACGTCAAGGCGTACTGGATTCAGATCGGCACCAAGCTCGCGCAGATCGCGCTCTCCTTCGGCGCCGACGACCTCGTCGGCACCGTCGTCGACGAGACGATCACGCACGCCGCCGGCGCCACGACCGCGTCGGGCATGACGCGCTCCGATTTCGAGCGGATCATCCGCGAGTCCGGGCGCGAGCCCTACGAGCGGGACTCGGACTACCGGCGCGTCGCGCGCCGCGGCGCGGGAGCGCTGCCGGTGCCGGTCCCGGCGTGATCCGCCGGTCCTTCTCCGCGGCTCGGCTCGCAGCTCTCGCTCTTCTCGCGCTCGCTCTCGGCGGCCCCGGCTGTGCGACGAGCGGGTATCACACGAAGCCGCAGGTCGCGGTCGTCGACGCGGACCCGATCGTGCAGATGGTCTCCTCGTCGAAGTTCCGTCCGCTCGTCGACCCGAAGACGGTCCCGCTCCGGAAACACACAGATCCTCCGTTCTCCGGCGAGGAGGCCGTCGGACGGTCGGACCTGACGCCGCCGCGCATCTACCCCGTCGGCCTGCTCGACGGCCCCGAGGTCCTCAACGACGACGCGGACGGCGCGCCGTACGTCGTGGCGCGCTGCGCGCTGACCGACCTCGTCGCGATCTACGACCGCCGCGTGGACGGCCGCACGCTCACCTTCGAGAACTCGGGCGCGCTCTGGCGCGACATGCTGGTGATGCGCGACAAGGAGACCGGAACGTACTGGACGCCGGCGACGGGCCGCGCGCTCCACGGCCCGCTCGAGGGGCGCACCCTCTCCGCAATCCCGGCGCCGATCGCGAAGGCGGGCGACTGGAAGGAGAGCGATCCCGAGCTGCTCTGCCTCGACACCGGAGAGATGTCGTCGGTGTCGCTGCAGATGAAGCTGTACGGGAAGTCGCCCATGGAGGGACTGTCGGGCGGCAAGAGCACGGATCCGCGCTACGAGCCGAAGCAGCGCGTGTACTACGTCGCGTCCGAGTCCGGCGACGCCGCGGCCGCGATCTCCTCCGAGGAGCTGCGCCGGCGCAAGACCTGGACGCCGGAACTTGCCGGCCGCCACGTGACGTTCGAGTGGGACGCCGGGCTGCGGACGCCGCGCGCGTACGCGGAAGAGTCGGGGAAAAGGCGGGAGGTCGCCGTGATCCCGATTTACTGGTTCGCGGCGCAGGAGCACTTCAGGACCGTGGTGACGCCGGAGAGCGCGGCGAAGGCGAGGTAGTTTCTCCCTCCCCTCTCCACCGGCGCGAGCGGGGGGAGAGGGATGGGGTGAAAGGGCCGATCTGGCCCCAGTCACGAGGCTCGGAGAACGAGCCCGCGAGTCCCGCGGCGACTAAGTCGGTTATGAAACGCGGTACTCCGCAAGTCTGGCCTGCGCGCTTCGATGGGGTCAGCCCTCAATTTTTCGGAGCTCAGAACGAGTCGAGCTCGATCACTTTCGCGTCGTCGCTCCGAAAAACAAAGGACTGACCCCGAGCACGGCATCCGGTTTACGCCAGCACGGCATCCGGTCGATACGTGCACGGCATCCGGTGGTGGACCTGGGCGCTAGTTCCCTGGCGTCTCGGTCACGGACTCTTCCGTCCCGACGGAGAACTTCTTGTAGTCGGAGTAGCGGCTCTGGAGCTCCAATCTCTCGCCAAAAACCAGAAACACCTTCGCCGCCCCGGCGAAGCGCGCCTCCGCCGGGAGCCAGATCTCGTCGTTGACCTTGCGCCGCTGGAAGTACGCTGTCGCGCCCTTCTGCAGCCGCGCGAGCTTGATCGGCCCGACGCCGACGTTCTCGATCAGCCGCCCCTCGAGCCGCACGAGCTGCTTGTCCTGCTCGTCGATCCACGCGCGGCCATCCAGCTTCTGGATGACCTTGGCGCCCTTCGTCACCGGCTTGTAGCCCGGCTTCGGCGTGAAGGTGACGACGATCGCCGGGCGCCCGTCGATGACCTCGCGGCCCGCGACGCGGATGTCGTCCATCTTGAAGACCTCATCGACGACCTCGCGCTCCTTCTCGGTGTCTCCCTCGAGGCGCGCGCGCCGCTCCTCCTCGTCCTCGCCGGCGTGACGGCTGAGGCGCCGCTCCGACTTCGCCTCGTGCTTCTTGTCCTGTTCCGCGAGCTCCTGCTCCGTGAGCTTCTTCCCGTCGCGGACGACCAGGCGCCGGTAGACCTTCCCGGGCTCGACCGACGGGTAGACCTCGAAGAGCTCCTGCTTGACGCTCTTCACCCCGCCCGAGCCGTCGAGGCGCCGCTCGGTGTACTGCTCCGAGAACGTGTAGTTCTCGAGGAGGCTCTCGTCGCTCGCCAGGTTGCGCCGGACCTCCTCGAGGAAGGCCCGCGTGTCCGGCATGGGCGCGGGCGCGGAAGCGGACTGGGCCGGGGCGAGCGAGGGCGCCCCGAGCAGACACAGGACCATCGAGACGCGTGCGCCATGCGACGCGAGCTTCACTGCCATATGAAACGGCAACCGCCCGAGCGGCCCGGAGATTCCCGTCGGAGATTCCCCCGTGGAACCACCTCGGCGGAGGCTGCCGAATCCATTCGCGCGCGCTGCATATAATCCAAAGGGGCGAGATCAGCAGCGCCCCGAGAGGGGCGAGATTGACAGCACCCGCGGCTCGAACGGCGGCACCCGGCGCGCCGCCTTCAACAGGAGAACGGATGCCCGAAGCGCGAGGATTCCTCGGTTCCTCGATCGGCCGGAAGATCGTGATGGCCGTGACCGGGATCATCCTCGTCGGCTTCGTGCTCGGCCACCTCGCCGGCAACCTCCAGATCTACCTCCCCAACGGCCGCGAGGCGATGAACGCCTACGGCGAATTCCTGCGGCACTTCCTCCACGGCGGGGGGCTCTGGCTCGCCCGGCTGATCCTGCTCGTCGCGGTCATCCTGCACATCTGGGCGGCGACGTCTTTGACGCTGTCGAACCGCGCGGCGCGGGCGGTCGGCTACCGCGAGCGGACGTGGACCGAGTCGACCTACGCGTCCCGGACGATGCGCTGGAGCGGGGTGATCGTGCTCGCGTTCGTGATCTACCACCTGCTGCACTTCACCTTCGGGACGGTGCACCCGAGCTTCGTGCCGGGCGACGTGTACCACAACTTCGTCGCGGGCTTCCAAAGCGTGCCGGTTTCTCTCTTCTACATCGTCTCGATGGTGCTGCTCGCGCTCCACCTGCGGCACGGCGTCTGGAGCATGTGTCAGACGCTGGGGCTCGCGCATCCGCGATATCGCCGGTGGGCGTTCGCCGCGTCGTGGGCCGTGGCGCTCGTCGTGCTGGTCGGAAACGTCTCGTTCCCGATCGCCGTTCTCGCCGGGGTGCTGAAGTGAGGGGACCGCGATGAAGCTCGAATCGAACGCCCCGTCCGGCCCCATCGAGAAGAAGTGGGAGAAGCACCGCTTCGACATGAAGCTGGTGAACCCGGCGAACAAGCGCAAGTACACCGTCATCATGGTCGGCTCGGGCCTCGCCGGCGCCGGCGGCGCCTCGTCCATGGCCGAGCTCGGCTACCACGTGAAGTCGTTTTGCTACCAGGACTCTCCGCGGCGCGCACACTCGATCGCCGCGCAGGGCGGCATCAACGCGGCGAAGAACTACCGCAACGACGGCGACAGCATCCAGCGCCTCTTCTACGACACGGTGAAGGGCGGCGACTTCCGCTCGCGCGAGTCGAACGTCCATCGCCTCGCAGAGATCTCGGTCGAGATCATCGACCAGTGCGTCGCGCAGGGCGTACCCTTCGCGCGCGAGTACGGCGGTCTCCTCGACAACCGCTCGTTCGGCGGCGCGCAGGTGTCCCGGACGTTCTACGCGCGCGGCCAGACCGGCCAGCAGCTTCTCCTCGGCGCGTACCAGTCGCTCGAGCGGCAGATCGGGCTCGGCTCGGTCGAGATGTACCCGCGCCACGAGATGCAGGAGCTGATCGTGATCGACGGGCGCGCTCGCGGCGTCGTGGTGCGCGACATGGTCACGGGCGAGGTCGAGACGCACATCGGCGACGCCGTGTGCCTCGCGAGCGGCGGCTACGGCAACGTGTTCTACCTCGCGACCTACGCGAAGGGATGCAACACGACGGCGATCTGGCGCGCTTACAAGAAGGGCGCCGCGTTCGCGAACCCGTGCTACACGCAGATCCATCCGACATGCATCCCGGTCACGGGCGAGTACCAGTCGAAGCTGACGCTCATGTCCGAGTCGCTGCGCAACGACGGCCGCATCTGGGTCCCGAAGGCGAAGGGCGACAATCGCCCGCCGCACCAGATCCCCGATCCCGAGCGCGACTACTACCTCGAGCGGATGTACCCGGCCTTCGGAAACCTGGTACCGCGAGACGTGGCTTCGCGGGCGGCGAAGCGCATGTGCGACGAGGGCCGCGGCGTCGGCCCGACCGGCTACGGCGTCTACCTGGACTTCCAGGACGCGATCCAGCGGCTCGGCCGGCGCAAGATCGAGGAGAAGTACGGGAACCTCTTCGAGATGTACGAGCGCATCACGGACGAGAACCCATACCAGACGCCGATGCGGATCTACCCGGCCAGCCATTACACGATGGGCGGGCTCTGGGTGGACTACAACCTCATGAGCACGATTCCGGGCCTGTTCGTCCTCGGCGAGGCGAACTTCTCGGACCACGGGGCGAACCGGCTGGGCGCGTCAGCGCTCATGCAAGGCCTCGCGGACGGCTACTTCATCATCCCGTATACGATCGGCGACTACCTCGCGCGGCACAAGCCGGAGGCGGTCCCGGAGGATCGCGCCGAGGTGAGGGCGGCGGTCGAAGCGGTCAACGCGCGCACGAAGCGCCTGCTCGGCATCGGCGGCAAGCGCAGCGCGACGTCGTTCCACCGCGAGCTGGGCAGGATCATGTGGGAGCACTGCGGGATGGCGCGCGACGCGAAGGGGCTGCAGGAGGCGCTGGGCATGATCCCGGCCCTCCGCGAGGAGTTCTGGAAGAACCTGCACGTAACGGGGACGGGGACGGAGCTCAACCAGCAGCTCGAGCTCGCGGGCCGCGTCGCCGACTTTCTCGAGCTCGGCGAGCTGATGTGCCTCGACGCGCTCGAGCGCGACGAGTCGTGCGGCTGTCACTTCCGGCTGGAGCATCAGACGGCGGAGGGAGAGGCGAAGCGCAACGACGAGAAGTTCTGCAACGTCGCGGCCTGGGAGTACAAGGGCGACGGCGTCAAGCCGGAGCTTCACGTCGAGCCGCTGACGTACGAGTTCGTCCATCTGGCGGAACGAAGCTACAAATGAGGAAGTGTCACAAGTGAAGATCACTCTGCGCGTGTGGCGCCAGAAGGATGCGAAGTCCGAGGGCCGCTTCGTCACGTACGAGGCGCCGGACATCAGCGAGGACATGTCGTTTCTCGAGATGCTCGACGTCGTCAACGAGCGTCTGCTCGAGAAGAACGAGGAGCCGATCGCGTTCGACAGCGACTGCCGCGAGGGGATCTGCGGCACGTGCGGCTTCGTCATCAACGGACGCGCCCACGGGCCGCGCGCCCGCACGACGGTGTGCCAGCTCCACATGCGCAGCTTCAAGGACGGCGACGCGCTCACGATCGAGCCCTGGCGCGCCGACGCGTTCCCGATCATCAAGGACCTCGTCTGCGACCGCGCCGCGTTCGACCGGATCATCGCGGCAGGCGGCTTCATCACGGCCCCGATCGGCTCGGCGCCGGACGGCAACGCGATCCCGGTTCCGAAGACGAGCTCGGACCTCGCGATGGACGCCGCGGCCTGCATCGGGTGCGGCGCCTGCGTGGCCGCGTGCCCGAACGCCGCGGCGATGCTCTTCACGTCCGCGAAGATCGCGCACCTCGGCGAGCTTCCGCAGGGTCAGGCCGAGCGCCCCGACCGGGTGCTCCGGATGGTCGCGCAGATGGACGCCGAGGGCTTCGGCACGTGCACAAACCACGGCGAGTGCGAGGCCGTCTGTCCGAAGGGAATCCGGATGGAGTTCATCGCGAGGATGAACTCGGACTACCTCAAGGCGACCGCGACCGCCGGACGCCGGCCGACGGGACTCGACGAGGGCGGCGCGGGATAGAGCGCGTCGAACGATGACCGACAAGAAGACGCGGACCGAGTCCGACACGATGGGCCCGATCGAGGTGCCCGCTGACCGCTACTGGGGCGCCCAGACCGAGCGGTCGATCGAGCACTTCAAGATCGGGGGCGAGCGCTTTCCGCGCGAGGTGATCCGCGCATTCGGCGTGCTCAAGAAGGCGGCCGCGATCGTGAACCGCGACCGCGGTGCGCTCCCCGAGGAGAAGGCGCAGGCGATCATCCGGGCCGCCGACGAGGTCATCGCCGGCATCCTCGACGAGCACTTCCCGCTGGTCGTGTGGCAGACGGGCAGCGGCACCCAGACCAACATGAACGTCAACGAGGTCATCTCGAACCGCGCGATCCAGATCCTGGGCGGCGAGATGGGCTCGAAGAAACCGGTCCATCCGAACGACGACGTCAACAAGAGCCAGTCGTCCAACGATACGTTCCCGACGGCGATGAACATCGCCGCCGTCGAGATGCTCACGCAGCGGCTGATCCCCGCGGTGAAGCGCCTCCGCGACACGCTGGACGCGAAGGCGAAGGAATTCGCGGGCGTCGTCAAGATCGGTCGCACGCACCTGCAGGACGCGGTCCCGATGACGCTCGGCCAGGAGATCTCCGGCTGGGTGGCGCAGCTCGACTGGTGCACGCGGCACGTGACGGAGTCGCTCCCCCACCTCTACGAGCTCGCGCTCGGGGGCACGGCGGTCGGCACGGGGCTCAACGCGCCGGCGGACTTCGGCCCGAAGGTCGCGGCGGAGATCGCGAGGCTGACGGGACTGCCGTTCGTGACCGCGCCGAACAAGTTCGAGGCGCTCGCCGCGCACGATGCGCTCGTCAACGCGCACGGGGCGATCCGGACACTCGCCGCCGCCTGCATGAAGATCGCGAACGACGTGCGCTGGCTCTCGTCCGGGCCGCGCTCGGGCCTGGGCGAGATCCGGATCCCGGAGAACGAGCCGGGCTCCTCGATCATGCCGGGCAAGGTCAACCCGACGCAGGCCGAGGCGATGACGATGGTCTGCGCGCAGGTCTTCGGCAACGACGTCGCGATCACGTTCGGCGGCGCGTCCGGCAACTTCGAGCTGAACGTCTACAAGCCGCTCATCGTGTCGAACTTCATCCGATCGGTGCGCCTGCTCTCCGACGCGTGCGACTCGTTCGAGGAGCACTGCGCGCGCGGGATCGAGCCGGACTACGAGCGCATCCAGGAGCACGTCGCCCAGTCGCTCATGCTCGTGACGGCGCTCGCGCCGCGGCTCGGCTACGACAAGGCGGCACAGATTGCGAAGAAGGCGCACAAGGAGCACACGACGCTCAAGGAGGCGGCGCTCGCGCTCGGCTACCTGACCGAGGAGGAGTTCGACCGCGAGGTCCGCCCGGAGAAGATGGTCGGTCCGGTCGACTGACACGCAAGGACTTAAGACTTTTCCAGGAACCCCGGCGCGACTCGCCCGGTCTCGGTCGTATGATCGAGGCTCAAACAAAGCGAGTCGACATCATGAACAGAAAGCCGGTCCGGACCTGGGTCGCGGGCCTCGGTGCGCTCGTGCTCGTACTGTGCGCGTCCCCCGCGCGCGCGGGACACTACACGTGGACGACGTCGGGGCCGGAGCCCGGCCGGATCTTCCAGATCCTCGTCTACGCACAGGACGCGAGTCGCCTCTACGTCCGCGCCGGAATCCTGGGCTCGACGATGTATCGATCGACCGACGGCGGGTCGACATGGGAGTTCGGCGGCACCTGGCCGGCCGCGATCCTCGTCGCCGACCCGACGAACCCCGACGTTCTCTACACGATCAGCTACACGGCGAGCGGCCCGTCCATCGTGAAGACGGCGGACGGAGGCGTGTCGTGGCAGCCCGCCAACAGCGGCCTTCCGGGAAACATCGCCAATCCCTTCGCGCTCGCGCCGTCGTCGCCGTCCACCCTCTACGCGCTCTCCGGATCGCCTCCGTCGGTCTATCGCAGCGACGACGGAGCCGCGACCTGGAGCCTGGTGGGGCCGGCACCCGGCTCCGGCTACTTCCTCGTCGTGGACGCCTTCGATTCCGAGACTCTGTATCTCGCGAACGGCAGCACCCTCTGGGTCAGTCACGACGGCGGCGTCCAATGGAATCCCTCCGGCGCCGGGCTTCCGGCCGACTCCTCGAGGTACGCCCCTGACCCCCGCACGCCGGGAACCGTCTGGGCGTTCGGCGGCGGAGGCGGCGTCTACAAGAGCGTCGACTCGGGCGCGACGTTCTCGCCGGCGAACGTGGGCATCGAGACTCAGGGAGTTCTCGACGTCGCGTTCGACGGCTCCAACGCGCTTCGTCTCTACGCCGCCGGCGGCGGCTCGCAGAGCCCGATCGGACCGGGAGGGCTGTTCCTCTCCGAGAACGGCGGAGCGAGCTGGGCGCCAGTCGACCTCGGGATCTCATCGGATACCGTTCTCTCCGTCGCCGTCGATCCGTCCAACGCGAGCCGCGTGCTCGCCGGAGCAACGCAACTGTCGCGCGGCCGCCTGATGATCACGGAAACCGCAGGCGCGTCGTGGCAGCGCTCCGACCACGGGCTCTCCGGTTACTACGACTACGTCGTGGCGCCGCACCCGTCCGATCCGGAGACCGCGTTCGGATTCTCGAGCGCCCGGTTCTTCTCGACCGGCGACGGCGGTGAGGAGTGGTCCCAGGTCGGCGAGACCCAGTTCGTCGTCGACCAGATCGTCTTCGACCCGACGGACCCGATGGTGCTCTACGGCGAATACACCGGCTACTCCGATCCGAGCTACTACGGCGGCGTCTACAAGAGCGTCGACGGAGGCGCGACTTGGAACGACTCGAGCTCCGGGCTGACGAACGGCAATGGCCGCGGCCTCGCGATCGGCGCCTCGGACTCGAACGTCCTGCTGGCGAGCAACACGGACGGAATCTTCCTGTCGACGAACGGAGCCGGATCGTGGGATCCCGTTCTCACGGGTTTCGGCCGCGCGGTCGCAGTCGATCCGGCCGACGCCCAGATCCTGTACGCGGCGGTCGAGCCTGACGGCGGAGCGCCCACGCTCCAGCGCTCTCCGGACGGCGGCGCGACGTGGGACCCGCCGTCGGGCGCTCCGGCCGCGATCATCCCGGACATGGCGCTTCGGCCGGACGATCCGTCCACGGTCTACGCCGTCGCCGGCGCAGACGTCTACAAGAGCATCGACAGGGGACTGACCTTCGTTCCCGCGTCGACCGGCTTGCCGCCCTTCGACTCCGGGTTCTTCATCTATCGGATCGCTCTCGACCCCTCGGCGGCGGGTACGCTCTACGTCGGCGGCATCGCGGCCCCGATCTATCGCTCGACGGACGCCGCAGGGCACTGGCAGCCCCTCCCGGGTCGCCTTCCCTTCAGCTTCGGATTCACCGACCTGTCGGTCGCCGCCGACGGCCGGCGGATCTACGCCTCGGGCGACAACGGCGTCGCCGTGTTCGAGCGCTCGTTCCTGGACGTCCCCGACGGCGACCCGTTCTGGTCGGCGGTGGACGCCGCGGCGATGAACGGCATCACCGCTGGCTGCGGCCAGGACAACTTCTGCCCTGAGGCGATCAACAGCCGAGCCCAGGTGTCGGTGTTCCTCCTGCGCGCGAAGAACGGCGCGGCGTTCCTTCCGCCGCCCGCGACCGGCAGCGTCTTCGGCGACGTGCCCGCGAGTGCGTTCGCCGCTTCATGGATCGAGGAGCTCGCCGCCGAGGGAATCTCCGCCGGCTGCGGCGGCGGCAATTTCTGCCCCAATGCGGCGCTCTCGCGCGCAGAAGGGGCGGTCATGGTCCTGAAGGCGCTGCACGGCTCGGACTTCAACCCTCCGCCCGCGACCGGAACCGTCTTCGCCGACGTTCCCGCCGACGCGTTCGCGGCGTCGTGGATCGAGGAGCTCGCCGCCGAAGGCATCTCCGCCGGCTGCGGCGGCGGCAACTTCTGTCCCGACGCGTCGCTCACCCGGGCCCAGGCCGCCGCGCTGCTCGCGCACGCGTTCCAGCTCTCCTGATCGCGGCTCCGCGGCCGCGCAAACGCGATTCCTGCGCGCGGGCACGACTCGTGCAAAGATGCCTCCCGGATCACAACAACGGGAGGCACAATGCGCGTTCATCACCTCAACTGCGCGTCCAGGGGCATGCGGGGCGGATCGCTCGACGGACCGAGCCTGCTCTATGCGCCGGCGGCGCAGCTATGCCACTGCCTGCTCATCGAGGCGCCGAATTCGCTCGTCCTCGTCGACACGGGGATGGGCATCGCCGACCGCACCGGCGGGCCGCACGAGCACCGCGACGCGCTGACGGCGCTCCGGCAGGTCGAAGCGCTCGGCTACGACGCCCGCGACGTGCGCCACATCGTGCTGACGCACCTCGACTTCGATCACGCCGGCGGCCTGGACGACTTTCCCGCCGCCGCGGTCCACCTGCTCGACGCCGAGGAGAAGGCCGCCACGCGCCGGCCGACCCTCGTCGATCGGATTCGCTACCGGCCCCAGCAGTGGGCGAGCCGGCCGAGATGGGTGACCTATCCGATGTCCGAGGGCGAGCCCTGGTTCGGCTTCGAGTGCGTGCGGAAGCTCGCCGGAGTGCCGCCCGGGATTCTGCTCGTGCCGCTGCCGGGACACACGGTCGGCCACAGCGGCGTCGCCGTCCAGACGGCCGCCGGCTGGCTCTTGCACGCCGGAGACTCCTATTTCCATCCCGACGAGATCCGTCCCCACCGTGCCGGCCGCGCGCCCGGGCTGCGCGCTCTCGAGCGCATCCTGGAGAAGAACCGTTCGGCGCTCCTGAACACGCAGGCCCGTCTTCGGGACCTCGTGCTCGACCACTCCGACGAGGTCGCCGTCTTCTGCTCGCACGACGTCATCGCGTTCGAGGAAATGGCCGGCCACAAGGTCAACGTCCCCTTGGAGCCGCGGCGGGTCGTCAGGGCGTCGTAGGACGACTCGTCGAGTTCTGTCTAGCGCGGGCGGCCTCGAGGGCCGCCCTACTTCAGCAGTCCGGCCAGCTTCGTCTCGGCGTCCGTGTGCAGCGTCGGCGGCGCGCCGTAGAAGACGTCGACCGTTTTGCCGCTGCCGTCGAAGAGAAACAGCGTCGGGACCGCGCTGAGGTCACCGAAGGAGCGCACGAGGGCCGGCGTCCCTGCGACCCACCGCAGCGGCAGATTCAGCTCGCCGGTGAGCTTGCGGACCTGCGCGTCGTCCGACTCGACCGAAACCGCGACGACGGCGAGCCGGTCGCCGTAGCGCTTCTTCAGCTCGCCGAGCCAGCCGAGCGTGCCGCGGCAGGGCGGGCACCAGGTCGCCCACATCTCGACGAGCACGACCCTGCCCGCGAGCTCGGCGGCGCGGAGCGGTTTGCCGTCGAGGTCCGTGACGTCGAGGGCGGGCATCGCGGCGATCGCCTTCGGGTTCGCGGGCACGGCCTGCGCCCGGGCGAGGTCCTTGCGGCCCGCGAGCTCGAGGTCGATCATCTTCGCCAGATCCGCCCGGAAGCGCTCATGTGCCTCGGCGCTCTTGAGCGGCGCGTAGCGTCCGCCCTCCTTCTTCTCGCCGTGGCCGTAGAAGCCGAAGTCGTTCGGCGTCGCGACGAGCACGTCGTCGACGAAGATCGCGGGATAGCGCGTGACGCCGTACTTCTTCGCGAGCGCGGAATCGCCGTAGTTCTCGGAGACGAACCGCGCCTTGCCGCCGTATCCCTGGACCACGCTGCGCGCCAGCAAACTTGCCGGATCGGAGAGGTTTCAGGTGTAGGGCCAGCGGACGAGCGTGACGGTGACCGCGGCCGGCGGCTTCGCCGGGGCGGGCTTCGCCGGCTCGAGCGCCGCGAAGTAGCGCGGCAGGACGTCGTCGGCGGCCGCGTCGGCGGCCTCCGGCTTCTTGCCGGCCTCGAGGTGCGCGACGTCGCCCTGCGCCGCCTCGAGGAAGATCCGCCCGATCGAATCGTCGCGGCCGGACGCGTCGAGGCGCTTGCCGATCGCCGCCAGGCGCTGCGTCAGCGCCGCGCCCTCGAGCGAGGAGGGCGGCCTCAGGGCCGCGATCTTCTGCGCCGCCTGCAGGTACCGTAGGAGCGCGCCGTAGCGCAGGCCCCAGCCGTCGAGCTCGCGCGCCTCCTTGAGGGTCGAGCTCGCCGCGATGAAGTCCTTGTGCTTGTCGATCGAGGCGGGCGGACGATAGAGCGCGAGGAGGTCGCCCTCCAGGGCGTCGATCTCGCCCGCGATCGAGCGAAGCGCCGGCTCGCGGATGCCGTTCGGGAGGGGGCGCGAGAGCGACCGGCAGAACGCCACGAAGTCCTTCTGCGCCCTCGCGTCGCCGAGGTAGAAGTACCCGGCGTCCGCCATCGTGTTGCGGCCATAGTCGATCGACGCGTCGTAGTAGGTCCGGACCTGCGGCACCGAGGCCTCGCCGACCGCGCGCACGGCCGCCGGCGTCACGCCCGCCAGCGCGCCGGCCGACGGCGTCTTCAGATCGGCCGCGAGCGCCGTCCCGAGCCGCTTCCACTCCGCCTCGAACGCCGCGAGGTCCTTGCGCTGCGCCTCGGGCGTCTCGTCCACGTAGACCTGCGCCGCGAGGTTCGCCCGCGCGACGGCGAGGCGCTGCAGCGCGAGGTTCCGGTGGCCGTCCTTCAGCGCCTCCTCCGTCTTCTCGACGGCCGGGAGAGTGTAGGTCTTGAGCTCGACCCAGTCCTCGTCCTTCGACGGGTTGTCCCGCAGGTAGTGGGCCCAGCGGGCGACCTCGGCGGCCAGAGGGTCGGAGTCCTCCTGCGGTCCCCGCCGGGCGTCTCCGTCGGAGCGCCCGGGTTGCGCTTGACGCATCGGCGATGCCCACGCGCCCATCGCGACTGCGGCGAGAAGCAGCGCGGCGACGCGGAGCCGTTTCATCGCCGCGGAGCTTCCCACAGGCGAAGTCCGTTTCTGCGGCGCGGCGGACGAGCCGCGCGTGGGTTTTTCATCGGGAACTTCTTGACGGTACATATTAGCAATCGCTAATGCGTTCCCGTCTCCATCCGCTCGAGCCCGGACTTCACGAGCTCCCGCACCTGAGCGGGACGTAGGTCGGCGAGCTCCTCGAGCGTGCGCGTCTTCCCCGCCTCCTCCGCGATCCGGTAGCCGAGGAGGTACCCGGAGCGCGACGGGATGTCGAGCGCCTCGTCGCGGCCGAGAAAGTATCGCGCGTAGTCGTCGTCCCTGGAGCTGTCGATCCGCTCGAGCGCGCCCGACACGACCTTCGCGCGCGCGGCGTCGATCGGCTCCGCCTTCGGCAGGCAGCAGACCTGCGATTCCGGGACGTCGGGGTTCAGCCGGCGGCTCACGTAGGAGGCGAGGCCCTCCTCCCACATCTGCCAGTAGAAGATCTTGGGCGCGTCGAGAATGCGCTCGGCGTGGTACACGTGGAAGAGCTCGTGCGCGAAGAGCGGCGGGAGCGGCTCCTTCAGCTTCGCGATCACGTCGAGTCCGAACATCAGCGCGTCCTTGCCGGAGACGGGGCGCGTCGCGCCGTCGAACGCGCCCGCGGAGTAGAGGAAGTACACCGCCGTGTCGCAGCGGAACTTCGGGAACGCCTCGCGGAAGCGGGCGATCTGTTCCGGCAGCTCGCCGCCGAGCCGCGTCGAGAGGGCTCGCATGTCGGCCTCGAACTCCGGCAGCTTCTCCAGCGAACTGCCGACGATCTGCGGCACGGGTTTTGGCACGTTGTCGAACACGCCGGCGTAGACGGCCGCGTTCGGCCTGACGACCCGCTCCTCGAAGAGCCTCTCCTGCTCAGCCAGCGGAAGGGCCTTCGCCTCGTCCCGGTACTTCCAGAAGGCGGGCATGAGGTCGGTCGCGGCGCAGGGGGAGGAGGGCGGAGGCGCGGTGATGGCGAGGGCGAGAACCGTCGCGGCGATCATCGACGAGTCATACGGAGGCAGACGGAGAGAAGTTCCGACTTCCGTGTCATCCCGAGCGAAGCGAGGGACCCCTTCGTTGCCGGTCAGAGGTCAGTGCCGGGTAACAGAAACTTGTCTGTCATCCCGAGCGAAGCGAGGGACCCCTTTCGTTGCCCGTCAGAAGTCAGTGCCGGGTAACAGACGCTTCTCTGTCATCCCGAGCGAAGCGAGGGATCCCTTTCGTTGCCGCCAGAGAGTCAGCGCCGGGGCACAGAAAGGGATCCTCCGTCGCTTCGCTTCTCAGGATGACAAGCGCCCTAGTCCTTCAACACCTTCTCGACGTTGCCGGTATTCGCGTCGATGACGATGGTGAGAGGGGCGTTGCGCTCGTTCTGCTTGCTGAAGTTGAGGTACCACATCGCGTGGTTGGTGCTCGGCGCCGCGGACGTGCCGAGATCGACGTTGAAGCCCTTCGCGATGTAGTCCCCGCCCTCCTTCTTCGCGATCGCGTATAGAGCCGCGCCGTCCTTGAAGAAGTCCGGCTTCAGATCCGGGATCCGCCCGGCGGGTCCCTTGTCGGCCCAGCACGTCATCGTGCCGCGGAAGACGTTCATCGCGACGTGCGAGTCCGACGCCTTCGAGTAGAACTGGATGTTCCAGGACGCCGCCGAGCCGTTCGCCTGCAGCGGTCCGAGGCTGGTCGTCGAGATCTGCGCCGGAACCGCGTCCGGTTTCCACGCCTTCGCCGCCTTCTCGGCCATCCCGTAGATCTCCGCGAGCGTCGGTGTGGGATTCTTGAGCTGGACCATCTTGCACGCCTCCTCCGCGCGCAGGGGCGCGCCGAGGCAGATGACCATCGAGACCGCGGACACCATGGACATGGCGAGCCAGCGCTTCATGCGTCCTCCTCTTCTCCTCGTTGCGGCTTTTTGGCGGCGGGCGGCTGACGATTAGCGTTCAGCGGTCAGCGATCAGCGCCTCGCCTTTCTTGCCGGGGAGTATGCACGAGGACGCCACCGGAATCGTGTGAGATCGATCCGTTCCGTCCCGCCGAAGCCCACGCCCTCCCGCTCCAGGAGACGCCGCTGCAGGATCTCGACGCTCCGGTCGCCCGACCGCTTGCTGATGCGGCCTTCGGCGTTCACGACGCGATGCCAGGGCACCCCGCTGCGGGCGGGGAGCGCCGCGAGCGCGTAGCCGACGCGGCGCGCCTGTCCGCCGAGACCGGCGAGCCGCGCGATCTGGCCGTACGTGGCGACGCGCCCGCGCGGGATCGCGCGAACCGCATCCAGGATGGGGCTCTTCATTCGCGCCGGAAGATCGGGACCCGAGTCAGGGCTTGGGGTTCGCGGTGGCCGCGCATGCGGCGATGCGCCAGACGCCGTCCCGGTCCTTGCGCCACACGAGGAGGTACTTGCCGCTCGACTCCTTCGCGTCGGCGGGCTCCGCGCGGGTCGAGAACGTGCGCCCCGTCTCCCACGCGACGTCGCCCCCGGCCGACACGTGGATCTCGGTCGCCTCGCCTCGGAACGACTTGAGCGTCGGGAAGACGTCCATGTACATCCTGTGGATCGCGGCGCGCCCGACGAGAGCCTCCGCGCCGGAGACGTGCACGACGGCGTCGTCCGTCCAGAACGGCATCACGGCGTCGGCGTCCAGCCTGGCCTCGGCGGCCGCGACGGCCCGGCTCCGGTCCCGTACCTGCGCTTCCACCGCCGTCTCGCCGCGCGCGGGCAAGGCCGCCCCCAGCATGAGCACCGCCGTGATTCTGATCCGTCTCATCTGCCAGCGCATCGCCCACTCCTTCCGCGGCCCCGACGCGTATGTCATGGCGTCGTGGCGTCGAGCGTGGTTCCGTCCCGGGGTCCTGCGTGAGTCTACGCAGAAACGAATCGCTTGGTTGCGGTTGGGTCGCCGCGGCTCTAGAGCGGCTTGCCGGCGGCCGGCCGCTGCGAGCGGCGCGACTTGCGGTCGGTCGTCGCGATCGACGCGACGAGCGCGATGCCCCCGATCGCCGCGCCCGCGAACAGCAGGACCGCGATCGCCGGGTAGCCCAGGATCGTCAGCCGCGTCGGGATCTGCATCACGATCGCCGCGCCGACGATGAGGGCCGCGAGGACGGTCCCCATCGCGATGCGGTTGGCGATCTTCTGCAGGCCCCCGATCAGCGCGGTCTCGTCGATCGCGTCGACGCGCAGGCGGAGCTCGTTCTTCGAGAGCAGGTCGAGGAGCCGGTTGAGCCGTCCGGGCAGCTCCTGCGCGAGCTCGCGCGCGTCGAGCAACGCCGACGCGAGGTGGCCCGGAGAAAGCTTCTGCTTCATCCGCCGGCGCAGGAGGTTGGGCGCCTCGCGGCGGATCGCTCCGGTCGGATCGAACGAGGGATCGAGCGCCTTGCCGATGCCGTCCAGGTTCCAGAGCGTCTTGCCGAGCATCGACAGCTCGGGCGGAATGCGGATCCCGGTCTCCCCCGCGACGCGCGAGACGGCGATGAGGACGAGACCGACCCGCAGATCCTCGAGCCGCGTCTGCGCGAAGTCGCCGACGACCGCGGATACGCGGCGCCGGAACTCGGGTTCGTCGAAGTTTTCCCGCCGCTCTCCCATCTCGAGGGCGCGGTCCGCCACTTCGTCCCCCTGCCCTTCCCCGACGGCGATCAGCATGCGCAGCAGCGTGTCGCGCATCCGCGACGGGATGCGGCCGGTCATGCCGAGGTCCAGAAGCGCGAGATCCCCATCCTCCGTCACGAGGACGTTGCCCGGGTGCGGATCCGCGTGGAAGAAGCCGTCGATCACGACCTGGTGCAGATAGGCCTCGAACAGCTCGGTCGCGAGCGTCCCCCCGTCGAGCTCCAGCCGCGTCATGGGATCGAGGTCCGTGACCTTCCGCCCTTCGACGTACTCCATCGTGAGCACGCGCTCGCTCGAGTAGTCGTCGATCGGACGCGGCACGTGGATCCGTTCGAAGCTCTCGAGGTTGCGCCGGAGCAGCATCAGGTTCTGCGCCTCGCGGCGGTAGTCGAGCTCCGCGAGCAGCGCGGCCCCGAACGTCTCCACGGTCTTGCCGAGCTCGTAGCGATCGCCGAGCGCCGAGTGGCGGTCGAGGAACGACGCGAGCTCGCGCAGGGCCTCGAGATCCTCGACGATCTGCTCGCGGATGCCGGGCCGCTGCACCTTGACCGCGACCGGACGGCCGCCCCGGAGCACCGCGCGATGCACCTGTCCGAGCGACGCGGCGGCGATCGGAACCGGATCGAACTCGTCGAACGCGCGGCCCATCCTTACGCCCAGCTCGGACTCGACGATCTCCCGCGCCTGCATCGCGGAGAAGGGCTCGACCTGATCCTGCAGCCGCGCGAGCGCCTCCATGTAGGCGGGCGGCAGGAGGTCGGCGCGGCTCGAGAGCAGCTGCCCCAGCTTGATGAAGGTCGGGCCGAGACGCTCGAGGTCGTCGGCGAGCTCCTCCGGCGTGCCCGTCCCGGGAGCGGTGGGGCCGGCGTCCTGCCCCGACGGCAGGTCGCGCTGCAGGTCGGCGACCAGCGGGCCGCGCCCGTACTTGACGAGGAGCCAGGCGATCTCGCCGTACCGCTTCAGGTGGGCCGGAGCCAGCGATAGAGACATGGTTCGAGTCCGCGAGCCTCTACTTCAAGTTCCGTGCCGGACCCCGGCAAGTGAGACACGCGCATTCCCAGGCGGCAACGGTCGACATATTAGCGATCACTAATATCTCCGGCGACGCTCACCTCGCGCCCTCCGGCTCGACCGGGGACGGCAGCTTCTCGAGGTCGATGAGCACCCACTGCGGGTCGATCCGCGCGTTGCGCCAGCGCACCGCGAAGAAGAGATGCGGTCCGGTCGCCCGGCCCGTGTGGCCGGCCAGGCCGAGCCGCTCGCCCTTCTTCACCGTCTGTCCCTTCCGCACCTGGATCTCCGAGAGGTGGTAGTAGACCGTGAAGAGCGAGTCGCCGTGGTCGACGATGACGCCGTTGCCCGGATAGAAGAGCTCCTCGGCGAGCACGACCGTCCCGTCGGCCGCGGCGAGTATCGGCGTCCCCTCGGCGATCGCGTAGTCGGCGCCCATGTGCGGCTGCTCCGCGGGTTTGCCGTTGAACGAGCGGTTCCAGCCGAACGTCTTTCCCTCCGGAAGCCGCGAAGCGGGATCGCCGAGCGGCAGCGAGAACCGCGGCGGTCCCGGCTCGCGCCGCCAGATCGCCTCGACGCGCCGCTGCTCGCGCGCGTTGCGGGCCTCGTCCTCCGGCGTCGGGTGCGCCTGCGGAATGTCGGGCAGCTCGACGTCCTCGGAGCCGTACGGCGATGCTCCGACGACGACGTGCGCGCGCTCCGACCTCCTGCCGTCGGAGCGCGTGACGAGGATCGGACCCTGCTTGTGGAGAACGTCGATCGGGTAGTAGCAGGCTCCTTCGATCGCCTTCCAGGAGCGTCCCGCCATGGCGCACCGCGTCACGCCGTCCGCCGCCCAGCGCACCAGAGTCCCCGGGGCGACCTCGATGCTCGGCAGATTCCTTTCGGTGCGCGAGGAGGCGTGCGTGGATTGGCCGAGGACGACAGCGGTGATCAGAAGAGCCGGCGCCAGGACGACGGCCGCGCGGCGGCCGCGAGCCGGCGCCCTCCGCGGGGTCTCGAGCCGGCTGACGGGCGTCGGCATGGCGCGCGCCAGAGCGGTTCAAGAATCGTGCCCCGCAAACTCTCCCTCTCCCCCGCCTGCGGTGAAGAGGGTCGGGGCGAGGGGCTAGCGGCGCGAGGTCTTGCGACGCGCGGGGCGACGCTTTCGAGCCGCGCCGCTCTTGCGACCCTTCGCCGCCGCCGCGCGCTTCTTCGCGGGAGCCTTCTTCCGCTTCGCCGCCGCGACCCGCATCGGCTTCGGGCGAGCGTGCCGCGGCTGGTACACCCCGAGCTTGCCTCCGCCCGGGAGCGCGACCTGCGTCAGGATTCCCCAGCCCGGGTTCTGGATCGGCGAGCAGTCGACACCCTTCGCCTTCATATCGCGGACGAATCGCTCGACGTCGTCGCACATCAGGAAGAGCTCGTGCTGGTCGTTCTCCGCGGCCGGATGCACCGCGACCTCCGCGGGAGGCAGGCCGAAGATCAACCAGCCGCCGCCGGCGTCGACGCCGCCGAGGCCGAGCACGTCCCGCAGAAACGCGCGATCCGAATCCGCGTCCTTGCTGTAGATGACCGCGTGAGCCCCGCTCCACATGACCGCCTCCTTCGATTGACGCGGCCGCTCAGCGCGCGAGGACCGCATTCAGTTTCTCGAGAATATCCGGCGACGGCGCCTTCGCCCCGTCCGCGAGGAGCACGAAGTTGTCCGCGAGGATCTCCTCGGGATGGATGACGTACTGGGTGTTGTGCCCGATGCGATCCATGTAGCCGGGCGCTTCGGCCGGCGCGATCAGGCGCGCGCCGCCGGCCGCACCGGGCCCGGTCGCGACCCGCCACCCGCCGGCGGGATCCTCCGCGAGGGCGAGGAAGCGGAAGTCCATCTGCCGGAAGAACGCGCCCCCGATCTTCTCGTCGTAGAGGTCGGAACGGCCGAGCAGGATCGGGGCCGCGGCGACGGTCTCGCCGCCGACGCGGAGCCGGATGAACGCATCCATCCTCGGCGCGTCGGGATTCGTCAGCTTCCGACGCGCGAGCTCCGGCGGCAGCACGAACTCCGGGCAGACCTCGTAGCCGACGACGGCGTAGAGCGCACCTCGCATCTCGGGATGGTGCGAGCTGTAGACGTGGAAGAGCTCGTGGAAGACCGTCGTCCGAAGATCCTGGGGCTTCCCGGCGATCATGTTCTGCGGCAGCACGACGGCTGCACCGCGGCAGTACGCGGCGCGTCCCTCCTCCCGGCCCGTGGTCTTCAGGAAAAGCACCTCGGCCGGCAGGTCCATCTTCCACTTCGCCGTCTTCGCGCGGAACGCCTCCAGCATCGGCCGCAGGAGCTCGAGCTCGGCGGGAGTCCAGTCGCGCGCCTCCCCCGCCACGAACGCGAGGTACTCGGCCTCGGGCACCTCGCGGCCGACCTGGAGGCGCGCGGAGCGATCGAACGGAGACATCGCGGAGAGGAACGCGTCGCGCTTCGTCAGCACGGACGCGGCCTCCGCGGCGGGGGCGAAGCGGACGTGACTGGACGCGCCGATCGCGACGGAGTCGGCGGAGGCGGCCGCGTCGGGGACGATCCGCAGGATGGCCGAGACGGCGAGCGCTGCGAGATGCATGGGCGGAAGATATCGAAAGTGGCTCGGTCGAGGCCGGCCCTTCCGCTGGGAACAACCCACGGCACCGATCTCCAGGCCCGGAGGACGAGCCCGCAGGTCCCGCGGCGATTAAGTCGCTTATGAAACGAACCACTCCGCCACTCAGGCCTGCGCGCTTCGATGGGGTCAGCCCTCCATTTTTCGGAGCTCAGAACGAGCGAGGCGGTGTCACGTTCGCGTCGTCGCTCCGAAAAACACAGGACTGACCCCGAGCACGGCATCCGGTTTGACACGATCTCGTCGTAGTGCCGTTTCGTCGATCAATAAAAAAGGCGCCCCTGACGGGGCGCCTCTCGAAACAAACGTGTGGTGGTTACGCTTACGGGTTGGTCGTGGTCGTCCGCGTCGTGGTGATCTTCTTGACGACCATCTGATCCCCCTGCTTCGTCGACTTGATCGTCGTGACCGTGTAGGTCTTGCCGACGGCGACGTCCGACGGAACCACCGAAGACGCGTCGATCGTGTAGACGACCGTGCGCTTGTCCGGCAGGACGAAGGTCACCGACTTGCCCGGCTCGTAGGCCGTGACCGTGCCGGTGATATCGGCGCCGTTCGTCATCGTGGTGCTCTGCGACGTGGTGGTCGTCGACTGGCTCGACTGACTCGACATCGGAGCCGCCGAGCTCTCGTCGGCGCCCGACGGGTTGGACACGGAGTTGGCCTCCGGGTCCGTCACGTGCGTCTGAGTCTCGGTCTTCATCGAGCCGTCGGAAGATACCGAGGTCGTCGTGATGCGGCTGACGACGGCGGCGCCGGACGACGAGGGCTCGGTCACGATGGAAACGGTCCGGCCCACGGCGACATCCGACGGAACGGACACGGTCGCGGTCAGCGGGAACGTCTGCATGCGGCCGTCGGCTCCGACGACGACGATGCTCTTGCCAGCCTCATAGCGAACGACTTTCCCCTGCACCGGGCGTGTCGTGGTGGTTGTCGTGCTCTGAGTCGTGGTGCTCTGGTTGATGGCCGAGTCCTGTGCGAGCGACGCAGTCGCCAACCCGAACGCACCCGCGGCACACAGGGCGCCGACTGTGAGCGTTCTCTTCATTCCAGCTCCTTTCGTTCGCCTCTCGATCAGAGGCCTCTTAAGAAAAATCTCGGACGAGATGCCCGAGTCCAGTGATGAGCGCTGCAAGTAAAGTGCCAGCGCTGCAAGTAGATTGCCTTCAGCGTCAGCGCGCCTATCCGGTGTTGACCGGATGCCGCGCTCGGGGTCAGGCGTGTGCTTCTTCGGAGCGACGACGCGAGGGAACTCGAGCCACGCTGGAGCCGGAGCTCCGAAAAGCGCAGGCCTGACCCCATCGAAGCGCGCAGGCCCGACTTGCGGAGTGTCTCGTTCCATAAGCGACTCGAAGCGCCGCGGGACTCGCGGGCCCGTCCTCCTTCGACGTTGCGTGCGCCCGGCCCGCCGCTGCTGAAGCGCCGCGGGACTCGCGGGCCCGTCCTCCTTCGACGTTGCGTGCGCCGAGCCCGCTCGGCCTAGGTCTTCATCCGCGACGAGTGCCCGGCGACGAGCTGCCAGCGGCCGTCGCGGCGCACGAAGACGTCCGTGAAGCGGGTCCGGCCGGTCCGCTCCTCGCCCTTCACGTTCTGCCTCATGGTGACGCGGCCCGTGACGACGGCGGTCTCGCCGTAGACGCGCACCTGCATGTCGTCCACGTCATAAGCGAGAAGCTTCACGTCCGGGTTCGCCGGCTTACGGACGCCGTCGACGTCCTCCTTCTTCGTCGTCAGGCCGCCGCCCGAGTCCGTGAAGACGAACTCGTCGGCCTCGACGCGGTCGAAGAACGCGGCGTCGCGCTCCACGTTGGCGCGGCCGATGTCGCGCTCGAGCTGCATCAGCTCGGCCTTGGTGCGGTCGTCCGCGGAAGGCCCGTCTGCCGGCCCGGGGGCGGGAAGCAGCAGGATCACGAGTGCGGCGGCGGGCGCGACGAGTCCCAGTCGTTGGCTCATTCTTTCTCCCCCGCTCGCGACCGTAACACGCGGTTCACCAGACCCCGGGAACCAGACGACTCCGAACACGAGCGGCGTAATCCGCATAGCCGTGCAGGCTGCGGAGAAGGAGCCGCTCTTCCAGAAGAATTCGCGCGGCGAGAATTCCCGTGGGGACGAAGGACGCGGCCGCCGCCGCCCAGGAGCCCAGCCAGAGTCCCATGCCGAGCATCGACGCCGCCAATCCCGCGTACATCGGATGACGGACGATCCGATAGGGACCCGTCGTCACGACCGAGTGGCCGCGCTCTTCCTGGTAACGAACGACGGCGCTGGCGAATGCGTTTTCGCGGAGAACGAGCGTGACGACGATCGAGCCACCGGCGAAGAGCAGGAGTCCGACGGCCGGCAGCGGTGGCGGAGGGGCACCGAGAAGCTTCAGTCGGCGAGCGTCTAGCCCGTTGAAGACGACCAGCGCCGCGTAGGTCGCCATGAACGCGGTCAACAGAACCCGATCCGCGGGCGGCTGCCCCTCGCGGACGAGCCGAGATCGTTCCACGAGCAGCTCCGGCTGGGCGCGGAAGACGACGATCGTTCCCCACACGCGGATCACGAGAAGGACGGTGAGGAGCACCCAGGCTCGCGGCCACTCGATCGTCGCAGCGGGAAGAAACAGCAGCGCCGCGAAAAACGCGACGAACGCGACGGCGCCCGCGAGGCGCCGCGCGAGTGAGGCGGTATTCGACGCCGGGGGCATGCGATCGGCGAACGAACGGCGGCGCGCCGCGCCGGCTAGGGTCCCGTCACCACCGGAAGCTCGACGAAGCTCGCGTGATCCGGCGCGTGGTAGACGCGCTGAACGGCGGCCCGGTAGTCCTCCGGCTTGGCGAAGAAGATGTTCGGCACGAAGGTCTGCGGGTTGCGGTCGTACAGCGGGAACCAGCTCGACTGGACCTGCACCATCATGCGGTGACCCGGCAGGAAGACGTGGTTCGCCGGCGGCAGCATGAACTTGTACGGCAGCGGCTGCCCCGCCGCGATCGGCTTCGCCGTCTCGAGGCTCTCGCGATAGCGGCCGCGGAAGATGTCGGCGGACACCATGAGCTGGTAGCCGCCCATCTCCGGCTGCGACCCGACCTCGTCCGGATAGACGTCGATGACCTTCACGACCCAGTCGGAGTCGGTGCCGCTCGTCGAGGCGACGAGGTTCGCGACCGGGTGGCCGCTGATCTTCACGGGCGACGTCAGGACGTCGGAGACGAACGTGAGCACGTCGGTGCGCCCGGACGCCTCGCGCTGATCCGTGACGAGCCAGTCCGCCCACCGCGAGCCGGCGATCGACACCGGGCGCGAGATGAACGGCACGGGACGCGCCGGATCGGACACGTACTCCTCGTACTCGCCCCCGCCCGCCGCCGGCGCGGTGCGCGACAGCTTGAGCCCGCTCGACAGGTAGACCGGCGTCGGCTGGATGGTGCAGCCGGACGCGCAGCCCGCCGGCCAGGACGGGAGCCGTCGCCAGGTGTTGGTTCCGGTCTCGTAGGCGGTCACCGGCGCGATGTCCGCCTTCGGCGCGCCGTCCTTGAGGTACTGCGCGAGGAAGGGCGCGAGCACGTCGCGGCGGAACTGCAGCGCCGTGTTCTGCTCGAAGCGCAGCGGGCCCAGCGTCGAGCCGTCATGGATCGCCTGCCCGTGGTGCCACGGCCCGAGCACGAGGAAGACCTTGTCGTTGCCTGTGTCCTTCGGCTTGATCGCCCGGTAGACCGCGGGCGCGCCGTAGATGTCCTCCTGGTCCCAGAGGCTGTGGACGAGAAGCACCGGCACCTTCAGCGGCTGCGCCCCGAGGATCTGGTCCATCGCCTGGTCCCGCCAGAACGCGTCGTAGCTCGGGTGGTCGACGACCTTGCGCCAGAAGCCGATCGCGTCCATCCCATGCCGGCGCGCGATCTCGCCCGCCGACACGGTGGTGAGGAACATGTCGTAGTCGTCGTAGTGCGTCCGCCAGAACTTCTGCGAGTTCTTGCGGTCCGCCTCCTGCTCGAAGATGTAGCCGATCCCCTGCTGGCGGAAGGCGCCGTTGTGGAACCAGTCGTCGCCCTTCCATCCGTCGACCATGGGGTTCATCGGCACGGACACCTTGAGCGCGGGATGGGGATTGACGAGCGCCATCAACGGCGTGAAGCCGTCGTAGGAGATGCCGATGATGCCGACCTTCCCGTTCGACTCGGGGACGTTCTTCACGAGCCAGTCGATCGTGTCGTACGTGTCGGTCGCGTGATCCACCGGCGTCGGGTTCTGCGGTCCGTGGAGCGGCCGGTTCATCACGTAGTCGCCCTCGGAGCCGAACTTGCCGCGAACGTCCTGCACGACGCGGATGTAGCCGCCCTCGACGATGACATCCGTCGCGTTGTCATAGCCCTCGAGGGTGGGCCCGAGGTGGGTGCTCTGCTCGTGGGTCGTCAGGCTGTCCGCGTCGTACGGCGTGCGCGTCAGGAGCATCGGCGCTCCCTTCGCGCCCTTCGGCACCAGGATCACGGTGTGGAGCTTCACGCCGTCGCGCATCGGGATCTCCGCGATCCGGCGCGTGTACTCGAACGCGTCGTACGACGGCTTGTACGACGCGGGCGACTCGCTCGGGTAGCTCGGATACTTCGGCGCGGCGGGCGCGCCGGCCTGCGCGGAGGCCGCGCGGGGCGCGGCGATCAACGAGACCGCGAGGACTCCGGCGAGACGGATCGATCCCTTTCCCATCATGTGTTCTCCTCGAAAAGCTGCGGGATTATCCACCGCGCTCGCGGCAGATCGCCTGGTCTTTCAGGTCAGCGGCTCGTGGTCCGGCTCGGTGTCGTCCCCGCCGTGCCCGTAGTCCGGCACCGTGTAATCGAGCACGTAGAAGTGCTTCCCGCCCGTGATCTCGATGTCCATTCGACCGACGAGACCGGTCAGCTCGCCCGTGCCCGAGTCCGGGACGACGCCGATCGAGAGCTGCGGCGCGCCGCGCGTCATCGTCGCCGAGTGCTGCAGCATGAACGTCCCGGCGCGGTCCTCGAGCGTGCCGTCCACCCGCTCGACCGCGACGTAGCCGGCCGATCCGGCGACGTTCGTGCCGGCCGTCAGCATCTCGCCGCGACTGACCGCCTCGAGCGCGCCGCGGAACGTCTTGTCGATGCGCATCCGGCCGAGCCCCTCGGCCGCTCCCTCCTGGGGCGTCAGCTTCACCTCGAACTCGCCTCTCACTCGGGACTGCACGGGAGCCTCCTCACTTCGCCGCTTCCGGCTCGGAGCCGAAGCGCAGCACGTTTCCGTCGGGATCCTCGACCTGCATCTCGAGCGCCCAGGGCTGATTCGTCGGCTCGCTGCGGATGACGGCGCCCCGCTCGCGATAGAGACGAAAGAGCCCGCGGACGTCGCCGACTCCGACCCAGACCCACGCCCCGCCCCGCCCCTGCCCGCCGCGGCACAGGTAGAGGCCGCGCCCGTCCCGGCCGACGTACGTGAACTCGTCCGTCCCCCACTCCGCGGCATCGAATCCCAGGACGTCGACGTAGTAGCGCACGGCGCGCCGCATGTCCTCGACGCGCAGGATCGGATCGATGCATTCGACGGCCGTGGGCAGCGACGTCACGGATCCTCCCTGGAGCGCGACTCGGAGGCCGCGCGCCGTCCGCGTAGGATATTTCGAAAGAAGGAGGCCCGATGAGTGAGCTCACGCCCGAGGCCGGAGCCGCGGTCCCGAAGACAGTCGTCGTCGAGTCGGCCGGAGCCGCGTACCTGCAGCGCGTCGCGGCCGGCAACCACGTCTTCGCGGCCGACGAGCCCGTCGGCTCGGGCGGCGGGGACGCCGGTCCGACGCCGTACGACCTGCTGTTGTCCGCGCTCGGCGCGTGCGTCTCCATGACGCTCGGCATCTACGCGCGGCGCAAGGGGTGGCCGCTCCAAGGCGTCCGCGTTCGCCTGCGCCACTCTCGGGTTCACGCGGCGGACTGCGAAGGCTGCGAGTCGGCGAGCGGCGCGATGCTCGACCGGATCGACGAGGAGATCGAGCTCGCGGGTCCGCTCGAGGCCGCGCAGCGGGAGAGGCTCCTCGAGATCGCCGGCCGCTGCCCCGTCCATCGCACGCTGACCGGAAAGATCGAGATCCGCAGCGCCCTCGTGCCTCCGACGGCGGCTCCCGGACATATTAGCGAAAGCTAATATGTCGTCTCTTCGGCCACGTGGCGGCGATCACTGCCCGGAGCCGAGCCGTCGCACGAGCCGGGACGCCCACACCGCGAGGGCCCCGCAGATCAGGAGCACGCCGGCCGGCGCGGCTCCTCCCGTCGGGGCGGCAGCCCGCGGCATCATCCCGCGTTCGGGGCGGTCCCGACGACCTCGTACTCGCTGGTCACGAGCCCTCCCGCGTAGGTGCGCGTCCCGAGGTGACGCAGCGGGACGTCGCGCGGCACCGTCCCGAAGAGGGGGATTCCCTCCCCGACCAGCACCGGTACGCGCGTGATCGTCAGCCGCTGGATCAGGCCGGCCCGCAGGAAGGCCTGGATCGTGATGCCGCCGTCGACGTACGCGTGCTTCGAGCCTGTTGCGGCGAGGCGCGCGGCGATGTCCGCCGGCTCTCCCTCCATGCGCTCGACGCGCGCCGCCGGGTCGCGCGGCAGCTCGATCGGCCTCGAGCTCAGGACGACGACGCGCTTGCCGGCATACGGCCAGTCGCCGAACTTCAGGACGACCTCGTAGGTGTTGCGGCCGATCACCAGGGTGTCGACCGACGCCATGAACGCCGTGTAGCCATGCTCCTCCCCGCCGTCCGTGGGGAGGAAGTCGAAGTCGCCGTTCGGACGGGCGAGGAATCCGTCCAGGCTCGTGCCGACGAAGACCGAGGCGCGCAGGGAAGGTGTCACGCTGGCGAATCCCTCGCTAGGCGCGGACGGCGTCCACGACGCTCGCGGCGGAGGCGGTCGGGACTACGCGCTCGAGCCGGAAGCCCGCTTTTGCGAGCAGCGCGCCGTACTCCTTCTCGGTGCGCTCCTGGCCTCCGGGCGCGACGAGCATCGTCATGTCCAGCAGCTTGCCGGGATGGAACCCGTCGCCGTCCGGCAGGACCATCTCGACGAGGAGCAGGCGGCCGCCGGGGCCCATCGCGTCGCGGCAGTGGCCGAGGATCGTCAGACACTGCGGCTCGCTCCAGTCGTGGATGACGTGCGAGAGGACGTAGGCATCCCCGCCCTCGGGCACGGTCTCGAAGAAGCTTCCCGCCTCGATCGAGACGCGCCCCGCGAGGCCCTTCGCCTGCAGGAAGGCGGGCGCGTCGCGGACGACGTGCGGCAGATCGAAGAGGACGCCTCGCGGCGCGGCGTGGCGCGCCAGGATCGCCGAGAGAAGGTTGCCCGTGGCGCCGCCGACGTCCACGACGGTGCCGAAACGCGAGAAGTCGTACGCGGCCGCGACCGCCGGCGGCTCGTCGCCGTGGAACCCGACCATCGTCTCGCTGAAGAGCGAGGCCTCGTCCGGATGCGCCGCGAGGTAGTCGAAGGCCGGCATGCCGAAGGCCTTCTCGAATCCCGGCTTGCCGGTCTCGAGCGAGTACATGATCTCCTCGTACGCGCGCCACATGAACGGGCCGCCCAGCGTCAGGACCGTTGCGCGCGCGGAGCCGGGCGCGCCCGTGCGCAATGCCGCTCCGAGCGGCGTGAGCGAGAATCGGCCGGCGCCGTCGCTCGAGAGCACGCCGACGCTCGCGAGGCTGCGCATCAGCCGGTGGAGAGCGGACTCCTGAACGCCGAGATCGGGCGCGAGCTCCGCGGCGCTCTTCGGTCCGCCGGCGAGACGGTCCGCGAGGTCGAGCCGCGCGGCCGCGTAGACCATGCGGGAGACCCAGCAGGCGGTGACCATCTGGATGAGCTGAACGTGCGGCGGCGGCGCGTTTCCCTGGGACGGTTGTTCTGCCATGCTGCAATCTCCTCGGCGGACTCGCGATGCGCCCGCCCGCGCCGTCCCGCACGTGAGCGGGACCCGCAGGCGAGCGAGTCTACGTCAGCGGCGTGAGGTCAGCGCCCCAGGGACTTCCGGATTCGCGCGAGGTGATGCCACGGGTGGCGAAGCGGGTGGTCCTCGACGACGAACTGCGCCGTCATCGTCGCGCCATAGCTCAGGCCGAACGGCGCCGCGGTGTCGAGCTCCGCGTCGGTGAGCTTGCGGACGGCGTCGGCGGCGTCCCGCGAGTTCTTCCGCAGGAGCTCGAGCGTCTGCGCCTTCGTCGCGCCCGCGCTCTCGGCGGAGTGCTTCGCGTTGATCTGCGCGACGTCGTCCCAGGTCACGGGCACGGCCTTCCCGCCCGCGATCCCGCGCACCACGTCGACCTCGATCGGGTAGATCCAGGCGACGTGGTTCACGATGACCCCGATGGGACGGCGATCGGCGCCGTCGCGCGAGAGCGGCATCTTCCACTCCGAGTCGCTGAGCGTCTCCGCGAACGCCGCGAGCTCCTCGGCTCCCTTCACGATGCGATCGGCGAGCAAATCCGAACGGCGGCCCATGGTCCCTCCTCTCGAAACCCGACGATCCGGTCCGACGGCCTTATACACGGAGTCCGTCTCTCGCGACGACTCGGCTTCACGACGGGAGTGGTTCCGACGCGCTACAACGCGAGGGATCGGCCTCGCATTGCCGGCTTGAGGAAACCCTCAGGTTGCCGGCCCGTGCGTCACCCGGGCGCGCCGCCGTTGCGCAGTCGCGCGAGCACGCGGTCGCCGTCGGCCTTGCTCGGCACCGGGAGAAAGATTCCGCCGATCGCGTCCTTCACGTGCGGCGCGGCGACGAGCCGACCGTCGAGAAAGATCCCGAGCCTCAGTCCGCCGTCGTGTGCCACCCACTGAGCGAGGATCGGACGCTCCTCGGGCTTGAGAGGGATCCAGAGCGACGCCGCGCCGACGATGCTCGTGCGCCCGCCCGCGAACTCCGCGCGTCCGAGGTCGAACGCGCGCAGGTCGAAGAGAGGCTGCGTCGTGGCGAACCCGTAGCCGCCGCCGGCCATCGGCAGGTCGACAGGGATGGTGTGCTGCGGATCCGAGTCGGGCCGGATGGGACGAACGACGACGTAGCTCGGATCGCGGACCGCGACCGGTCCCGACGGCCTTCCGCCGCAGGCGACCGCGGCGACAACGGCAAGGCTGAGAAGCGCGCGACTAGGGGTGAGCATCTCTGAGCACGCTTCGGTAGTCGTCCGAGACGGCGTGGTATTCCTGAGCCCAGGCGTGCCCGAACGCTCCGGGCCGAACCGTGACCGAGACGACCGAGTCGACGTGCAGCTCCGGCATGCGATGTCGCGTCCACAGGAAGGACGGCGGCGCCTGCAGCCGATCCAATGGAACGATCCGGAAATCGTCCGACGCGACGCGGCGGATGACGACGAACCTCGTCTCGCGCGGGGCGCCGCGATCGAGAACGACATTGAGGAGGAGAAATTCGCCGATGAGATACAGAGCCCCGACAACCGCAACGACGGGAACCGCGAACCACTGGAACCACGGGACCTTCGAGGCCCAGGGAAACAGCCGTCGCCGCGCCGCGAATACGGCCAGCAGCGAGATCGTGTAGCTCGCGGCGATCAGTCGGATCAGAGCGGTCGCGTCGTCGTCGAGCCAGGGGAAGTATCGGATCGCGAGGAGGGGGAAGACAAAGCCGACCACGACGACGAGAATCCAGAGCGTGTTCTCCCGGGCGCTCCCGTAGAACTCGCGGCGACTCATAGTCGCGCCGGCGTTGCTCTCCACGCTCGCTCCTCTCGGGCGGCTGCCGCCCGCCTCAGCGCACCTCGAACATCGCGTCGACCTCGACGGCCTGGTCGTACGGCAGCGCCGCGACGCCGACGGAGAGGCGGGCGTGGCGGCCCGCGTCGCCGAAGACGTCGACCAGCAGATCGGAGGCGCCGTTGATCACCTGCGGGTGCGCGTAGAAGTCGGGCGCGGAGTTGACGAAGCCGGTGATGCGGACGCAGCGGACGACCTTGTCCAGATCGCCGTCGACCGCGACGCGCAGGTGCGCGATGAGGTTGAGCGCGCACATTCGCGCGGCCTTCTTGCCCTCGTCGACGCTGAACTCGCGGCCGACCTTCCCGATGTACTTGCGCTCGCCGTTCCACTGCGGGAGCTGGCCGGTGAGGAAGACGAGGTCTCCGGAGCGCACGTACGGGACGTAGTTCGCGCCCGGCGTGGACGGCTTCGGCAGCTCGATGCCGAGAGATCTCAGACGGTCGTCGATGAGCAGCACGGAGCCTCCTCGCCTCAGCCCAGCGTCGCCACGAGGAGCGCCTTGATCGTGTGCATGCGGTTCTCCGCCTGGTCGAACACGATGGAGGCCGAAGACTCGAACACGTCCTCGGCGACCTCGAGGCCCTCCATGCCGAACTTCTCGTAGAGCTCCTCGCCCTTCGTCGTCTCGCGGTTGTGGAACGCCGGCAGGCAGTGCATGAACTTCGCGCGCGCCTTGCCGGTCGCCTTCATCAGGCCCGACGTGACGCGGTACTTCTTGAGCAGCTTGATCCGCTCGGCCCACTTCTCCGCGGGCTCGCCCATCGAGACCCACACGTCTGTGTGGACGAAGTCGCAGTCCTTCACGCCCTTCTTCGGGTCGTCGGTCAGCGTGACCTTCGCGCCCGAGTGCTTCGCGAGCTCCTTCGCGCGCCGGACGACCGGGTCGGCCGGCCAGAGCGACTTCGGCGCGGCGAGGCGCACGTCCATGCCCATCCGCGCCCCCGCGAGCAGGAGCGAGTTGCCCATGTTGTTGCGCGCGTCGCCGAGGTAGCAGAACGCGATCCGATGGAGCGGCTTGTCCGAGTGCTCCTCCATCGTGAGCAGGTCGGCGAGCATCTGCGTCGGGTGGGACTCGTCGGTGAGGCCGTTGTAGACGGGAACGCCCGCGTACCGCGCGAGCTCTTCGACGACGGTCTGCTTGAAGCCGCGGTACTCGATGGCGTCGTACATTCGGCCGAGCACACGCGCGGTGTCGCGGATCGACTCCTTGTGCCCGATCTGCGATCCCGACGGGTCGAGGTACGTCACGCCCATCCCCTGGTCGTACGCGGCGACCTCGAAGGCGCAGCGGGTGCGGGTCGAGGTCTTCTCGAAGATCAGGCACAGGTTCTTGCCGCTGAGGCGGCGGATCTCGTTGCCCGCGTACTTCGCGCGCTTGAGGTCCTTCGAGAGGTCGAGGAGGAAGCGGATCTCCTCGCGCGAGAAGTCCGACATCTCCAGGAAGCTGCGGTTCCTCAGGTTGACGGGCATGGCGCGTATTCTCTCCCAGCCGCGAGGCGGGACATTCCGGCGCCCGCGCGGCGCCGGCGTGGCGCGGCCTTCGAGCGCGGCGCTACCGCTTCGTCCGGTAGGCGAAGAACGCCACCGTCGCGGACGTGCCGGTCGAGTTGTAGAGCAGGGCACGGTATCGCGGGAACCCGACTTCGAACGTCCGCTGCTCGGCCATGAGATAGCTGCTGCCGGCCGGGGTCGCGACCACCACGAAATCGAATGAGGTGGGGACCCAGCCGAGGATCCGGTAGGCCTTCTCGAACGGCTGCACGTCGGGGATCAGCATCACCCCGATGACTCCCCTCTTCGAGGCATGGCCCTTCAGCTCCGCCGCGAGATTGAGCGTCACGTGCGTGTAGCCGTCCGTGTCGATGGTCCCCGCGTCGATCAGATTCGTCGTCTCGAGGCGCTCGATCGGCGGGATCATGAGGCCTCGCAGGCCGATGAGCGCGTCGGACTGCTCCATCTTCTCGAGAATCTGGCTCTGGGCCGCGGCGGCCGATGCGACGCCGGCGGCTACAAGGGCGATCGTCAGAGTCCGTCT
>DATBBK010000174.1:0-21163 GCA_036271035.1 Thermoanaerobaculia bacterium | reverse complement strand
ATCGCCGCGCATCCGCAGTGGAGCGAGATCCGGCTGCTGCCGATCGGGCGCAAGTCCGTCGACTTCTGGAAGCGCCGCAAGTATCCGTTCACCGAGAAGACGTACTCGGGGATCTTCGGCGACCTGAAGTACGCGCAGGCGCGCGAGATCGCGTCGTTTCTCTCGACGGAGTTCCTCGAGGAGCGGATCGACGCGGCGTACGTCGTCGTCAACGAGTTCCGCTCGATCCTGTCGCAGGTCGTGCGGACCGTCCGCCTCCTGCCGCTCTCGCCCGAGGGAAATCCGGCGACGAAGAAGCCGGCGAAGCCGGCGGGCGAAGGGGCGTCGGCGGGCGTGGAGACCGACTATCTTTACGAGCCCGACCCCCAGACGATCCTCGCGTGGCTCTTGCCGCGGTTTCTCGAGTTCTCCATCTTCCGCGCGCTGCTCGAGTCGGCCGCGGCCGAGATGGGCGCGCGCATGACGGCGATGGACTCCGCGACGAAGAACGCGGGCGAGATGATCGACAAGCTGACGCTGACCTACAACCGCGCGCGTCAGGCGCGGATCACCAAGGAGCTCATCGAGATCGTGTCGGGGGCGGCGGCGCTGGAATAGGTCGTAGGTCATAGGTCATAGGTCTTAGGAAGCGACACCCCACCTACGACCTAACACCTAAGACCTCGAACGGAGTGAGACATGGCAGAACAGAACGTCGGAAAAGTCGTCGCGATCATCGGGCCCGTCCTGGACATCCAGTTCCCGGAGGGGAAGCTGCCGGCGATCTACAACGCCGTGCGCATCCAGGACCCCGGCAAGGAAACCGGTGAGGCGATCGACGTCATCGTAGAGGTCGCCCAGCAGCTCGGCGAGAGCGTCGTGCGCTGCGTCGCGATGAAGCCGACGGACGGCATGGTCCGCGGCATGACGGCGGTCGACCTCGGCGGTCCGATCTCGGTGCCCGTCGGCCGCGAGACGCTGGGCCGCATCCTCAACGTCATCGGCGACGAGATCGACGGGCTCGGACCGGTCAAGGCGAAGGAGCGCTGGCCGATCCACCGCGAGCCGCCGCCGTACGACGAGCAGGCGACGTCCGTCGAGATGTTCGAGACCGGCATCAAGGTCATCGACCTGCTCGAGCCGTACACGAAAGGCGGCAAGACCGGCCTCTTCGGCGGCGCGGGCGTCGGCAAGACCGTCATGATCCAGGAGCTCATCAACAACGTCGCCATGCATCACGGCGGCTTCTCGGTCTTCTCGGGCGTCGGCGAGCGCACGCGCGAGGGCAACGACCTGTACCACGAGATGACGGAGTCGGGCGTCATCACGCCCGGCGATTCGGAGAAGTCGAAGGCCGCTCTGATCTACGGCCAGATGACCGAGCCGCCGGGCGCGCGCCTGCGCGTCGGCCTGACCGGCCTGACCGTCGCCGAGTACTTCCGCGATACCGAGGGCAAGGACGTCCTGCTCTTCATCGACAACATCTTCCGGTTCACGCAGGCGGGCTCCGAGGTGTCGGCGCTGCTCGGCCGCATGCCGTCCGCCGTCGGCTACCAGCCGAACCTCGCGACCGAGATGGGCGAGCTGCAGGAGCGCATCACGTCGACGAAGAAGGGCTCGATCACGTCGGTGCAGGCGATCTACGTGCCCGCCGACGACCTGACCGATCCCGCGCCCGCCGCGGCGTTCGCCCACCTGGACGCGACGACGGTTCTCTCCCGCGCGATCTCGGAGATGGGCATCTACCCGGCGGTCGACCCGCTGGCCTCGACCTCGACGATCCTGTCCGCCCGCGTCGTCGGCGAGGAGCACTACAAGTGCGCCCGCGACGTGCAGGCGGTGCTCCAGAAGTACAAGGACCTCCAGGACATCATCGCGATCCTCGGCATCGACGAGCTCTCCGAGGACGACAAGCTCACCGTCGCACGCGCGCGCAAGGTGCAACGGTTCCTCTCGCAGCCCTTCTTCGTCGCGCAGCAGTTCACGGGCCTCGAGGGCCGCTACGTGAAGATCGCGGACACGGTGAAGGGCTTCCGCGAGATCGTCGACGGCAAGTGCGACGACATGCCCGAGCAGGCGTTCTACATGGTCGGCACGATCGACGAGGCGCGCGAGAAGGCCGCGCAGCTCGCGAAGTCGGCGGCATAGGGCAAAGGGCAAGTCGCGCGATGGCATTACAGCTTCTGGTCGTCACCCCGGAGAAGAAAGTCGTCGAGGCGGAGGCCGACGAGGTCGAGCTGCCCGGCGCCGAGGGCTACCTCGGAATCCTGCCGGGGCACACGCCGCTCATCACCCTGCTGAAGACGGGTGTGCTCTCGTTCAAGCGCGGCGGACGCTCCCAGGCGTTCGCCGTATCGGCGGGATTCGCGGAGATCGCGAACGACCGGGTCAACGTCCTCGCCGACTCCGCCGAGGGCCCGTCCGAGATCGACGTCGCCTCCGCCGAGCGGCAGCGCGCGGCGGCCGAGGAACAGATGAAGACGGCGGGCGTCGACACGCTGCCGGAGATCACGGCGCGCTACGAGCTCGCGGACGCGCGAATAGCGGCGGCGAAGCGGCCGGCTTAGCCGGCAAACGCCCGAGGTTCCAAAGCAGATCCGATCCGGTTCGCGGTTGGGGCGGCCCGGCGTAAGGTTTCGATCCCGAGCCTGTCTCCCGTCTCTCTTGTCATTCGGAGTCAATGTGAACGGATTGGACAGGGCGAGGCGTGTCAGCCCGTGGATTACGACGATCGCTCTGTGCCTCGCTGGCGCCGCGCTCGTCGCTCAGCTCGTCGTGAGGCCGATCGTCGGCCTCGCCAACGAGGGCGACTTCGAGCGGGTGATGCTCCCCGCGGGCCTTCGATACGTTACCAATGTCTGGGACGAGATCTACTACGGCTACATCAATCGGACGTTCGCCATCGTTCCGGTGACTCCTTCACCCGATGGTTATCTGACGTCGGAGGTCCCGCTCGCCCGGATCGCACGCTGGGTGAACACGGCCGTCTCTTCGGCCGGAACGTTCGACCTCCGCTTCCTGGGCCTGGTTCACCTCTCGATGCTGCTGGTTTCTCTTGCGCTCCTGATCCGCGCGACGCGGAACCTCGCGCCCGCTGCGCAATGGGTGGCCGCGGGACTCCTCGTCCTCGTCTACGTCGACGTCGGCTACGTCGCGGCCTTCAACTCGTTCTATCCGCAGACCGCTTCGCTGCTATTCGTCTTGCTCACATTCGGGACGGCGGCGGAAGGAATCCGCCGCGGGCGACTGACGGGAGTTTGGCTGGCGGCTTACTTTCTAGCTGCTGCCCTCTTCGTCTGCTCGAAGCCGCAGGAGGCGATCCAGGCCCCGATTCTGGCGAGCTGGGGTGCCTGGCTCGCGGGCGCGCGCCCGCGCCGCTTCTGGCGATCGGCTGCCGTCTGGCTCGGCGCAGCGCTGGTTGCAATCGGAATCTGGTACTACCGCCAATCGCCCCGCATGACCGTCCGCTATGTGGGACTTTTCCACACGTACTTCCACGAACTGCTCCAGAACTCTCCTGACCCCGCCGCGGACATGCGAGAGCTCGGCATCCCGCCCGACCTAAAACGCTACGTCGGGATGCACGCGTACATGCCGGAGTCGCCGATCCGCGACCCGTCGTTTCAGGCACGTTTTCTGGAGGTCTACGGCTTCCGGGCACTACTTGGCTTCTACGCGCGTCACCCGTCGCGGCTCGCGAATCGCCTCGCGCGCGCGGCGCCGGCCGCGTTCGCGCTCCGGCCGCCGTATCTCGGAAACTTCGAGAAATCCACGGGTGTGCCGCCGAGGAGCCTGTCTCATCACTTCGCCGCGTGGAGCGCCATGCGCGCTCGGCTCGGCCCGCACGCGCTCGTGTGGCTCGGGATCTTTTTCGCGGGAAATGTGCTCGCAGTGACCCTGGCCTTTCGACCGACGCCGCCGACCGAAAGGCTCTATCTCTCCTTCATCGCGGTCGGCCTGCTGATGGCGGTCTTCGAGTTTTTGGCATGCTCGCTCGCGGACGCCTTGGACGACCTTGGTCGCCATCTGTACGCATTCGCCGCAATTTGCGATCTGGTGCTGGTCGCGGACTGCGTCTGGATCACGCAGCTACTGGTTTGGCGCCGGGCTGGCACCGCGCCGGCGCATCCGCGCGGGTCCGACCGCCGATCGAGCCCGCCGTCGCACTGAGCGGGCACAGGTGTGGCGCTTCTGTCGCACCGATCGCCGACCGCTTCCACGAGGGGGGCATTTTCCTGGCTCTGCCGGGCGTTACCGACCGAGCCGGTCGTGACCCCCTCACGCAGCGGCATCGCTTAATGGCCTCTTCACGTCAACTTCCCGACCTCCGCGGCGTCCAAAGGCATCATGGTCGGCCCTATGAAGAAGCTCCGAAAGGACGACCGGCCTGATCCAAGCTCGAGGGCGCGTGTTTTGCATGTCCCCTCGCCGCCCATGAAGAACCAAATTGCTCGTACCGTCCTCCTCGCGGCGGCTCTCGGAGCCGCGGCCTGGGCGGCCTACTCCCTTTCCCCGGCGCGGGGCGGACTCATGCCCGCGGCGCTGCTCGGAATCGGGGTGACCGCCCGCGAGCTGCGACGGAGGACGTCGCCGGAATCGAAGCGCGCCTGAGCGCCGCGGCGGCCCGCCGGGGCGGCCGGGATTCGATTTCGCGAGCGCCCTCGGTGTGCCCGCAGATCGGGCGATTCGGACGGCTCTGAGACAATTCCGGCATGGATTCGGAGCGGTCCACACCGCCGAAGCACAAGACCGTCGAAGTCGTTCCGGCTCAGGAACAAGTCCCGGGTCCGGCGCCCGACCGCCTCTTCCTGATCGGGCCTCGGTCCCGATGGAAGGAGTTCTTCTCCGTCCTGGGGATCGTCCGTGAGTTGATCCGAGGCTTCCGCGCGCTCCACTTCGTCGGTCCGTGCGTGACGGTGTTCGGCTCGGCGCGGTTCCGGGAGGGCCACCCGTTCTACGAGCTCGGGCGGCAGGTGGGCGGCCGCCTCGCCCGGCTCGGGTTCACGGTGATGACAGGCGGCGGTCCGGGGATCATGGAGGCGGCGAGCCGCGGCGCCCACGAGGCGGGCGGCTATACCGTCGGCTGCAACATCGTGCTGCCGGAGGAGCAGGTCATCAACCCCTATGTCGACTGCTCCATCACCTTCGACCATTTCTTCGTCCGCAAGGTGATGCTCGTCAAGTACTCGTACGCGTTCGTCGTCATGCCCGGCGGGCTGGGGACGATGGACGAGCTCTTCGAGGCGCTGGTCCTCATCCAGACGAAGAAGATCGAGGACTTCCCGGTCGTGCTGATCGGCAAGGAGTACTACACGGCGCTGAGGGAGCTGATGAACCGGATGCTCGCGGAGCAGACGATCGATGCACCGGATCTGAAGCTGCTCCTCGTCACGGACTCGATCGACGAGGCGATGGACTACATCGAGAAGCACGTCCTCCACTCGTTCGGGCTGCCCCAGACGCCGCACGCGCTCCGCGTGCTGGGCGAGGAGCCGCGGAAGCGCTCGTTTCTGGCGAGGATGGCGAAGCGCAAGGCGGCGAAGGCGGAGCAGGCCGCGTCGTGACGCCCCGTTCCGCCTCTCCGCCCGCGTCGCGGGGGATCAGGGTGAGGGAGCGGTCGAATACTTCGTAGGAGCTGGGCTCGCCCCCGCGGCGATACGCCGCAAGGGCCGCCCCTACGAAGACGAACGGGCCGTTACCGCTTGCCCGGCCCCCAGAGAACCTGGCCCGGCGCCGCGTTCGTGATCTTCCCCCCGTCGACGACGAGCACGCCATTGACCGCCACGTACGGCATTCCGGCGCTGTAGCGGCGCGGCTCCTCGTACGTCGCGATGTCCTGGACCTTCGCGAGGTCGAAGACGACGAGGTCCGCCGGGAACCCGACCTTCACGACGCCGCGGTCCTTCAGCCCCGCGCCCTCGGCCGGGAACGACGTCATCTTGCGCACGGCCTCCTCGAGGCGGAGCACCTTCTCGTCGCGGACGTAGTGGCCGAGGATTCGCGCCGTCGACGCCCAGCCGCGCGGGTGGGACTTCTCCTCCGAGAAGATGCCGTCCGTCGCGCCCGCGCCGGAGTCCGTGCAGAACGCGACGAGCGGGCTGCGGAGCCCGGCCTTCACGTCCTCCTCGTCCATCATGAAGATGATGCAGGCGGTGTTCGAGCGATCGGCGATCACCAGGTCGATGAGCGCGTCGCGCGGATCCTTCTTCTCGTCGATCCCCATCTGCTCGACGGTCTTGCCCTCGAATTTCTTGAGCGCCGGGTTGACGACGGACGCGATGAGGACGCGCGACGGCCCGCCCGAGCCGAGGTACTGGTTGCTCCACTCGTCGGAGTCCACCAGCATGTCGGCCTTCGCCTTCTCGCGCTGCTTCGGATCGGCGAGCCGCTTCAGCAGGGCCTCGCGCCCGCCTTCGCGGATCCACGGAGGCAGGCAGGCGTCGAGCCCGTTCGACCCGGCGGTGTAGGGGTACTGGTTCGCCGCGACGTCGATGCCCTGCGCGCGCGCGTCGGCGATCCGCTGCAGCACGGCGGGCATGCGGCCCCAGTTCTTCTTGTACGCGGTCTTGAGGTGCCAGATCTGGCTGCGGATGCCCGCCTCCTTCGAGATCCGGAACACCTCGTCGAGCGACGAATCGATGGCGTTGGCCTCCGAGCGCTGGTGCGTGAAGTAGGCGCCGCCGTACTTCGCGGCGACCTTCGCCATCGCGATCAGCTCGTCGGTCGAGTTGTACATGTCGGGCACGTACTGCAGCGACGACGAGACGCCGAGCGCGCCCTCGCGCATCGCCTGGTCGACCGTCGCCTCCATCTTCGCGAGCTCCTGAGGGGTCGCGCGGCGGTCCGCGTTTCCGATTACGAAGGCGCGCACGGTGCCGGCGCCCACGAACGTTCCGAGGTTGATGGCTGAGCCGCGGCGCTGGAACGTGTCGAAGTAGCCGCCCAGGGTGCGGAAGTCGGGCGTGAATCCGTAGCGCTGGTAAATGTCCTTCGAGTCCGCGAGCATCGCGTCGTTCAGCGGCGCGATCGAGCTGCCCTCGCCCGTGACCTCGGTCGTGATGCCCTGGGTGATCTTCGAGGCCGCGCGCTTGTCGACGAGCACGTTGTACTCGGACTGCCCGAGCAGGTCGATGAACCCCGGCGAGACGTACAGGCCTCGCGCGTCGACGGTGCGCTTCGCGGGCCGTCCCGCCAGCGGGCCCACGTCGACGATCTTCCCGCCGCGGACGCCGACGTCCGCGACGAACCACGGCGCGCCGGTTCCGTCGACCACGCGGCCGCCCGTGATGAGCAGGTCGTACGGCTCCTCCGACGGGACGAGCGCGAGCACACCGAGGGCGAGCGGGAGGACCAGGAGCAGCTTCTTCATGGCGGGAACTCTATCGGATGAGCGTCGTCATCCACCGCGAGAGCTGCACGCACGCCGCCACGAAGCCGCCGCCCGCGATCGCGGAGGCGACGATCGTGCCGGACCGCCGGCGCGAGAGCCAGAGGACCGCGTGCGCCGCCGCCGGCGTGAGCAGCAGATAGAGCGGCACCGAGAAGCGGCTCTCGACGGCCACGGGGAGATAGATCGCGACCAGCGCGCCACTCGACAGGAGCGCCGCCGCGAAGTACAGGATCGAGTCCCCGGGCGCCGAGACGCGGGCGAGCCCGAGCGCCATGCCCGCGAGCGCGAGGAAGAGGAAGGCGTAGTTCAGAAGCGAGAGCGGCCACCGCGCCGATGGCCGCAGGCTCTCGACGTAGGTGTAGGGAGAGTCCTGATCGAACATTGCAAAGAGATGCCCGGCGAGCGTCTTCGCGTAGGCGAGGGGACGCGTCCGCACGAGTTCGGCCGGCGACCCTCCGCCCGGGACGAACGGGTTCGTGTAGACGATCTGCGGCGCGCGGGCCGGCACGAGGCTCGTCCCGTACTTCAGCATCCCCGTGCCCCACACGGCCTGGTCGCGGTAGAGGCCGTCGACGACGAGGGGCGTCCATCGGTCGTAGGCCCGCGCGTTGGACGCGACCTCCGGGGCGAGGGGCAGGACCGCCGCGAGGAGCCCGGCGGCGAGAGAGCGAACGAGGGGTTCGCGGTAGCGGCGCGCCCGGAGGATCCAGACGAGCGCGAGAGCGGGCAGGAGGACGATGCTCGCCGGCCGCAGCGCCGCGGCCGCGCCGGCGCACAGGAAGGCGGCGAACGCCCGGAGTGCGGGTCGGCGGCCGCGCGGCAGCGAGAGGAACACCGAGAGGCCGGCGAGGGAGGCGGCCGGCGAGTCCGAGAGCATCTCGGTCGCGCGCAGCAGCAGGATCGGGTCGAGCGCGGCGGCCGCGAATACGACCGAGAATGCGCGCCGGTCGCGGAACAGGCGGCCCGCGGCGACCGCGGCGGCGAGGCTCGCCGCGAGATGGAGCAGCACCTGGGCCGCGGCGGCCAGCGCATGCGCGGTCTCGGGCGCGAGGTCACGGAAGCCCCTCGCCGCGGCGAGGAAGAGCGGGTAGCCGTAGGTCCGCACCCGGCTCTGGAATCCGCCCAGCCCCTCGCTCGCGACGATCCGCGAGAGCTGGTCGTAGTGGTACGAGTCGTACACGATCGCGCGCGGGCCGGTGACGAAGAGCAGGGCGGCGAGGACGGCCGCAGCCGCCGATACGCCCAGGACGTACGCGAGGCGAGGCGGCGCGAAGGGGAGGCGCGGCGCCTCGCCGACGTCCCTCGCGGCGGAGGCCGCCGTGTGCTTCGAAGCGGCCTCGTTCACGCTGCGTTCACGTCCGGGCCGATAGCGTACCCTCGATGCGTCGTCTTCTCTTCATCTCGCTATTGGGCGCCGCGCTGGCCGCTCCGTCGCTCGCGGCGGCCGCGGTCACGCCCAAGCCCAAGACGCACGGCAGCGGCGTCACCGGCACGGTCGTCCGCGTGGACGGCGCGAAGAAGATCCTCGTCGTCCGGGCGGGCCCCCACGAGACCTCCCTCTCCATGACGCCGGCGACGAGCGTCCACGGCGGCCACCTCGCCGCGGGACAGCGCGTCACGGTGCGCTGGCTCGAGAAGGACGGCAAGAAGGTCGCGACGTCGGTGCGGATCGAGCCCCCGGCCCTTGCCGGGGCAACCGCGACTCCGACCGCGGTCGTCGGCGGCCAGCCCTAAACCTCGCGGTGCCGGCGCCCGTCGGCGCCGCCTGACCTCTCGGCCCTCCCGGCTCGTCTTTCCAGCCTCCGCGGGGGAGAATCCGCCCCCGTGACATCGCCGTCCACCGCGCGGGCCCCCGGGTCGAGGGAGGTGTGGGGCGCCGCGCTGCTCGTCGTCCTCGGCGTCGGACTGCGGCTCGCTTTCGTCCGCGCGTTTCCGTCGATTCCCTTCTCGGACTTCCACGCGATCGTCGCCTTCGGCGAGAGGCTTCGCGATCAGGGCCTGACCGCGCCCGGCTGGGGCTGGGTCCAGTTCAATCCGGGACTTCCGTTGATCCTCTCGGTCCTGCTCCGCGCGCGGCCGGCGGACCCGGCCGCGGCGGCGCGCACGGCGACGGCGGTGGCCACCGGCCTGACGGGGCTCGCTCCGTTTCTCGTGTGGCGCGGCGTTCTCGGATTCCGGTGGCGGCTGTTCGCGGGCCTGCTCCTCGCGCTCTGGCCCGGCCAGGTCTTCTTCTCCGGGGTCGTCGCACAGGAGAACTGGGCCATGGCGCCGGCCGTGGCGCTCGCGTGCCTCGCGGTGCGCGGCGTGCGGCGTCCCGACCGGCGCGCGTTTCCGATCCTCGCCGGGCTGCTCTATGCCGCGGCGTGCGCGATCCGCCAGGAGCTGCTCGTCGTGCTGCTTCCGTTTCTTCCCTTCGCCGCGGGAGCGTGGCCTCGTCGGACGGGGGCCGTCCGCCGACTGGCTCTGCTCGCGATCGCGGCGGGCGTGCCGCTTCTCCTGCTCGCGGCCGAGCGTCGCGCCGCGAGCGGCCGTTTCGCGCTGACCACGGAGCACGGCGGGCTGGGGATTCTCGGCAGCATCGCGCCCGGGGCCGCGGCCGACGGGTGGATCGATCCCACCGCCTACATCGCGGCGCGCCGGCCCGATCTCCTGCGCGATCTGAAGGGCATGCGGCAGGCGGCCACGGGCCTCGCGATCGAGGAGTGGGAGCGGCGCTATCGCTACCACCTCTTCCGCTCCGCGGTGGGCGGAATGCGCCTCTCGACCGACAGCGACGCCGAGGATCTGTTCTGGAGCGTCGGCGCCGCGGACGCGCTGCCGCCGGACCGGCGCGCGGCGGGAGAGGCGTTTGCGGCGCGCTGGCTCCGTCCCCTGCGCGTCGAGCTCGCCGTAATCACCGGCCTCTTCCTCGCGGCCGTCGTCGCCGGCGCGCGGCGGCGCGACATCCCATGCGTCGAAGGCGCTCCGCGCCGCGACTACGCGATCCTGCTGCTCGCGGCTGCGGTGCTCCTGAAGCTCGCGATCCAGGTGCTGGTCTCGCCGATGGGCCGGCTGATGGTTCCGGCCGTCGCGCTCGAGCTGCTCGCGATCGCGCTCGCCGCCGCTCTGCCCGCCGGCTCGCGTGCCGAGCGGATCGGGCTGCTCGCCCTGGCCGCCGCGGTCGCGGCCGTCCTGCTCGCCGCGACGCCGCCGCTGCGCGCGCTCGCGCGGCGAAAGGACGAGGCGCCCTTGCCGATACGTTCCTTCCCGCTCGCGCTCTCGGGCGGCGGCTTCGCCGACTGCAGCGTCGAGTCCGGCCGCATCGCGGCGCTCGACTGGGGTCATGCGCGGCTCGCGCTCGACGCGTCGAGCCCGCCGCCGGGCGCGAGCGCGCGCGTCGCCTGCGAGCTCCCCGCGACGAGCGCGCCACTGCGGCTGCGGCTGGAGGACCCGTACGCGGCGTCGGGCTACACCGGCCGCGTCGTCGAGCGCGTCACGGTGGATGGCGCTGAGCGGCTGCGCCACGACATCGGGGGACCCGAGGGCGCGACCTGGCTCGAGGTGCCGCTCGCCGGCGCGCGCCGCGTCACGTTCGAGATCCTCGCCGTCAATCCGGATCCGGGCTGGGCCTGGGGCGCCGCGTCCGCGGCCGCGTTCGAGATCGGCCGGCCCTAGGCGCGCCGGAGTGACGTATTAGCTGTGGCTAATATGTCAATTCGTGGCCGCTTCCCGGACGACCCGGCACAGAAACAGCTCGGTGTTGAGGATCCCGAGCTCCGGAAAATCGTCCTTCGTGTACGCGACGTCGAAACCGAGCCGGCCGAGCGTTGCGTCGAGGTCCGTCCCGTAGCCGCGATAGGCGAGCGATCGGCCGTCCTCGGAGTTCGCATCGCCGTGGTACTCGCGCGGGAGCTCGTCGACGTCCTTCGATGGATCCAAGGGATCGGCGACGCGCACGCGGACGAGTGTCTCGCGGTCGCGGAAGTGCGGGACCGTGAAGACGTAGAACCCGCCCGGCCGGAGCACGCGGCGGATCTCGCGGTGCGCGAGATCGTCGCGCCGCACGTGCTCCATGACGTCGCTCGTCACGACCACGTCGAACGACGCGTCCGCGAAGGTCAGCCGCTCGAGGTTCTGGTTCGTGGCCCCGGCGCGCCGAAGGCGAAGACGGGCGAGGCTGTCCGGCGCGAGCACCGCGCCCTCCGGCTCCGACTTGCGGTAGGTCGAGAGGCACAGGTCGATCCACGGCGCCTCCTCGAGTCTCCACGGGATCGGGTACGCCGAGGCGCCGTTGTCGAACGGGATCTGCGTGTCGTAGACGGCAATGCGGTGTTCCGCCCGCCGGGGCAGCCGAGCGAGGCACGCGGCCCGAACGCCCGCGAGCCGTTCGAACGCGTCGAGCAGCCCGCGCGCGATCGACCGGTACCGGCTCGTCGCGCGGCAGCCGCCGCACAGAAGCTCTTCGCGGTACAGCGCGGGGTCGGTGTAGGCGAAGAGGGTCCGCTCGCCGCAGATGTTGCAGCGGCCCGGCAGCGCGAGCCCGCCGGCAGGCGGCGCCTGCGGGGACGTCCGAACCAGCCGCCGGACGCGATCGAGGACGCCGCCGAGGGTCGTCACGGTGAGCGGCGGATGCGGCGGCCTACGTGCGCGCGGGCACCGGCGGCCGCGCCGAGGCCTCGTGCGACGCCTCCGCCGGCTCGCCAAGCGCTTCGAGCGCGCGCCGCGCCCGCGACTCCCACGAGTTGACGCGGCCGATCTCGCGGAGGCGTGAGCGGAACGCCGGGTCGCGCCCTCTCTCCCGCGAACGCTCGAGCTGTCGAAGGAAGTCGTCCGCGTTGTCCGCGATGAGGACTTCGGAGAACGCCTCGCACTCCGGCATCGGCGTCGTGACGACCGGCTTGCCGCCGGCGAAGTACTCGAAGAGCTTCAAGGGCGAGGTCGCGAGCGTGATCGGGTTGATTCGGAACGGGATCGTCGCGACGTCGAAGAGCGAGAGGTATCCCGGCAGCGTCACGTAGTCGCGCGGGCCGAACCAGCGCACGTTGTGGCGCTCGAGCAGCGGCTGCCCGGGCAGGCTCTCGTCGTACTGCGGCCCGATCAACACGAATCGCCAGTCGGGGCGGCGCGCGGCGACCGCGTCGAGCAGCGGGTAGTCGAACCACTCCGCGAGCGCTCCGTAGTAGCCGATCACCGGCGCGCCCGGCGTGAGGAAGCGAGAGAGGTCCTCGTCGCGCGGCGGCGCCGCCGAGCCGGCGAACCGCTCGTACTCGACGCCGTTCGGCAGGTACACGGCGTCCGGGCGCGCCGCGACGGCCTGCTCGTGGAGCTTGCGCGCGACGCTCGCGACGACCGTCGCCCCGGCGAGCGCGGCATCGTGGTTGCGTTCGAGCAACGCGCGGTCCTGCGGGAAGACGTCGAGGTCGTCGATCCAGTCGTAGACGACTCGCGCGCCCTGCGGGTACGCGGCCGCGAGGTGGTAGTTGTACGGGAACGCCCACAGCACGGGCGACGGCACGTCGTGGAGCAGGGCCGCGTCGCCGGAGAAGAGGAAGAGGTCCGGCTCGATCTCCTTGAACCCGTCGACGCGGTCGTAGGGCGCGTTGCTGCTGTCGAAGATCGCGACCCAGCCGAGCCGCGCGAGGACGCGCGCGAGGTGATGCGGCCGTTGGAAGAGGTGGATGCCCCAGCCGACGGACGGAAGGAAGATCACGGCACCGCGCTTCTTCGCGATGCGGGCCAGGACCTCGCGCTGCTGCGCGCGATGCCGGTCGGGAATTCCCGGCGTCGCGGCCTCGGGCCGTGCCGGGGCCTCGGGGGCCGCGCCCCACTTCTCCTCGAAGCGGCGCCGGTTCTCCTCGTACAGCGCGAAGTAGCGCTCCTTCCCGAGACGGCGGAACGACGCCATCTTCCAGTGGTGCACGAACGCGTCGCGCGCCGCGCGCACCGCGAGACCCTCTCGCTTCACGCGGCGGCTGTAGTCGTCGTCCTCGAACATCCCGACGCCGAAGCGCTCGTCGAGCGCCCCGACTCGCTCGAACGTGCTCCGCCGCATGGCAAGGCAGAAGAAGGCGAGCATCGGCATCTCGAACGTCTCGCCGTCGTGCGCACGCGTCCACTCGGCCGCCCACCTCGACAGATCGTCGAGGCCGCGGTATCCGACCTCGACCTGCGCCGCGTTGGCGATCGCGTTCGTCACCGGACCGACGAGGCCCAGGCTCGGGTCCGACGCGAGGTGGCGGATGAGCGCGGTCACCCAGCCGTGCGTGAGCACCGTGTCGTTGTTGAGCGGGACGAGGTAGTCGCCCGTCGCCACCGCGAGCCCCGCGTTCGTCGCCGCCGCGAAGCCGCGGTTCTCCGCGTTGCGGATCACCTTCAGCCGCGGCTCCGTCCGCGCGAGGGCCTCGAGGAGATCGCCCGTGCCGTCCGGCGAGGCGTTGTCGACGACGATGACCTCGAGATTCGGCCACTCGGTACGCGCGAACAGGCTCTCGAGGCAGAGCCGCGTCAGGTCGGCGCGCCCGTAGGTCACGAGGACGATCGACACTTTGGGGAATGCCGCGGCGATCCGCGACAGCGTCGCAGGCAGGCGCGCGTCGTCGAAGTCCGCGAGCTCGACCGTGACGTCGGCCGCGTCCCCGGCGGCCGCCGCGCGACCGAACCCGGCGTCCTTGCGTGCGTCGTTGAGCGACACGACGTCCTTGCGCGTGTCGTTGAGCGACACGACCGGGAACCCGCGCTCGCGACCCAGCCGGCGGGCGCCGGCGAGATCGGCGCCGGCCTCGACGACGATCGCGCACGCGCCCAGGCCGGGGTCGCGCAGGCGCGCATCGAGGTCCGCCGCCCCGGGCGCGACCGCCGCGACGCGGTGGCCCGCCGCGCCGAGCCGCGCGATCGCCCCGTCCGCGACGGCGTTGGCCGCGGGATCGCCGCCGCCGCGCAGCCAGAGGAACCCGTGCCGGCTCTCGTCGGCCATCGGGCCCGCGTGCTTCGCCGCCGCCGCGGACGGATCGGGTCCCGCCCAGTCCGACGCCGGCTTGCCGATGAGCGGCCGTAGCGCCTTCTTCGCCGCGCCCGCGAGGCCGCGACGGCCGCGCCAGAAGAGGTTCGCCGCGCGCCAGACCCGGCCCGTGTAGATCTTGTAGAGCTCGGCGCGCGACTCGGCGAGCAGCTGCTCGAGGAACGCCTTGTCCTTCGCGTGGGCCTCGTGGTGCGCGACGAACTTCTCGTCGAGAGCGCGGTATTCCGAGCGCAGCGCGGCGATGATGCCCTCGAGCCGTCGGGTCTCGGACTGGAGCTGACCGTCGAGCTGCGCGGCGCGCGACTGCAGGTCGGCGCTGCGCGTCTCGAGCGTCGCGATCTCGCGAGCCTGGCGCTCGGTCTCGCGCGCGGCGGACGCTCCCGCCGCGATGTGGCCGCGGACGGAGTCGGCGAAGAGCGAGACGAGCTCGTCGCCGATCGCGGGCGGCGAGGGCGGATCGGCCAGCATCCGCGCGGCCGCGTCGAGGTCTTCCTCGGCGAGCCGGCGCATGCGCGCGGCCTCGTCTTTCAGCCGCGCGGCGGTCGCGGCGCGTCCGTCGAGCGCGCGGGTGAGTCGGTCGAGGAGTCCGCCCGCGTTCGCCTCGGCGGGCGCGACGCCCATCTCGGCGAGGCCGAGGCGCGCGAGCAGCGCCGTCACCTTCGGGTCGTACGCGATTCCGACGACGGGCACGCCGGCGGCGACGGCGAGGTTGAGCGCGTGGAGGCGCATGCCGAGCACCGCGTCGCAGCCCGCCAACAGCCCGGCGGCCTCCTCGGGCGGCCGCGGCTCCGTCAGGACCGCGGCGCGGTCGGCGCGCCGCATCCTCCGGCGGACGCGGAGCGAGACCTCGGTGTCATCCTCCCGGGACCAGGGGCTGCGCTCGAAGGGTAGGAAGAGCGCGGCGCCGCCGGTGCGGTCGAGGAAGAGGTCCAGCGCCGCCGCCGTCGCGCGCTCCCAAACCTCGTGGTCGACGCCGAGGGACCACGGCCGCAGCGAGACGCCGAGGACCGGTCCGCTCGGAGCGACGCCGGACGCCGCGAGGAGCTCGCGCGGCTCGATCCGCGGCGCCGACAGCGCGAAGGCGGCGTCGGCGGTCACGGCCACTCCCGCCACGTCGACGCCGAGGGACGCGAGAAGATCGCGGGACTCGGCGTCGCGAACCGTGATAGCGGAGGCGGCGGCGCACACCGCTCGCGTGACGCGCCGGGCGGGCGCCGACGCGATCGGCCCGAAGCCGAGCGCGTGGAGGCGCAGCGGCCGGCGCGAGAGCGCCGCGAGCGCCGCCGGACCCGCGTAGTAGCTGATGCCGCCGGATCGGACCGTGAGGAGCGTCTCGGGGTCGAAGCCCCAGTAGTCCTGGAAGAGGCCGCCGCCGCCGAGGACGACGAGGTCCGCCTGGGCGACCTCCGCCGCCAGCGCCTCCACGTCGCGCCACGGGACGGCCGCGACCCCGTGGCGGCGGCGCGTGTCGTCGGGATCGCCGGAGAGAACGACGAATCGGTCGTCGGGCCGGCGGCGCGTGAGGCCGGTCAAGAGCGCCGCGAGGATCGCCTCGTCGCCCGTGTTGCCGAATCCGTAGTAGCCGGCGAGGAGCGCCGTCCGTCTCATTGCGCCGTCAGTGTCTCGCAGGACGCGCGACGCGTCCACCTCGGCGGGCACGGCCGGCACGGCGCCGGGCCTGTATGCTCCCGCGCGATGGCCGACCTCACGGATGCGGCGCGAGTGGCCGCGAGAGGCGCGGCGCGAGCTGCGGCCGAAAACGAGTCGGCGTGGGACGCCGTCGAACGGAACGCGGCGAGCGAGATCGCGACCCGCTTCCAGGCCCTGCGTCCTGCGGGCGGCGACGGATTCTACGAGGCTCTGGCGCGGCACAAGGCCCATCTCGTCGACCATCCATGCCTCCCGCTCCACTTCGAGTACGCCGTGACCGCCAACGATCGCGGGCGGCGCGCGGCGGACCGCATCCTCCGCCGGGTGCCCCTGTCGCGTCGCGGCCCTCGCTGGGCCCGGCGCCGGCCGCGCGTCCTCGACGTCGGGTGCGCGTACGGCGGATTCCTCGTCGCCTTCGCCGAGCGCGGCGCCAGCGTCACCGGCATCGAGGTGGACAAGCGCTACCTCGCGCTCGCCGAGATCAACCTGCGGGAGCAGGGCGTGGACGCGTGGCTCGTCGAGGGCGACGCGACCCATCCGCGGCCGGCGTTCCGCGGGCGGTTCGATCTCGTGATCGCGAACGACGTGATCGAGCACGTGATCTCGCTCGAGGGGTTCCTCGCGAACATCCGCGACTGGCTCGCGCCCGACGGCACCGCCTACCTGGAGATTCCCAACGGCGCCCAGCCGCACTACGTCATCGCCGACGGGCACTACGGCCTCTTCGGGATCACGCTGCTCGAGTTCGACCGCGCGCGCGACTACTTCGTTGCGCTCAACCCGGCCGGGGTCTACGACACCTATCGCTACCCGACGATCGACGACTACCGCGCCGCGTTCGCGGCGGCGGGGCTCGAGTTCGAGATCCTGGACGACACGCTCGCGATCCCCGCGCTCGGCGTCGCCGAGGTCGAGGCGCAGATGGAGCAGCTCCGCGCGGCGGCGGCGGAGGGGCTCGGGCGCGTGCCCGAGGTCTCGCGGGACCTCGTGCGGTCGCGCCTCACCGACTATTTCGCGCGCGCGAAGGCGTCGCCGCGGCTCACCGAGGAGGACCGGCACCGGTTTCTCCTGGACTACGCCCCCGGGTTCTGGATGGTCCTTGCCCGCAGGGCATCGTGAGAATCGCCCGGCGACGCTCGTGAGACGCGCCGTCCTCGCCGTCTCGCTCGCGGCCGCGGCGGCGCTCGGGGCCGCGTACGGGTGCCGCCGCGATCCGGCCGCGGCGTGGCGCGGGATGAACATCGTCTGGATCTCGTTCGACTCGGTCCGGGCCGACCACTGCTCCTTCGAGGGCTACGCGCGAAAGACGACGCCGCTGCTGGACACGGTCGCGGCGCGCGGCGTGCGCTTCCCGCGCACCGTCGCGCAGGCGCCGTACACGCTGCCGTCGTACGCGTCGATGCTCACCTCGCGCTACGTCTCGGAGCTCGCGGTGCGGGAGCAGCGTGACGAGAAGGACCCCTCGAAGATCCTCGGCGCCGCGCCGTCGCCGGCGGCGGAGGACGTCCTCGTCTCCGAGGCGCTGAAGGCGGGAGGCTACAAGACCGCCGCGTTCGTGCAGAGCTGGGTGTCCGCGCCGCTCGGTTTCGAGCAGGGCTGGGATCTCTTCCGCCACGAGCAGGAGACGCTCGCGGCGAAGATCCCGAGCGTCGTCGCGTGGATCGAGGCGAACAAGGCGAGCCGCTTCTTCGCGTTCGTCTATTCGACGGACACGCACTATCCCTTCGGGCACGCGCACGGCCGGCATGGTCTCTACGACCCGCCGCCGAGCTCGTTCGAGTTCGACCTCGATACGATCACCGGCGTTCGCGAGGGAAGGATCCATCCCTCGAAGGACGACATCGCGAAGTCGATCGCCGACTACGACGAGGGAATCCATGCGACCGACGCGGACCTCGCGCCGCTGTTTGACTACCTGAAGAGGTCCGGGCTGTGTGAAAAGACGATCCTCGTCTTCAACTCGGACCACGGCGAGGAGTTCGACGAGCACGGCGTCATCAGCCACGGCCAGACGTACTACGACGGCGTCGTCCGGACGCCGCTCGTGATCGCGCCGCCCGGCGGACCCGCCGCGGGTACCGCGTCGCGCGAGCTCGTGCAGAACATCGACGTCGCGCCGACGATCGCGGAGATGGTCGGCGTGCCGCGCCCGGCGGGCTGGAGCGGCCGCAGCCTGGTCCCGGAGCTGGCGCGCTCTCAGGCCGACCCGCGAGGCACCGAGCGGCGCGGAGCGCAGGAGTCGCGCGGAGCGCAGGACGCCCCCCACCGCGCCTTCACCGAGGGCGCCTGGACGTTCTGGATCGGGAGCGTCACGACGGAGGATCGCAAGTTCATCCTCGTCACGCCGCAGGAGAGGATGCTGTTCGACCTCGCGAAGGATCCCGGCGAGACGGCGAACCTCGCGAGCTCCGACGCGGACGGCGTGCGCACGCTCTACCACGCGCTGATGAAGCACCTCGGCGGACCGGGCCAGTGGCTCGCGTCGGGCGCGGGCGCCGGCAGGCCGCCGTCCTACGAGACCTGGATGAAGCAGGTCATGGGGCACTACGGTCTGAACGACGAGAGCGACGTGGTCAAGGAGCTGCGGTCGCTCGGGTATCTGCGCTGAACGCGAAACGTCGACAGGCGCGTCATCCTGAGCGAAGCGAAGGATCCCCGTACTCCCCGCCCGGCCGGTCGATTCGGGATCCTTCGGCGCTGCGCTTCTCAGGATGACGCAGATCTAGAGTCTGGCGGGAACCTCACCGAGAACACCGACCCGCCCCCTTCTCGCGGCGCGATCTCGATGCGCGTGCCGTGGGTCTGCGCGGACTGCTCGGCGATCGCGAGGCCGAGCCCCGAGCCGAGAGGATTGCGGGCCCGCGCCTCGTCGAGGCGGACGAAGCGCTCGAAGATGCGATCGCGGTCCTCGCTCGCGACTCCGGGCCCGCGATCGGCGACCTCGAGCGTGACCCCCTGCGGGCCGCCGGCGACGCGGACCTCGACGGCCGTGTCCTCCTTCGTGTAGAGGACGGCGTTCGACACGAGGTTGGACGCGAGGCGCATCAGGCCGGGCCGGTCGCCGCGCAAGCGCGTCTGGCCCTCGCGCGACAGGGCGCAGACGACGCGGCGGCGGGCGCCGAGCGCGGCGGCGGCGGAGGCGGCCTCCTCCACGAGGTCGAAGAGGTCCAGCTCCTCCATGCGCGGCGGCGGCGCCGCATCGCCGCGCGCGAGCGCGAGCAGTCCGTCGACCTCGCGGGCGATGCCCTTCGAGACGTCGGCGATCGTCTCGAGCGAGCGGTGCCGCTCCGCCTCGGTCGCCTCGGGCCGGAGCGCGTCGCGCGCCTCGCCGAGCAGGACCGCGGTCGGCGTCTTCAGCTCGTGCGCCGCGTCCGACACGAGGCGCCGCTGTGCGCGGAACGCGCGCTCGAGCCGGTCGAACAGCGAGTTGATGACCGCCGACAGCCGGCGGAACTCCTCGCCGCCCGAGGAGACCGAGACGCGGCGCGAGAGGTCTGTCGCCTCCGCCTCCTCGGCGAGCCGCGTGACCTCCTCGACCGGCCGGATCGCGAGCTGCACCGCGATCCAGAGGATCAGCGCCGTGCCGAGGAAGCCGATCGCGACCAGGAGGGCGACCGCCTGGTCGAACCGACCGAGCGCGCGCATCGTGGGTCCGATCCAGCGGAAGACGACGAGGGTCGCGCCCTTCGCCTTGCCCTGGAGCGGCACGACGAGGAAGCGGCAGAGGCGGTCCTGGCCGCTGTAGTGCTCGACCGCGGTGTAGGGCCGCTCGAGCGGCCGCCCGCGGTAGTCGGACATGTTGACCATCTGCTGCGACTTGAGGAGATTGCCCGAGAGCGCGACCGGCACGTCGCCGTTGAACAGGATCGCGGAGTGATTCGCGAGGCGGAACTCGAACATGTTCGCCTCGAGACCGGCCTGCAGCGCCTGTCGCTCCTCCTCCGGCAGGCCGACGAGCTCGTAGTCAGAGCCGATCGCGACCGCGAGCGTGGAGAGCTCCTCGTCGATCTCCTCGAAGGCGAGCCGGCGCACGACCGTCCGCGCGCCGAACGCGAGCAGCCCGAGGAAGACGGCGGAGGCGACCGCTCCCGCGACGGCGATCCGAGTTCGGGCCCGCCGCGGCGACGGCCACCTCATCGGAGGCGGTAGCCCATTCCGCGCACGGTCTCGATGCGGGACGCCTGCTTCGGCCGGTCGATCTTGCGCCGCAGCCGTCCCACGAGCACGTCGATCGTGTTCGACATCGGCTCCTCGCGCTCGCCCCACGCCTGCTCGAGGATCTCCTCGCGCGAGACGACGGCGCCGGGAGCGCGGAGCAGCAGCTCGAGGATCGTGAACTCGCGCGCGGTGAGCCGGAGCGGATCGCCGCCGCGCGTCGCGATGCGGCGGCCGGGATCGAGACGCAGGTCGCCGGACACCAGCTCGGCCGGCGCGCGGCCGGCGTTGCGGCGCAACAGGGCGCGCGCTCGAGCGGTGAGCACGTCCGGCTCGAACGGTTTGCCGAGGTAGTCGTCCGCGCCGACCGAGAGGCCCTCGATCTCGTCCTCCATCTGGTCCATCGCGGTCAGCATCAGGATCGAGTTCCGGAAGCCCCGCTCGCGAGCGCGCCGGCAGACGTCCAGTCCGTCTCCGTCGGGCAGCCGCCGGTCCAGCACCAGGAGGTCGTACTCGTGCAGGTCGAGGAGCTCCTCGGCCTCCTCGACGGTGCCGGCCTCGTCGCAGGCCAGTCCTGCGCGCGAGAGCGTCCGGACGACGATCGACCGCAGCCTGCCGTCGTCCTCGAGGACGAGAGATCTCACGGGAGGATCCTATCGAGGGCCGGAGGGGAAGCCGCCAGCCGGCAACATATTAGTCAACACTAATACATTGCCGGCGGGGTTCCCGTCGATCGCCTACCAGGTGAGCAGGAACGTCTTGACCAGGAAGACCGCCATCTGCGCGCGCGTGTTCGGATTGGTCGGGCAGTACTTGAGCGGAGACGTGCTGCAGCCGCCCGTGATACCGAGGCCGTAGAGCTCCTCGATCCAGTTCGTGAACGTGCCCGGGCAGGCGACGTCGCTGAAGACGCCGCTGCAGCCGGGCGGCACGTGCGAAGAGCCCTTGAGCGTCTTTAGCAGAAACGGCGCCATCTGCTGGCGTGTGACGGT
>DATBBK010000173.1:0-8667 GCA_036271035.1 Thermoanaerobaculia bacterium | reverse complement strand
TACATCGGCAAGCCGGGCGGCGGCGACGAAGAGGGCGGCGGTGGACCGCACGTCCACACCATCGTGGCGACCGGACCTGGCGGCGCCGCGTGGACGCCGGACGACGGAGACACGTGGCTCCTGCTCGACGGCGTCGCCAACTATTGGGCGGTCACGTTCGCGAGCCCCGACGCGGGCTGGTTGGTCGGCACGGACGGGAGGATCTTGAAGGTCAGCTTCTGATTCGACGGCCTTCGGGACGTTGCGGGGGGGCCTGGTCCCCGCCCGCTTCGTCCCTGGGCCGTCTTGCGTTCGGGATGAAGGCGGAATGCGGGCGGCCGCAAGGGCCGCCCCGACGACCCGCCTGATCGTGCCGCGCGTCTCTAGTAAGGCAACCCAAACGTTTTCACCAGGAACACCGCCATCTGCTGCCGGTTCGCGGCGACCGTGGGGCAGTAGTCGTTCCCGCCGCAGCCGCCCGTGATCTGACGCGCGGCGAGCTCGTAGATCCATGGGGCGAACGGATTCGAGCACGGCACGTCGTCGAACGTCGCCGTCGTGCAGTCGGGCGGCACGTAGTCGGAGCCCTCGAACGCTTTCAGCAGGAACACCGCCATCTGCTGGCGGTTGACCGGGATCGTCGGACAGTAGTTGTTTCCACCGCAGCCGCCCGTGATGTTGTACCCCGCGAGCGCCTCGACCCACGGATCGAACGGGCTGCCCGTGCACGGGACGTCGTCGAACACCGTTCCGGTGCACGGCGGCGGCGTGTAGCAGAGTCCGAGCTTGCCGCGCAGCAGGAACACCGCCATTTGCTGGCGCGTGACGGGACTGGTCGGACAGTAGTTCGGTCCGCCGCAGCCGACAGTGAGCCCGTTGGCCACGAGCCCGCCGATGTAGGGCCCGAAGATGAGCGGATCGACGTCCGAGAACTGCGCGACGTAGCCGTGCGGCAGCGTTCCCGATACGCCCAGCGAGTTCGTGGCGACGATGTCGTTGATCGATCCCGCCGGCAGCGCGGGCGCCGTCGCCGTCAGAAAGTACTGATCGCTGAACTGGACGTTGGTCGCGGCGACGCCGCCGACCGTCACGGTCGTTCCCGCGTCGAACTGCATCCCCTGGACCTGGATCGGACTGCCGGCCGGGGCGCCGGTAAGGGGCGCCGACGCGACGACGATGCGCTGCGAGAACTCCGACGTGCTGCCGCCGGCGTCGGTCGCCGTCGCAGTCACGCGGAAGCCCGGCTGGACGGTGACGGGCGTGAGGAGGACGTTGAACGCGCCGTGCCCGGTGCCGTCCGTCGTCACCGGCGTCGTGCCGAGCCAGTGTCCGCCCTCGAGGAAGTCCTGCGGGAAGCGGCTGCACCCCGGCTCCTCGTAGAAGTCGAGATCGAACGTGGCGGACGCCGTCGTGTCGATGCTTCCGATCACGCGCACGCCCGCGCCCTCGACGACCGCCGACGCCACGTTCGGAAAGTTCTGCGTGTCGTTGTCGGTGTCGCCGGCGTCGTTCGCCGTCACGCTGTTGGCGCCGAGGTCCAGACCGAGAAAGACGTTGTCGTGGATCGAGTTGCCTCGGACCGTATTGCCCGGGAAGTTCGTCACCTCGACGCCAATCGTGTTGAACGCGACGATGTTCATTCCGGGTCCGCCCGGCGTCGCCGTTCCGAAGAGGGCGCCGCTTCCGGCGAGCTTCACCCCGACGATGTTCGGGATCGGCAGCGTTCCCGAAGCGTCCGTGCCGATCAGGTTGCTCTGGATCGTTCCGCCGGTCGTCGCCGTGAGGACGACCCCGGTCCCGTTACCGGAGATGACGTTGCCCCCGCCCGGCGCGCCGCCGATCTGGACGCCGGTCGTGGTGCTGACCTGGATGCCGGTCTGGTTCCCGAATGCCTGCGTTCCGAGCGCGTTCGTGCCGATCAGGTTCTTCGTGATGACCACGTTCGACGTGTTCCCGATCTGGATGCCGGGGCCGGCGGCGTTGCTCGAGATGACGTTTCCGTGGGCCGCCGTCGCGCCGCCGATCACGAGACCCGGGCAGCTCAAGCAGGCGATCCCCACGCCGGTCGACAGCGAGGCCGCGCCCGTGACGTCCACGCCGATGTAGTTGCCGCTGATCGTGCCGGTCGAGTTGAATGCGACGCCGATGCCGGTTCCTGAGTTTCCGGCGATCACGTTGCGATCGTCGGGCGTCGACCCGCCGATCGTGTTCGTGGTTCCGTTGCTCAAGGCGATTCCGGTGAAGTTGGGCAGGGCCGCGGTGCCGGTCGCGTCGGTGCCGATGTAGCACCCCTTCACCGTCAGGCCTCCGCCGCTCGCGCTGTAGATTCCGGTGTTGCATCGATTGATCACGAGGGCCTTGACGACGCCGGGCGTGAACTCGAAATCCAAACAGTTCACGTTCGTGTCGTCGCGGTGGATCTCGATCAGCGGGGCGCCGGCGTAGCCAGGCTGCGTCGTGCCGTCGATCGTGAGGCCCTCGGCGACGATGATCTGCGGCAGGTTCGTCGCGAGGGCGATCGAGTGCACCCCGGAGCCGGTGATGTTGAACGCGATCGTGTGCGGCCCGGCGACCGCGTTGGCGTCGGTGATCGCCTGCCGGAGAGAGCCGGCTCCCGAGTCGTTGGCGTTCGTGACGTTGAAGGTCGTCGCGCCGAGCCGCGCCGCGGCGAAGGTGAGGGCAACCGAGACAGACCCGTACGCGATCCGTGAGAGTCGCATCGGTGGCTCCTGTTCGTTGGTCCCGGGGAGAGGGGTGGTCCGTGGTCCGTGGTCCGAGGTCCGTCGTCCGAAGGCGAAGGCGAAGTCTATGACGAGGGTATGCGCTCCGGGGCCCGAAACCGGGTCCCGCAACCCGACGAGTCCGGCCCGCTGCTAATCTGACGCCAAAGGAGCTCCGCATGCGCCGACTCGCCGCCTCGTTCGCACTACCTCTGCTCGCGCCGCTCGCTCTTTCCGCCGCGCCCGAAGCGCCCGTTCCGCTCCGCCCCGTCCACACGTTCTCCATCGTCGCGCGTGACGCGAAGACGGGGGAGCTCGGCGTCGCCGTCCAGTCGCACGCGTTCGCGGTCGGCGGCGGCGTGACCTGGGCCGAGGCGGGAGTCGGCGCGGTCGCGACGCAGTCGTTCATCGATCCCGCGTACGGTCCGCTCGGCCTCGACCTCATGCGCGCCGGGCGCAGCGCTCCGGACGCGCTCAAGGGTCTGATCGCGGGCGACGAGGGACGCGACGTCCGGCAGGTCGCGATGATCGACGCGCAGGGCCGCGTCTCCGCCTACACGGGCTCGAAGTGCATTCCGTCCGCGGGCGACCACGTCGGCGCCGGCTACTCCGTCCAGGCGAACCTCATGGACAACGACAACATCTGGCCCGCGATGGCGAAGGCGTACGAGTCGTCGACGGGCGACCTCGCGGACCGGCTGCTCGCCGCGCTCGACGCGGCGCAGGCGGCGGGCGGCGACATCCGCGGCATGGAGTCCGCCGCGATCCTCATCGTCAAGGGCGTCTCGAGCGGGAAGCCGTGGCAGGACAAGGTGTTCGATCTCCGCGTCGACGACCATCCGCAGCCGCTCGCCGAGCTGCGGCGGCTCGTCACGCTCCAGCGCGCGAACAACTTCGCCAACGACGGCGATCGGTTCATCGAGAAGAAGGACGCCGCGGCCGCGGAGAAGGCGTACGCCTCAGCCGAGGCGCTGGCGCCGGACTTCGCGGAGATGTCGTTCTGGCACGCGGTCGCGATCGCGAACTCGGGCAGGGTCGACGAGTCGCTGCCGGTGTTCGCGAAGGCGTTTCGCGGCTATCCGAAGTTCCGCGAGCTGGTGCCGCGGCTGTCGAAGGTGGGACTGCTGCCGGCGGACGAGAAGGTCATCGCGAAGATCGTCGCGGCCAAGTGACTCTGTGCAGCCCGAAGCGCTGCACTGTCATCCCGAGGAGCGCAGCGACGAGGGATCCTTTGGTGCGATTCGGTTGGTCGGCGCTACGCCGTCATCCTGAGGAGCGCAGCGACGAAGGATCCCCGCACTGAACGCGTCTCGGTGGGTCGAGTCGCGGATCCTTCGCTTCGCTCAGGATGACGTGTTGATTTCGCCAGGGACGTGCCGACTCGCCAGGCATAGGACCGACGCGCGCGATCTCTCGCCTCACGCCGCCCTCCGGCGCAGCCGCTTCTTCGTCAGGCGCGTCAGGTAGATGCTCGCCGCGGCCGTCGCAACCAGGCCCACGCCGATGAGCGCCCAGTGCCACGGACTCCATCCTCCGCCGAAACCTCGTCCCGCCGTGCCGAGGTACACGTAGAGGAACGTCCCCGGCAGCATCCCGAGCGCCGTCGCCGCGATGTACGGAGCGAAGCGCATCCGGCTCAGCCCATACATGTAGTTCGACAGGCCGAACGGCACGACGGGCGAGAAGCGAAGAAGCGCGACGATCTTCCAGTTGCCCTGCGCGATGGCGCCGTCCAGAGCCGCAAACTTCTTGTGTCGCCGCGCGAATCTCTCGATCCGGTCGCGTGCGAGACGCCGGGCGATCACGAACGAGAGCGCCGCGGCGAGGGTCGCGGCGAGCCAGACGATCGCCATCCCGGCGGCGAGCCCGAACAGGTATCCGGCGCCGACCATCAGGATCGCGCCGGGGACCATGAGGAGCTCCGCGACGAGATAGGCGAGGCCGTAGAGGATCGGACCGACGATGCCGAGGCCATCGATCGACGTCTCGACGGCCTTGAGCCAGTCCTTCAGCGGCAGGAAGTTCCATGCGCCGATGAGCGCGGCGATCGCCGCCGCGGAGGCGATCCACCGCCAATTTCGCTTCCACTTGGGGCTGCGCGATGCGGCCGTCGTCGTTCGTTTCGCCATGCTCGACGGAAGGACTATGGCAAGAATCCTGCCCGCTCCGATGATCCGCGTTCGGACGGCGGGCCCTACGCCGCGCGATGGAAGAACGTCAGGTAGAAGAGGACGATCACGGCCACGAGGAGCACGACGCGGATCACGAAAAAGAGCCGCAGGTTCGTGGGACTCCGCGGCCGGCGTCGGACCGCCTGCATGAGAACGACGCTCGCGAGGCACGCGAGCGCGAGCAGGAGTCCCCAGGGCATGGGGAGATCGTAAGGCAGGAGAAGGATCGTGATCCCGGCCGGCGGCGGGATCTCGGAGGGACGGCGGCTTCCGGACGTAGGGGCGGGGATTGCCCCCGCCCCCGTGACGGAGCGTCGACCGCGTCGTAGCCCCGGAGGGGCGGCCGCGAGGGCCGCCCCTACGAACGGAGTCGGATCATCGCGGCCGCTTCACCGCACGCACCTTGCCCGTCTTGCCGCCGCCGCAGAAGAACCGGTCGCCGCCGTCGGACTCGAGTCCCGAGACGTTCACGCCGCGCGGGAGCTCGAGCGCCTCCAGCACCTCGCCCGTCTTCGGATCCACGCGGCGCAGCTCGCTCTCGTCGCCCTCCCACGTGCCGTGCCAGAGCTCGCCGTCCACCCACGTCACACCCGTGACGAAGCGGTTCGACTCGATCGTGCGCAGGATCACCCCCGTCTCCGGATCGATCTGGTGGATCTTGCGCTCCCGGTAGTGACCGACCCACAGCGTGCCCTCCGCCCAGGCGAGCCCGGAGTCGCCGCCGCCGGCCGGCGCGGGGATCGTCGCGAGGACGCGCCCGCTCTTCGGGTCGATCTTCTCGATGCGCTTCTCGACGATCTGCCAGAGGTGCTTGCCGTCGAACGCGGTGCCCGCATGGCCGGCGACGTCGAGCGAGCGCACCGGCTTGCCGGTTTCGGGATCGAACGCCTCCATCGAGTGGCCCGAAGCGAACCACACGTTCCTGCCGTCGTACGTGACGCCGGCGACGTCGTCGATGCCGGGGAACGCGTACTCGCGCGTCACCTCGGCGACGCGGCGGGAGCCCTTCCTGCGACTCGTCGGTGATCGCTTCATGGAACCAGCCTAGTCGACCGGCAGCGGCGCCGGGAGTAACAAGGCCGTCGTGAATCCGGGCAGCGGAGGCGTCGTCCAGCGCCGCGCGCGGCCGCGCCCGAACGCTTGCACCCGGCCGCCCGCCGCCAGCGCGTCGAGCGCGCGCTGGACCGTGCGCTGGCTCGTCCCGAGCGCGAGCCCGAGCGCCGAGCTGGACCACGCCTCGCCGTCGGCGAGCAGCGCGAGCACCGCTGCGTGCTCGTCCTCGACCTCCAGCGGACGCGCGAGGACGACCACCTCGCCGCGCGGCTCGGCCGTCTCCAGCGCGAAGCCGCGCTCGGTCGCGCGCACGCGGGCGAGGCCGCGGAGCTTGGCGCGGAGGCGGCCGGCCTCGACGCGCAGCCGCGCGCGGTGCGACTCGTCCGCCTCTCGCCCGCCGAAGACCCGCGCGATGAGCGCATCCCTCGCGGCGTCGCCGGGCCACGCCTCGGCGAGCGCGCGGGCGAGCGCGAAAAGGATCGGACGCCTCGAGAGCGCCACGACCTTCCCGGCCTGGCGTACGACGTGGCGGCAGGCGTCCACGACCAGTGCCCGCGTCTCGAGCGCCGCCTCGACGTCCTGCAGCCGCAGCAGCCGCTCCTCGCCGCGCACGATCCGCCGCGCCGCGGGCTCATCCAGCGTGCGCGTCGCGCTCGCGACCTCCGCCGTCAGCGCCGCGATGCGCGACTCGCGGGCGGCCCGCTCGGCCCGCTTCAGCGCGGCGCGCGCGGCCTTCGTCCGGACGCGGCGCATCGCGATCCCCGCGGCGATCAGCTCGTGCACCGTCCGGAGAGCCGCCGTAAGACGCGCGGGGTCGCGCCGCGCGAGCGCCAGCGCGGCCTCGTCGAGCCGTCCGATCAGGAGGAGGCGCCTGATCCCGAGGTAGCCCGCATACGCCGCGTTCGCGCGGTCGCCGTGCGCCTCGAGCGTCGCGCGCGCCGCGTCGAGCGTCTTCGTCAGCCGCCCCAGGTCGCGTGTCGCGAGCGCGATCTCGGACTCCGCGACGACGCAACGGGCGCGGGCGACCGCCTCCCGCGGGCCGAACGCACGCGCGGCGCGCCGCAGGAGCGCCCTCGCACGTGCGAGATCTCCGAGCTGCGCCATCGCGATGCCTCGAAGCGCGAGCGCCGGCGCGTCGTCGCGCAGGGCGACGAGGTTCAGCGCGCCGAGCGGATCGCCGATGGCGAGCGCGCGCGCCGCGGCCGTGATCAGTGAGTCCATACGTCATTCGGCCGCGCGGAATCCCGCCACACTTGTCACTCCCGGCCGGCCGTTTGCAGGCGCTAAATCTATCCCCGTGGCCGAGCGGCCATACATCGAATCCGTCGCACGAGCGACCGAACGAAGGAGGCCTGACGATGACGAGGCACGGGACCGGGACGCGCCAGGAGTGGCTGGACGCGCGGCTCACTCTGCTGAACGACGAGAAGGAGCATACGAAGAGAGGCGATGCGCTGACGCGGCGGCGACAGGAGCTGCCCTGGGTGCGCGTCGAGAAGGACTACCGCTTCGACACGAACGAGGGGAAGGCCTCGCTGGCGGACCTCTTCCGCGGGCGCTCGCAGCTCCTCGTCTACCACTTCATGTTCGGTCCCGACTACACGGCGGGGTGCCCGGCGTGCTCGGCGATCGCGGACGGCTTCAACGGCATCGCGACGCACCTTGCAAACCACGACGTGATGCTCTGGGCCGTGTCGCGCGCGCCGTTGCCGAAGCTGCAGGCGTACGAGAAGCGGATGGGATGGACGTTCCCCTGGGCGTCCTCGTTCGGAAGCGACTTCAACCCCGACTACAGCGTCAATTTCACCGAGGAGGAACAGCGCGAGGGCATCGACTACAACTACCGTCACGAGGAGCCGTTCCCGCTGCCCGGAGCGAAGCCGGACGCCGGGCCGAAGTTGTTCGCCCAGATGACCGGGACCGACGTCGCCACGTACACGCGCGAGCGGCCCGGCGTGAGCGCGTTCGCGCTCGAGGACGGCGTCGTGTACCACACCTACTCGGCGTACGCGCGCGGCCTGGACGGACTCTGGAACATGTACCAGTGGCTCGACCGCGCTCCCCTCGGACGCAACGAGCAGGGCCTCTGGTTCCGACGCCACGACGAGTACGGCCGGTGACGGCGGAGGGTGTGGAGACCGGCGTGCGCAGGCTGATCGCCGGAATGAAGGTCTCCGTCGACGGGAAGATCGAGGGACCGGAGGGCATGGCGGACTGGGTCCCGGCGTGGTCGGAGGATTACGGCGTGACCGACCGGATCGACGCCTGCCTCCTCGGCGGCGGCATGTATCCCGGCTACGAAGCCTACTGGTCGGCGATCCGGAGCGAGCCCGACGAGCCCCACTGGATCAGCGGTCAGCCGCCCACGCCGGCCGAGCTCGAGTGGTCGCGATTCATCGAAAAGACGCCGCACTACGTGCTGTCGAAGACCCTGCGCGAGGCTCGCTGGCCGAACACGAGCTTCCTCCGCGGGTTCGACGAGGTCGCGGCACTCAAACGGCAGCCCGGCAGGGACATCTATCTCATCGGCGGCGCCCGGACGACCGCGAGCCTCATCGACGCGGGTCTCGTCGACGAGCTCCGGCTCATCGTGTATCCGCTCATCGCCGGTCCGGGCAAGGCGCTCTTCGAGACGACCGAGCGCCGCCGGGGGCTCGAGCTGCGGAACGTCGAGACGCTCGACGGCGGGAGGTTGCGACTGACCTACGGGATCGGCGGATGAGCGAAGCCGCGATGTGCCGCCG
>DATBBK010000172.1:0-7530 GCA_036271035.1 Thermoanaerobaculia bacterium | reverse complement strand
CAGTACGACGAGCTGCTCCGCGCGATCGAGGCTGAGCCGTCGGCGATCGGCGAGTCTCTTCCCACGACGCTCGCCGCGATCGCCCACGCGGCGTACCACCTCGGAACGATCCGGCACGCCCTGGCGGCGGAGGCATAAAGGCATAGTCCCTGTCATCCCGAGCGAAGCGGGTATCCCTTTCCTCTTCGGCCCCTGAAGGGATCCCTCGTCGCGACGCGCGCCGGGCTGACAGGTCCTCCTCACTCCCACCCGCTCCCGAGCGCGGTAGAAGAGGCGATACTTACGCAATGTCGCTCCCGATCCCGAACGCCGCCAAGGGTCAGGAGTACCTCGCCAACGAGCGCACGTTCCTCGCCTGGATCCGCACGTCGATCGCGGTGATCAGCCTCGGCTTCGTCGTCGCGCGGTTCAGCCTCTGGCTCCAGCAGATGACGCAGGCGAGCCACGCCCCCGCGCCGAGGCTCCACGGCGTGTCGTTGCCGATGGGCGAAGTCCTCATGATCTTCGGCGGGAGTCTCTCCGTGCTCGCGGCATGGCGGTACCACGTCGTGAATCGCCAGATCGAGGAGGACCGCGTCAGCGCCGATCGTGGGCTGATCGTGCTCGTGACCGTCGTCGTCGCGATCCTCGCGGTGGCGATGGCGCTCGCGATGCTGCTGAGCGAAGGAAAGGCCTGAGACCGATCCCGTGACCGACCCACACCGAATCCGAAGTCATCCCTCGCTCCGCTCGGGATGACCGGGTCGACGATGTCTTCTAGGTCTTTCTTCTCGCCCCCAGGCGCCGCTCCATGACGCGGCGGTCGAAGACGAGAGGCGGCGGGTCGGCCATCGGGAAGACCTGGCGCCGCTCGCCGACGCGGCGCTCCGCCTGACGCCGCTCGGGAGGCGTCACGGCGTATCGAGAGGGCTCGAGGTCCGCCTCGGAGAGCTCGACCTCGAGATCCGGCCGGGTCCTCGGGTTGGACACGTCCTGCACGAGCCAGCTCTCGAGCGCGTCGGTCGGAATGTCCCGGGTCGCGTTGACCGCGGCCACGATTCGGCGCGCGTCGGCGAAGGTCTTTCCGCGAACGACGATGGCCCCGGCCGCGTCGCGGATGTAGCGGCCCTCCTGGGTCCAGGGCTCCGGCGAGTGCGCGTTGTCGTCGTTGCGGTCGGACAGGGGATCCATCGGGGCTCCTATCGGCTCGCGCTCGCGTCTCGGCTCGTGGGTCGACGGCCGCTCCCGCCCTCGCTCGTCCTCGCGCGCGGTCTCGTCGTCGCGCGAGCCCCGGCTCGAGCGATCGGCCCCGTGAGTGGCGCTCACGCGGCCCGAAAACGGACGCGGGCGCCTTGCGGCGCCCGCGGTTCGAGTCGAGGAAGAGCGGAGGATCGGTTCAGCGTCTCACTCCCGTGGCACGCATTGTAGCGCGCCGCGGGCGCAGACGTCAGACCGGACGCGCCTCGATCACCGAGAACGGGCTCGCGGTCGGTACGGCGCGATCGAGCCGGAACCCGGCCTTCGCGAAGAGCTCTCCGTATTCCTTCGCAGTCCGCTCGATGCCGCCCGTCATGACGAGCATGTTGAGATCCATCATGTGGACCATCGCGGGCTCGGTCGAGTCGGGCACGACGTTCTCGATCACGACGAGTCGCCCGTCCTTCGCGATCGAGGATCGGCAGTTCCGGAGGATGCGGAGCGACTCCTCGTCGTTCCAGTCGTGGAGGACGAACTTCAGCATGTGGACGTCCGCGCCCTCGGGCACGCGCTCGAAGAAGCTGACCGGCTCGAAGCGGCAGCGCCCCTCGAGGCCGGCGGCGCGGATCCGCTCGCGCGCGGGTCCTTCGATGTAGGGCAGGTCCACGACGAGCCCGCGCACGTTCGGCGTCCGCTCCAGGACCGCGATCGTCATGCTCCCGTTGCCGCCGCCCACGTCCATGATCGTCCGCGCGCCGGAGAAGTCGTAGGCTCCCAGGACCGCGTTCGCGGCGAAGCGCGAGACGCTCTCCATCGCCTTCCCGAACTGTTCGCCCTCGTCCGGGTGCTTGCCGTAATAATCGAACGCCGGGATCCCGAACACCGCCTGCGGCCTCGGATCACCGCTCCTCACCGAGTCGTCCACCCTCTCCCAGGACCTCCAGTGCAGGGTGTCGGACTCGGCGATGAACATCTCGCGCAGCGAGCCGGGGGCGCCGGCGCGCAGGAAGCGTCCGACGTCGGTGAGGCGATAGCGGCCGGCGGCGTCGCGGGAGAGAACGCCGAGGCTCGCGAGACCCCGCAGCAGCCGGCTCGTCGCACCGGGGTGCGTGCCCGCCGCCTTCGCGACCTCGTCGGCGCTCCGGGCGTCGTCGCCGATCGCGTCGGGAATGCCGAGCCGGCACGCCGAGGCCGCCGCCTGCATCGCCCACATCCCGGTGAGCAGCCGGACGACCATCTGGTCGGCGGGCGGGGCGCCCTGTGCGGGGACCTTGGACGTCGCTTCGCCGGACATCGGAACCTCCTGAGGAAAAGTCGCCGGAAGAGTACATCAGCGCGCGCGATCGGAAGGGTTGTCTGAAAATCGGCGGTGCCGCGTCCCGCCGCGCGTAATCTGTCACCGGGATGGGAGTCGCTCGCGCCGCTCTCCGTACGATCGGGCTGTTGGCGATGGTCGTTCCTGCGGCCGCCGGATGGGCCGCGGAGCCGTCTACGCCCGCCCCGACCGGACGCCTCGTCGACATCGGCGGCCGCCGGCTGCACGTCCGCTGCGTCGGATCCGGACGGCCGACCGTGGTCGTCGAGAACGGGCTCGGCGACTTCTCGTTCGACTGGGCGCTCGTCGAGCGGCGGGTTTCCGACTTCGCGCGGATCTGCACGTACGATCGTGCGGGCTACGCGTGGAGTGATCCTGGTCCGAAGCCGCGGAGCTTCGCGCAGCTCAACCTCGAGCTCCACGAGGCGCTGTCGCGGCTCGGCGAGCGGCCGCCGTACGTCCTCGTGGGACACTCGTTCGGCGGACCCGTCGTCCGGCAGTACGCGCTGACGTATCCCGGCGAGGTCGCGGGAATGGTCCTCGTCGACTCGGTCCAGGAGGACCAACGCGTGCCGGTCCACGGCAAGGTCATCCGCCTGCGGGACGGCGCGAGCGGGCTGCCGATCCCGGACCCGCGCGGGACGGTGCGTCCGCAGGATCGTCCGCCGCGCGGGGACCCCCCGGCGACTCCCGCCGCGCTTCCGGAGCTCGACGCGCTCCATCGACTCCTGCCGCTCTCCTCGCAGAAGCTCCGTCTCTGGGCCGTGACGCTGCCGGCCCTCGAGGACACCGAGGCGAACCAGCGTCAGTGGTCGACGGAATACTTCGAGCGCTGGCACGAGACGAGCCAGGAGGGATCGCTCGGCTGGCTGCCGCTGCTCGTCCTCTCGCGCGAGAAGGGCGGCTACGCGGACGGCCTCGACGTGCCGGCGGCGACGCTGGACGCGGAGCGCCTCGCCGGACAGGCCGCGCTCGCGCGCCTCTCGAAGCACGGCAAGCGGCGGATGCTCTCGAGCGGCCACGAGATGCATCTCGAGGTGCCCGACGAGGTGGCCGGAGCGATCCGCCAGATCGTCAGCGACGCGCGCGAGCGCCGCGCCACGAGGCAGTCGGCGAACTAGGAGGCTCGAGGGACCGTAGGGGCGGCCCTTGCGGCCGCCCGCTCTACGTTCTTCCTTCCCCGACGCTTAGCTCGCCTTCTTCACCGCGCCGAGCTCGGTGAGCGCCGCGAGCACCTCTTCGCTGTGCGACGCGGGCTTCACGCCCGTGTACACCTTCGCGATGTTCCCCTTCGGGTCGATCAGGAACGTGTTGCGCGCTGAGTAGGTCTGTCCCTCGTACTGCATGACGGAGCCGTAGGTCGTCGACACCTTCGCGTCCGGATCGGACAGCAGCTTGAAGTGCAGTCCCTCCTTCGCGCAGAAGTCCTCGTGCGACTTCGCGGTGTCGACGCTGACGCCGAGGATCACGGCGTTGTCAGCCTCGTACTTGGAGAGGTCGCGCTGGAAGTTGTGCGCCTCGAGCGTGCATCCGCTGGTGAAGTCCTTCGGATAGAAGTACAGGACGACCCATTTGCCTTTGAAGTCGGCGAGGTTGACGGGCTTGCCCTCGTTCGACGTCAGGGAGAAGGCGGGCGCGGCCGAGCCGGCGGCGGGCACCGCGGGCGCGTCGGCGGCCACGGCGACCAGGGTCGCGGCGAGGAAGGCGCTGGCGGTCAGGGCGGCGATGCGAGTGAGCCTCATGTCGAATTCCTCCGCGAATGGGGATATCACAGGAACGATGAAGATCTCGCCAATCTAAGGCTTCTCTTCAGGCGTGGCTCGCGCAGACGTCTGTCGCCGACGCAGTTACGCTGCAGTCAACCCTGTCAGTAGTTGCCGGATATCTCTCTCATGTCCGCGCGTCGAGCGCGGGTACAAAAAGTAACCCCCGCTCCGCAGGAGGAGTCGAGGCGATCCGGCGGCGCACGGGGCTCGGGCCGGCGCATCCTGCCTTCTCGCCACGACTCCGCCCGAGTGGGTCGGAGCGGGGGTCGGGGAAGGTTCGCTTAGCAGCTAGCAGCGCGTCAGAGATTTCCCGTCAACAGCAGCACCACGACGATGATGAGCACGATGCCGAGGAGACCGGACGGGCGATAGCCCCAGCTGCGGCTGTAGCCCCAACTGGGCAGCGCGCCGATCAAGAGGAGCACCAGGAGAATGACGAGGATGAGGCCCATGTGCGTCTCCTTTCGCGTCCGGCAGTCCCAACTGCCAATCGCGTGCCAGAACGGCTGCGTCCGGAGCGCGAGGCGCACCGGGTCTTTACCGGAGGGACAGCGGTAATCCCCTCTCCACCCGCGGGGAGGAGGGGGCTGACGGCTTAGTCACGTCGCCGGAGGACCGGCCCGCAAGTCCCGCGGCGACTCAGTCGCTCATGGAACGCGGCACCCCGCAAGTCAGGCCTGCGCGCTTCGATGGGGTCAGGTCTTTCGTTTTCGGAGCTCAGCGCCAATAGGGCGCAATCGATGTCGCCTCGTCGCTCCGCAAACGCGAAGACCTGGCCCCGAGCGCAGCGATCGGGCTTCTGTCGCTCTCATAAAAGCCGCGCGGGCGCCTCTCGGCGCCCGCGAAGTCGGCCTCGAACGGCCCCACCCAACGGAGACATGTTTAGCACACTCGCGCGGAATCGTGCGCGAATTATTTTTCCGCTCAGCGCGCCGACTTGGGATTCGTCTGCCACAGACCGATCACGGCGCCCGTCGGATCCGTGAGGATCGACAACCAACCCATCTCCGCGACCGGCGTGACGTCCTTCATCACGTTCGCGCCGAGGGACTTCGCCTTCTTCGTCGCGGCGTGAATGTCGGCGACGTCGACGTAGGGCATCCACGCGGACGGCGCGCCGGGAATCATCTGCTTCAGCATGCCGCCTCCGGTGCCCTCGCCGACGCCGATCATGGTGTACGTGAAGCCGTCCATGTCGGAGTCCTCGAGCTTCCAGTCGAAGAGCCTCCCGTAGAAGTCCTTCGCCTTCTTGACGTCGCTGGTGTTCAGCTCCACGTGAACGAACGGGTTGCCCATCTGCCACCTCCTGTCCATTGGGCCGCACGGCCCGCTTCGGGCGTGCCGAAACGACGATCCGGACGATCCTGACGATCCGAAGGACGACGGCGCCTGCATTTCCCGCGCCGCCCGAGTTTGAAATGCCCCGTCAGCCGACGTGCTCGTCCGCCGTCGGGCCGTACACCGACGGCACCGGCACGTCGTTGAGACGCAGATAGACCGTGAGCTGACCGCGATGGTGCGCCCAGTGGCTGAGCACGCCGTCGCGAATATTGACGTGGCGCGGCAGCTCGGTGACGACGTGCCCGCCCGCCAGCAGCCGCCAGCTCTTCGCGAGGTGCTCGTCGGTCGTCGAGCGCAGCGCCGCGCGCGCCTTCTCGGCCGACTCGTCCAGCGCGCGCAGCCATTCCGCGGGCGTGCGCGCCTCCGGCGGCTTGTAGCCCGACCCGCCCTTCGGCGCGAAGTCGAGCTCGTCCTGACGCACCATCGTGTCGATCCACGCCGGCATCGTCGCGACGAGCGTCGCGAGGTAGCCCATCGGCATCGACTTCGGGTGCGGCGTCCAGTCGAACCGGCCCTGCGGCACGCGCTCCAGCACCCGACGGCTGGCGGGTAGCTCGCGCTCGAGGTCGGCGAGAAACGTCTCGGCCATCTTCATGAATCGCTCCTTCTCTTCTCGACAGAAACGTCGCACATACGCCGGGGTTACGCCGTTCCCGTGAAGCCAGCGGACTCGGGGCCGGGTCTTGATTCTTCCGGTTCCGGCCACCGGTCGGCGCACCGGAGCCCAGAGAGGGATGACCGGCCTGCAAAACCTCCTTGCGGTTCGCGCGTACTATATGTTGTGATCCAACATATGGCGATACGAGACCTCGACCGCGAGCTCAAGAAGGGCTCCGCGGAGCTGTTGATCCTGACCCTCCTCGAGAAGCGATCCCGGCACGGCTACGAGATCGGCAAGCTCATCGACACGCGCTCGCAGGGTGCGCTGCGGTACAACGTCGCGTCGCTCTACCCTCTCCTCTACCGGCTCGAGGCGAAGGGACTGCTCGAGGGCCGCTGGGTGGAGAAGCCGTCCCAGCGGCGGCGCCGCTACTACCGCCTGACCGCGGCGGGCCGCCAGGCGCTGCGCGAGCGCCGCGGTGCGTGGAGCGCGTTCGTCGAGGCGATGCACCGGATCACGGAGGCCGAGCATGCATGACTGGACGGACCAGATCCGGCGGCGCATCTCCGGGATGTCGCTCGAGCCCGCGCGGGAGGCGGCGGCCGTGGAAGAGATCGCGCAGCACATGGACGACCGCTTCGCGGAGCTGGTTGCGTCCGGCGCCTCCGAGGAGGAGGCGAGGCGCGCCGTCCTGGAGGAGCTCGACGGCGACGCGCTGACGCGGGGACTCCGCGCCACGCTGCCGGCCGCGCGCGACGTGGCGCGGATCGCCGACGCCGCGGACTCGTCCGACGGCCTTCTGTCCGGCCTCGGCGCCGACCTGCGACAGGGAGTGCGCCTCCTTCGCTGGGACCCCGGCTTCGCGGCCGTCGCGATCCTCTCGCTCGCGCTCGGGATCGGCGCGAACACGGCGATCTTCCAGCTCCTCGACGCCGTGCGCCTGCGCACGCTGCCGGTCCCGCACCCCGACGAGATCTACAACGTGCGGCTCGCGCGCAGCCCCTGGGGACGCTCCGGCAACTTTTCGGGCTACTGGCCGCAGCTGACGAACGCGATCTGGGAGCGGTTCCGCGACGAGCAGCAGCCGTTCTCCAAGGTCGCCGTCTTCGCGGGTGAGCAGCTGAACCTCGCGCCCGCCGGCGAGGCACGGTACGTGGAGGGGCTCTGGGTGAGCGGCGGCTTCTTCGACCTGGCCGGCGTTCCTCCGCTCCGCGGCCGACTGCTGACGCCGGCGGACGATACGCCCGGCTGCGGCTCGCCGTCGCTCGTGGTCAGCGAGCGCTACTGGCGCGGCCAGCTCGGCGGCCGCGAGAATGCCATCGGCGAGCGCC
>DATBBK010000171.1:0-6935 GCA_036271035.1 Thermoanaerobaculia bacterium | reverse complement strand
TCTCTCGGCGCTCGGGACGACACCGAGACGGGACGTTCGCTCTCCGGCATCCGTAACCCTACTGGAACATTCTTCGCAGAGGTGCCGTTGCGCATGACGATGCGACGATTGTGGAGCGCCCGCCGGGCCGCGGGCGCTCTTGTTTTGTGGGCCGCGGCGGCGCTTCCGCTCGCCGCGGCGGAGCCGCTGCGCCTCGCCGCCGAGCGCGCGGACGGTGCCTGTCCGGCCGCGGAAGGCGTTCTCGGCGTCGTGCGGCTCTCTCCGGGCGGCCAGCCGCCGGCCGACGCGTCATCCTGCCTTCTCGTCGTTCGCGTTCCGTCGCTCGACGACGCCGACCTCGAGGCCGCGTCGCAGGAGCTCGCCGCCGCGAGGTCCGCGCCCGCGACCCTGATCGCGCTGCCGGCGGCGTCCGGCTCGGACACGATCCGGTTCGCGTACGCCCTGAAGCGCCTCGCGTCGGTGGCGCGCTCGTCCTCGCCGAACGGACGGATCGGGCTCGACACGCCGCAGCCGCTCGAGGGAGATCTCGCGGAGGAGCTCGCCCCGTATGCGGACGCGCGCGTCCTCCGGCCGACCGACGCGCCGCCGCCGCCCGAGTCGGACCGGCGCGTCTGGGTCGCGGTCCCGCCCGGCGCGAGCGCGGGCTCCCCCGTCGATTCGGCGATCTCCGCCCTCTCGCGCTTCCCGCGCGCCGAGCTCGTCGTGCTCGAGGCCGGCGAAAAGCCGCTCTCGGACGCCGGCGCGGCGGCGCTCTCGCGGCTGCAGCGCGGCTTCAAGGGCGACGTCTCGTCCGACCCCACGGCGACCTCGGTCCGGCGCGGCGACGGAAGCGCGGCCACGGTCGTCCGGTTCTTCGACGCGAAGGCCTTCACGCCGATCCTCCTCCTGCCGGCGGATCCGTCGGGCAACGTCGCCATCGACCTCTCCGGCGCGCCGTACGAGCGCGCGTCGGTCGAGAATCTCTCGAGCGGCGCGGCCCGCGACTTCCCCCTCGGCGGCGCGCGTTCGCTCACGCTGGACGCTTCCAAGGGCGCGCTGGCCGTCGTGCTCCATCCCGCCTCGCGCGGGACCGAGACGCGGAGCGCGGTCGACGTGGGCGCGACCCGCGGCCTGACGGCCGACGAGATCATCGCGCGCGAGCGCGCCTGGGACGCAGGGCAGCAGGAGAAGGTCGGGACCTACATCGCCAGCGTCGACACGCAGCTTCGCTTCCGCATCGCGTCGTTCTCGAGCTCGCTCGATCTGACGATCCGCGGGCCGATCTTCTACGAGCGCGGTAAGCCGAGCGACTGGCAGTGGCAGGAGTTCTTCCTCAACGGCGTTAAGTGGAAGGGTCGCACGATCCCGAAGCTGCCGATCCTCCAGCCGGAGAAGGTCACGACGCTGCCCCTCGAGATCCGGCTGACCGAGGACTACGCGTACGAGCTCGCCGCCGAAACGACGATCGACGGGCGCGCCGCGTACCGGATCGACTTCCGGCCGCGCGCGGAGATCGGCGAGAAGCCCACGTACCGGGGCACGGCCTGGATCGACAAGGAGACGTTCGCGCTGCTCCGCCGCGAGTCGATCCAGCTCAACCTGAAGGGCGACACCCTCTCCAACGTGCAGACCGAGTACTACCGCGCGGTGCCGGGAACGAACGGCGTCGTCCTGCCGCTCGAGATCCGGGGCCAGCAGGTCTTCTCGACCGCCGGACGGACGACCGCCATCGAGCGCTACGTCCAGATGACGGACGTGCAGGTCGATCCGCCCGACTTCGCGGAGCGCCGGAAGGCGGCGCTCGCGTCCGAGTCGCAGATGGTCCGCGACACCGACCAGGGCCTCCGCTACCTCGTCCCCGACGCCGAGCATCCCGGGGACCGGCGCGTCGAGACGAAGATGACGCGGCGCAGCCTCTTCGGACTGACCGGCATCTTCTACCAGACCGGCCAGGACTACCCGTTCCCGCTGCTCGGGGTGCAGTACTTCGACTTCGATCTCTTCGGGAAGGGCAAGCAGCTCTCGGTCTTCTTCGCCGGGGTCCTGTTGTTTGCGAACTACACCGATCCGTCGTTTCTGGGAACCCGGTTCGACCTCGGAGTGGACGCCTTCGGCGTGGCGATCCCGTTCAGCGAGACGAGCTACCGCAACGGCGAGGAGATCGTCTCGGAGAAGATCAAGCACCTGCCGGAGTCGGTCCAGGTCAACCTCGGCCATCCGATCGGCCCCTACTTCAAGGCGTCGCTGGGTCTCTTCTCCCAGTGGGACAACTATCAGCGCGACTCGGACACCGGGCCGGACTTCGTGACGCCGGTGGACACGCTGACGAACGGCGCCGAGCTGCGACTCGCGTGGAACGAGGACGGCTACAACTTCACCGGCCGCGTCTCCTACAACGACCGCCACAACTGGGCGCCATGGGGCGATCCGGAGACGTCGGGATACGACCCGCACCAGAAGGACTTCTGGCGATACTCGTTCGTCGCGCAGAAGGGCTTCTACTTCGAGAACTTCCGCAAGCTCTTCGTGAAGGTCTCGTATCTCGACGGCTCCGACTTCGATCGGTTCTCGCAATGGGACTTCGGGCCGTTCGGCGAAGCCGAGATCCGCGGATTCCCGAGGGGAAGCCTGCGCGCCGACCGGGCGATCGTGAACAACTTTTCGTACGGGATCAACATCGAGAACGCGATCCGCTTCGAGGTCCTCTACGACCAGGGCTGGATCAAGAACCCGCAGCAGGGGTTCAACTACGACTACTTCTCCGGCGCCGGAATCGCGACGGCGCTGAACGGGCCGTGGGAGAACACGCGCATCCGCGGCGAGGTCGGCATCCCCGTCGTCCGGCACGGCATCTCGGGATTCACGATCAGCGCGCAGATCCTGAAGCTGTTTTGAGTCGGTAGGCCGTCGCGCCGCAGGCGAAGAGCGGCGTCTCCGGCTCCCCTCCCATCGCTGCGCCGCACCGTTACGGCACCTCCGACTGCCCGATGAAGAATGACTGTCCCTTGCTAGAATCGCCGCCTCATGGCTGAACCGATTCCGATGCGTCCCGCCGTGACGCCCGTTCGCCGGGCGCTCATCTCCGTTCACGACAAGACCGGCATCGCGGAGCTCGGGCGCGCGCTCGCGGAACGCGGCGTCCAGATCGTCTCCACAGGCGGCACGGCCGCGCACCTGAAGGACGCGGGCGTCGGGGTGACGCTCGTAGAGGAGAAGACGGGATTCCCGGAGATCCTCGGCGGACGCGTGAAGACGCTCCACCCGAAGATCTTCGGCGGCGTGCTCGGCGACGACTCCCGCGACGACCACGCGCGCGACATGGCGCAGGCCGCGATCGAGGCGTTCGACCTCGTCGTCGTCAATCTCTATCCGTTCGAGAAGACGGTCGCCGCGGGCCGCGCCCGCAGCGAGGTGATCGAGAACATCGACATCGGCGGACCGGCGATGATCCGCGCGGCGGCCAAGAACCACAGCCGCGTCGCCGTCGTCGTGGATCCGTCGGACTACGAGTCCATCCTCCAGGAGATCCGCTCGACGGGCGGCACGCGGTTCGACACCCGCGAGCACCTCGCCGCCCGCGCCTTCTCCCGGACCGCGGCCTACGACGCGGCGATCGCGCGCTACTTCGCGGGGACCTGGAAGGACTCCGAGCCCTTCCCCGAGAACCTCATCTTCTCGTTCGAGCGCGTCGGCGCGCTCCGCTACGGCGAGAACCCGCACCAGAGAGCGGCGCTCTACGCCTTCCCATCCGCCCCGGCCGACGCCCTCGTTCGCTTCCACATGCTCCAGGGCAAGGAGCTGTCCTTCAACAACCTCCTGGACCTCGACTCCGCGGTGACCCTCGCCCGCGACTTCGAGGGGCCGGCCGCCGTCATCGTCAAGCACAACAACCCCTGCGGCGCGGCCATCGGCGAGACGATCTCCGAGGCGTTCGGCCGGGCCTTCGCGTGCGACCCACTCGCCGCGTTCGGCGGGATCATCGCCATCCGCGGCAAGGTGGACGGCGCGCTCGCATCCCTGGTCCTCCAGCACTTCGTCGAGGTCGTCGCCGCGGACGGCTTCACCGAGGAGGCGCTCTCCTTCTTCGCGAAGAAGCCGAACATCCGCCTGCTTCAGGTGGACGTCTCGCAGCGCCCCGTGCACGGCCTCGACTGGAAGCGGATCGAGGGCGGCCTGCTGCTCCAGGACGCCGACTCCGAGCCGGATCCGAGCTCGAGCTGGAAGGTCGTCTCGCAGCGCAAGCCGACGGCCGTCGAGCGCGCGGCGTGCGACCTCGCGTGGAAGGTCGTCCGCCGCGTGAAGTCGAACGCGATCGTGCTCGCGAACGCGCGCCAGACGATCGGCATCGGCGCGGGCCAGATGAGCCGCGTCGACGCGTGCCGGCTCGCCGCGACCAAGCCCGTGCTGCCGGTCGTCAACTGCGGCGCCGCCTCCGACGCGTTCTTCCCCTTCCGCGACGGTCTCGACATCCTCGGCGACGCGGGCGTCACGGCGATCGTCGCTCCGGGCGGCTCGATCCGCGACCAGGAGATCGTCGCGGCCGCGGACGAACGCAACATCGCGTTTCTGATGGCGCCGAGGCGCCACTTCCGGCATTAGTCCGTGAGCCGTAAGCCGTAAGCTTTAAGCCGAAGAGAAAATGAGACGCGTCTCCCGGGTGCTCGCGCTCGTCATCGTCGCGCTCCTTCCAGTCCGAGCGCACGGGCAGACCGCGACCCAGGCCGCGCCCGCCGGCGTCCCCGCGGATGCCGCCACGCTCCTCTCCAAAGCGGCCGCCGTCTATGCCGACGGCAACGCCCACGCGGCCGCGTTCACGCAGATCTACACGCCCGCGGGCTTCGCGACCTCGAAGCGCGAGTCGGGTACGGTATGGATCCAGTCGCCGCAGCGCCTCCGGTTCGACTACGACGCGCCCGAGAAGAAGGTCTTCACGTACGACGCCGGAGAGGGCCGCTTCTTCTCGCCCGAGGACAAGCAACTCACGGTCCGCAAGCTGTCCGCCGACGAGCAGGCGCGGCTGCCGCTCGTGTTCCTGAAGAAGCCCGACGAGCTCGCGGCGCGCTACGCGATCCAGGTGGACGGGTCGAAGGGCGTCCTGTTGAAGCCGACGGCCGCCGACGCGGACTTCTCCTGGCTCCGGCTCGCGGTCTCGACCGAGGGCGCCGTGGACGGGCTCTCCTACGAGGATCCGTCCGGCAACCGGACGGAGTTCCGCTTCGAGGCCTGGAAGACCCAGAAGCCGCGCCCGCCGGACGACTACCGGATCACGGGGCCGAAGGGCACGCGCATCGTCGAGAACTGACTGTGCGGCGAACGGCACGCGTTCGCAAACGAGCCAATCCCGCCCACCACATTGTCATCCCGAGCGAAGCGAGGGATCCCTTTCTTCCCGCTCTCCTCCTCGATCCACTGCCGGGGTCCCACACACCGGCGCCGAAAGGGGTCCCTCGTCGCTGCGCTCCTCGGGATGACGGGGGGTTCGCAATAGAATCCCCCCATGGCCCAGGAGTTCTCGTTCGACGTGGTCAGCAAGGTCGACCTGCAGGAGGTCCTGAACGCCGTCCAGCAGGCCTCCAAGGAGATCGCCACGCGCTTCGACTTTCGCGGCTCCAAGTCGAAGATCGAGTGGAACGAGAAGGAGCTCGAGCTGACGCTCACCTCGGACGACGAGGGCAAGCTCAAGTCGGTGAAGGACATCCTCGAGACGCGGCTCGTCAAGCGGGGGGTCGCCGTCAAGTCTCTCGACTACCAGAAGGTCGAGCCGGCCGCGATGGGCACGGTCCGCCAGGTCGTGAAGATCCAGCAGGGCATCGCCTCCGAGAAGGCCAAGGAGATCGTCAAGGCGATCAAGGACCGCAAGCTGAAGGTCCAGGCGGCCATCCAGGGCGATCAGCTTCGCGTCTCGGGACGCGCGAAGGACGACCTCCAGGAGGTCATGTCGCTGCTGCGCGCCGGAGACTTCGGCGTGCCTCTGCAGTTCACGAACTACCGTTGAGCGTTAGAGCGTCGAACCGTTGAAGCGCTGAACCGATGAGCCCATCTCGACTCGCCGACGTGCGCTTGAAGCGCGCCTACGACCTGATCGCCGACAAGCTCGCGCGCGTCGAGGAGGAGCTACTGCTCCACTTCCGCTCCCCGATTCCGACGATCGACCGCATCGGGGCGTACCTGGCGCAGGGCGGCGGCAAGCGCATCCGCCCGGCGCTCCTGCTCCTGTCGGCGAAGCTGCTCGACTACCGCGACGGCGACAAGGACGTCCGCTACGCCGCCGTCGTGGAGTTCATCCACACGGCGACGCTCGTTCACGACGACATCATCGACGAGGCGCGGCTGCGCCGCGGGCGCACGTCCGCGAACGCGCGCTGGGGCAACAACCTCACCGTCCTGTTCGGCGACTACCTCTACACGATGTCCATGGGCATCGCCCTCGACGAGGGCGACCTGACGATCCTCAAGGTCCTCTCCGACACGACGCTCTCGATGATCGAGGGCGAGATCATCGGCATCGAGAAGGAGGGGTCGATCCACGTCACGCGCGAGGAGGCGCTCGAGATCACGCGCCGCAAGACGGCCGACCTCTTCTCCGCGGCGTGCCGCCTGCCCGCCCACTTCTCGCCGCGCGGCGACCTCTTCGCCGCCGAACGGCTCGCCGAGTACGGGCGCTGCCTCGGCATGGCATTCCAACTCATCGACGACCTGCTCGACTACACCGGCAGCGTCGAGGAGGTCGGCAAGCCGGTGCTGAACGACCTGCGCGAGGGCAAGCTGACGATGCCGCTGCTTCTCGTGCTGCCGAAGGCGGCGCCGCAGGAGCGGGACCGCGTGGCGACCGTGCTGCGCGAGCGCGAGTTCAAGACGGTCGAGCCGGCGGAGATCCTGGCGATCGTCCACCGGTACGACGGAATCCGGCAGACGCGCGCGCTCGCGCGCGATTACGCCGGGGCCGCGCGCGTCGC
>DATBBK010000170.1:0-14998 GCA_036271035.1 Thermoanaerobaculia bacterium | reverse complement strand
ATGTCGGCGCGCGTGACGATGCCGTTCGGGCAGAAGTACTGCGTACCCGTGGCGCAGTTCGGCGGGCCACCCATCATGATGCCGGCACCGGCCGCACCGTAGATGAAGGCCTGGAACTGGTTGTCGTCCGGAACATCCAGGAAGCGGACCACGAGGCTCAGGGGCACCGCCGGAACCAGGTTCGGCGTATCGGTGCTGAACGTCAGCTGCGCCTGCCGGAGTCCGGGGAGAAGACCCGTTGCATCGAAGGTGACCGCGATCGGGACCGGATTCGGCGAGCTGCCGTTGCCGGCCGGCGTCGCCGCGCCGACGGAGCCGTCCGTCGGATCCTCACTGACCCAGGGGATCGTGTTCACGAAGTGGCACGAGGTGTTCACCTCGCCCGAGTCGACGACGAAGATCGGCTTGGCGCCGAGCTGGTCGACCAGGATGAGATGTCCGTCGCAATCCATCTCCGCGCCGCCCGCCGCGAGCTGCGTGATTCCGGGCGCTCCGACCTTGAAGCTGCCGACCACGTTGTAGGCGTTGTTCACGTCGAGGATGTAGACGTCATCGTCGCCCGTGCCCGCGCCCGTCTGCTGGAACGCGAACAGGTGACCCGTCCCGGCGTTGAACGCCAGGCCCGAGGTCGAGAGACCGGTGCTCGCCGAGTCGAGGATCGTGCCGGAGCCATCGAAGTGGTTGACGACGCCGTCGAAGAACGAGCTCGAGTAGTACGTGTCCGTGTTGACGTCGTACGCGAGAGCCGTCTGCGGCGAGCCGAAGGCCGGGCAGATCGTGTTGCCCGTCAGCGCCTTCGAGGCGGGGTCGATCTCGTAGATGCACGTGATCGAGCCGCCGAAGAAGTCGTTGGTGGCCTGCCAGAACATGCCCGTCTGACTGTTGAACGTGCCGTCCACCGGCAGGAAGCCGAGCGAGGACATGTCGATGACCTCACCGGTCTCGGTGCCGTCGGAGGCGAACTCGTGGTCCTTGTTGTCGCCGGGGAAGCCGCTGCCGAGGTTGGAGACGTAGAAGTCGCTGGCGTTGTTGTCGAACATCACGCCGAACGGCAGACCGTTCGGGGTCGCGAAGCTCGCGCTGTAGTTCGCCAGCACGTCGCCCGCGGCCGTCGGAACGCTCGGGACCGGCTCGTGGCCCGGGAACGCACCGTAGCGGCCGAGGCTGAACACCTTGCTCGCGCGGACCTGCTTCTGGAACGCGTTGGGGAGTCGGCTCAGGGCCTGCTTGATCTCCGCATCGCTCACGAAGGGTCCGCGGTGCGTGTCCGCGGGCGCCGGAGGCACGTTGAGCTCACGCAGGTGGAACTGCGCCGCAACGCCGCCCGTGTTCGTGAGATTCAGCGTCTGATCCAGGGTCCCGCCAGGGTTGAGAACGATTTGGAAGCCCACCGGGTCGGCGGCCAGCTTGCCCGACGGCAGCGCGAAGTCGACGTTCTGCGTCGCTCCCGGAACCACGAGGGCGTTGTGGGTGACCGAGCCGTAGAGCTTCTGAGAGGCCGTGAGCGACTGGTTGCCGGCATCCGCGAACACCGCGTAGAAGCCGTCACCCTGCCCGTTGGCCTTGAAGGTCTTCGTCGAGTTGCCGCCGTCGACCGCAACGGTCGCCCCGTTGAGGCCGGCGTTCGTCGCGACGCTCGTCACGTGGCCGACGACGAGACCGCCGGCGCCAGGCAGACAGCCGAGCTGTCCGAGCTGGACGTCGTCGACCTGCCACCACCACGCGAAGTCGGCGTTGTAGTTGTGGAACCGCGCCTGAACCGTGTTGTGGCCGAGGGCCACGGCGCTGATGTCGACGTTGACCGTTCTCGGTCCGCGCTGATCGGAGTTCTGCGCGAGTACGTTGGTCCACGTGTCACCGCCGTCCGTGCTGATGTCGACGTCGGCGTTGTCGCCCAGCGAGCGGTAGTCCTCGTGGAACCGGACCACCGCCGAGGAGAACGCCGACATGTCCACCGTGGACGTGATGAGCGAGGAGTCGATCATGACGCCGGAGCCGGGGCAGTCGCTGTTGACTACCGCGAAGAAGCCCGTGCCGCCGGTCAGGTTGCCCGAGTAGTCACCGCAGGGATCCGTTCCCTGAACGACGACCCACTCCGTCGGGAACCCGCCGCTGCCGCCCGTGCTGTTGCTGACGACTTGCCAGCCTTCGGGGATCGTGCCGCCCTCGAAATTCTCGGCCAGACCGTTGAAGGTCTGCGTGTAGCCCGGCGCGATGCAGATCGAGGAGTCGACCAGCAGCGTCCAGTTCTTCACGATGCTCTGCGTCGGGGCCGCGCCCGTCAGGTCGAGCGGTCCGCCGCCCGGCAGGTAGCCCGGGACGATGGACTGGATGTTGAAGTTGTAGACGATGCCCTCGACCAGAGTGATCTCGTAGTAGCCGGTCGTGGCGTCCGTCGTCAGGTGGAACGTCGGAGCGCCCGCCGCGGTGATCGTGATGTTCGCCGGGAGCGGCCACCCGCCGCCCGAGCCGTCCTTCACCGTGCCGTTGACGAGCGTCGACGGAGCCACTGACAGCGTGAAGTCCTGCGGGGTGTCCGTGTTCTCGGTGACGACGACGTCGTTCGCGAAGCCGGGCAGGAACCCGTACTTCTTCGCGCTCATGTCGTACATGCCGACGGGGAGTGTCAGGGTGTAGTGGCCCGAGGCGTCCGTGCTGACGCCGGCCGCGCCCGCCGTTACGCGGACGCCCTCGATCGGGTTCACGCCGTCCGTGACCGTGCCCGAGATCGTGCCGCTCGGTCCGAGCGTACAGCTCGGGAACTTGAAGGAGCCGATGCGCGTCGACCAGTCGCCGCCGGCCGAGCCGGGGGCGTACATCTGCGTGTACCAGAACGTGCACTGGTCGACCGGATCGATCACGAGCGAGGAGTAGTCGCCCCAGCGGAAGCCGCCGAACGGGTTGTCGCCCGCGATCAGCTCGGCCTCGCCCTGTCCCAGGGTTCCGAGATCGTCGCTCGCGAGGCGTCCGGCCCAGCGGATGCCGGGGTTCGTCGAAACGCCGTCGACGACGCTGAAGCCGACCGCGATGTTGTTGTTCGCATCCATCGCCGCCGAGCCCATCCAGCGGTAGAGGCCGTCATCCGGACCGTAGGAGCCCTGCTGGTAGATCGTCGGCGTGCCGAACGGATCGCGCAGCTCGTACCACCGGGGACCGACGTGCGTGCCGTCGAATTTGACGTCGTGCTCGACGACGACCGACTCGTGGTCGCCGAAGTTGCGATACGAAGCGCGGTACTGGATCCAGCCGTTGACCTCGAGGCCTCCCCCCGGCGGCGGCTGGGGCACGTTGTCGACGAACTCGAACACCGGATCGTAGTCGTCGACCTGGACGTCCACCGGTCCGGTGAAGGTCGAGTTGGCCGGCGTACCGAAGTCTGGGTGGAAGTAGAAGAGGTGCAGCACCGGAGTCGGCGAGCCGTCGCGGAGGGGGTGACCGGTGCTGATCAGGAGCCCGGGCGGCGTCGGCGCGCCCGCCGGGCGGTTCGCCGCGACACCCGGACCCACGAGGCCTTCGATGTTCGCCCCGAGCAGTCCGTCCATATTCGGATTCTCGAGGTTCACATAGATCTGCGAGGCGTCGGCGCCCGCGAGCATCGCGTTGCGGTCGTATGCCGTGACCGCCATGCTGAAGTTGTTCTGGGCGTCGAAGTCGCGGCCCGTGACGTAGTACGCGTCCGGCCAGACCGAGAGCTTCGGGTAGTCGTGGAAGTTGATGCCGGTGATCGCCCACGGGAACTCGTACAGGTAGTAGTCGCCGAGCGGATCGGGCGTGACCGAAACCGCGAAGCACATGCGGTTCTCGGTCGCGCCGAACAGCGTGAACGTCGGCTGCGCAAACACCCAGCGGTCGGCCAGCTGGTCGTACAGGACGATCGGGTCGCCGGAGTTGATGTTCTCGCAGTCGCCCCCGAAACCCGACCAGAGCGCGTTGCCCTCGACGGGGCCGCCGGTCTGATCGTTGCCGTCCTTGTCCCAGATCTCGAAGCTGATGTTGACCCACTGCGCGACGTTGTTGGGACCGACCTCCGCGTTGGTATCAGCCGGCTGCAGGAAGTCGACGTCGCCGACTCCCTCGAAGCTGATGATCGGGCCCGGCATGTTGCTGCCGCCCTGCGGCGCGTGCGACTGCCGCGCCGGATCCTGGATGGCCGGATGATTCACCGGAGGATTCCAGCCCGGACGCGGCTTGTGATGGATCTCTCGGCGTGTCTCTCCCGGTTTCGGACGCGGGAGGTTCATCTCCCGCAACGGCCGCGAGATGCCGTGTCGAGTCGCGAGACCCGTCTTGATACTGGGCGCCGCCTTCTGCTCGACCGTGTTCGCGCCGAGAAGCGCGGACACCGGTGCGAACAACAGACCTGCGGCTACCGAGACGATGAAGGCAGAGAGCCTTTTCGCCGAGCTCCGGTCCATGCCGTTCCTCCGTTAGGTTGTGAAAACGAATCTTTTCCAGGGGAGTTCGTGGCGAACTATTTACCCCGCATAGAGCTTAGTCAACAGGAAAGTTGGGAAGGCGAGCAGGCGTAGACCGACAATCATGGGCCTACGCCTCGTGCCGCCCCAACGAGCTCATAGGCAGACGGAACTGCCGAAGCGGCGGCGAAGACACGCAGGCGTGCCGTCCGAATCGACTCGAATCGCTCGTCGCCGCGCCGGTTTGCCGCTCGCGACGAGCCGATGCGCAGCGCGGCTGCAGAAAATTGAATCGAGGCCGCGCGCGCAACGGGCGGCGGCGCCGAAGACCGCGACCGCCGGCGCGCTTCAGGGAATCGGAAGGCTGAACGTCTTGGTCAGGAAGATCGCCATCTGCGCGCGAGTCACCGGCGAGGCCGGACAGTAGTTGCCGCCGCCGCAACCGCCGGTGATGGCCCGCGCCGCGAGGTCCTCGATCCACGGATCGAACGGGCCGCCCTGGCACGGCACGTCGAGGAACACGGTCCCGCTGCACGCCGGCGGCGTGTAGCCGGGGCCCTGCGAGGTCTTCAGCAGAAACGTCGCCATCTGGGCGCGGCTGACGGGCGCGTTCGGGCAGTAGTTGCCGCCGCCGCACCCGCCGGTGATCCCGCGGCCCGCGAGATCCTCGATCCACGGGTCGAAGCCGCCACCCTGGCAGGGGACGTCCTCGAAGACCGTCCCGGTGCACGGCGGCGGAAGGTAGCCGGCGCCCTGATCCGCCTTCAGGAGGAAGACCGCCATCTGCGCGCGCGTCGTCGCGGAGTCGGGACAGTAGAGACGCGAGCCGCAGCCCGCCGTGACGCCGGCGTTGTAGACGGCCTGGATGTAGCTGTAGGCGAAGTAGTCGGTCGGCACGTCGAGGAAGGTCGGGTTGATGTTCACCGTGCCCGCGGTCGACTCGCCGCCGCCGGGCGCCGGTGAGAAGACCGTCACCAGCGCCGAGCCGGCCGTCGTGATGTCCGTGGAGGGGACGGCGGCGGTGAGCTTCGAGGCGGACACCCGGATCGTCGGCCGGTCCTGCCCGTTCCAGCGCACGACCGAGCCGTACACGAATCCCTCGCCGTTGACGGTCAGCGTGAAGCCGGGATCGCCGGCGATGACCGACGCGGGTGACACGCCCGTGAGGACCGGCGACGGATTCGGGGTCGGCGTGAGCTGGTAGACCGCGCCGTTCAGATCCGCGGCGTAGAGCTCCCCCGACGCGTCCTCGCCGAACGAGGACAGGTTGTACGTGGTGTCGACGATGAGGCTCGAAATCCACGTCCCGTCGGCCGCCTCCTGCGCGCCCCAGACCTCGCCGCTGCAGAAGTCCGCGTACAGGTAGATGCCGTTCAGGCCGGGGATCGCCGTGCCCCGGTAGCGGTAGCCGCCCGTCACCGAGCAGCGGCCGTTGTGGTCGTACTCGAGGATCGGCAGCGTCAGCGAGCCGTCGTTGCAGTTCGACGGCGGGTTGTAGCAGTGGAAGCCCTCCATGAGCCGCCACCCGTAGTTCTCGCCGCCGGAGCTCGCGGCGGGCTGGAAGTCGATCTCCTCCCAGAGGTTCTGACCGACGTCGCCGATCAACAGGTCGGACGTCGAGCGGTCGAAGGCGAACCGCCACGGATTGCGAACCCCGTACGCCCAGATCTCGCCGCAGCCGCTGCGCCCCACGAACGGGTTGTCCGGCGGAATCGCGTACGGCGCGGAATTGTTCTGGCCGCACGGCACGGCGCCGCTGCCGTCCACGTCGATGCGGAGGATCTTGCCGAGGAGCACGTTGACATTCTGCGCGTTGTTCGGCGGATCGCCGCCGGAGCCGCCGTCGCCGGTGCCCGCGTAGAGATAGCCGTCGCTCGGACCGAACTTGAGCTGTCCGCCGTTGTGGTTCGAGTTCACCGGGTGCGGCACGACCAGGACGATCTGCGCCGAGCTCGGGTCCGCGACGTCAGGATTGCCCGACACGTGGTAGCGCGCGATCGTGATGTCGCCCGGCGACGCGATGTTGTTCGTGTAGTAGATGAAGAAGAGGCCGTTCGTCGAGTAGCTCGGGTGGAACGCGACGGAGAGCAGTCCCTCCTCCGCGCCGTTCGAGATCAGCGAGTGGACGTCGAGGAAGGGCGTCGGCAGGATCCCGCCGTTCTTGAACACGCGGATGTACCCGCCTTGCTCGACGATGAAGAGCCGGCCGGAGCCGTCCCCCGGATCGGCGACGTGGACCGGCGACGAGACGCTCGAAGTGACCAGCGTGAAGGCGACCCCGGTGCTGCCGCCGAGCGGGGCGAGCGACTCGGACCACTCCGGCCCCTGCGGCGACCCGCCGAACGAGCGCTCGCCGAGCGACGGCCCCCCCGCCGCGCCGGAGGCGTCCAGGATCGTGTCACCCGCGTCCTCGTCGAGGTGGTAGAGCGCGGCGGTGCTCGCGTCCGTCGTGAACGGCGTCGTGGGCCGCGTGAAGGTCCCCGAGTAGCGCAGCGACGACGAGATCCGGATCTCGTCGAGCGAGCCGTTGTACGACGGGAAGCCCGCGCCCTCGTCGTGCTTCTCGGCGCCGAAGACGAGGAACGGATCGGCGGGAGAGGCCGGCGCGGCGCCGTCGGGATAGGACACGTCGCCGCCCGGCCCGGCGCCCTGCACGTCGAGCAGGCCGTCGACGTAGATCCACATCTGGCCGTTGGAGCGCTTGCGCTCGACCGCGACGTGATGCCAGAGCCCGTCCAGCACCGGCCGCGCGCCGCAGACCGTGAGGTCTCCGGTGCCGTCGCCGCTCACTCCGAAGACCACCTTGCCGCCGGCGATCGACACGCCGAACTTGCGGTCGAGGCCCTGCCGGTCCCGGTCCACGACGACGTTGCCGTGCCGCCAGTCCTGGTTCGCGCCGCACGCGATCGGCGCCGCCGTGTTGTCGGGCGCGGCGGCATTCATCCAGAACTCGATCGTGAAGTCCGTCGCGCCGACGTCGGCTGGCGGCCCGGGATTCGAGTTGGACGGGTCGTCGATCGGGATCTTGATCCGGTCGATGTCGCCCGTGCCGTTGCCGTGGAATCGGAGCGATGACGCCGCGCGCGACGTCCCGGCCGCGGCGGCGAGCGCGATCGCGCAGACGAGGAGGCGGAGCACGCGGCGCACCGCGCGATTCTAGGTCAGACGCGCGGCGTTTCGGGGGCGTCCGTCGTAGATTGTCGCGTGATGGTCGTCACGGAGAAGCGGGCGGAGACACGGCGATGAGCTCGCTCGATCTCCTTCTCTTCGGCAACGTCAGCCAGCCGCCGTTCTGCAACAACCTCTTTCCGCCCGTCCGCGCCTTCCAGCGCGCGTTCCGGACGCGCGTCGTCGAGCCGCAGCGCTATGCCGGCTTCGAGCCGACCGGCGGCGCGCGTCCCGCGCTCGTGCCCGACGCCGCCGTCGACGAGCACACGGATCCGATGCCCGACGTGATCGTGTGCCTCGGCGGGGCGCTGCATTTCTCGGAGCGCTCGCTGAGGGAGCTTCGGAACCGCCGCGTGCTCCTCGCGGGCTTCGCGCTCTCCGATCCCTACGGCCTGCGAGCGTCGCTCGCCATCGCGCGCGAGTTCGATCTCTTCTACACGCAGGATCCGCAGACGCTGCCCGACTACGCCGGCATCGGGGTCGCGGCCGCGCGCTGCGACCCGGCGACCGACGCCGAGCTCTACCACCCGGAGCGGTCGCGGCTGACGCGCGATCCCGACTGCGACGTCCTCTATTACGGCAAGTGGACGGAGTACCGGAACATCATCGTCGGCGAGCTGGCGCGCCGCGTCCGCGTGCGCGTCCACGCGTACGCCGGCGAGACGCGATGGAGCGTTCCGGCCGCGCCGCCGTGCGACACCCCCGACGCGCTCCGCGCCGCCCTGAACGGCGCCCGCCTGGCCCTCGAGACGGCGCGGCTCGACGACGCCGAGGGGAAGTACCGCGGCGCGTTCCGGATCACGCCGCGGCCGTTCTTCGCGGCCTCGTGCGGCGTTCCGTCGCTCGTCGAGACCTTCCCCGGGCTGTCCGAGTTCTTCGCGCCGGGCGAGGAGATCGCGACGTACGAGTCGCCGGAGGCCGCGGGCGAGACGGCCGCGCGGCTCTGCCGCGACGAGCCGGCCCGCGTCGCGATGGGCCGCCGCGCGCGCAGCCGCGCCCTGCGCGACCACACGTGGGACCGGCGGATCGAGGCGTTCGTGCTGGACGTGGAGAAGAGACGGCGCGCTGCTCGCGGATCGACATATTAGCGATCGCTAATATGTTGCGTCGCGAACGGCGCTACTTCGAGGCGACGAGCTTCTGGAAGCGTGGATTCTGGCGAATCGAGTCCCAGGTCGGATCGACTTTGAGCGTCGCCGGCGTGATCCAGTAGTCCCCCTTGAGGATCCGCTCGAGCGTCGCGGCCGCCTGATCGGCGTCGCCCAGGAGCACGTACGTCTGCGCGAGCGACGTCAGCATGTCCATTCCGCGGTAGGGCGACTTCGCGAGCGGCTCGAGCTCCGTCGCCAGCAGCCCCTCCCGGACCGCGTCCGCCTTGCGTCCGGCGAGCGCGTACATCTGGGAGAGGTTGACGTGCACACTCGCGCGCTTCGGAGACTTCTGTGCCATCGCCCCGATCGCCGGAATGCCCTTCTCCGCGTAGCTCCTTGCGGCGGCGGCGTCCCCGGCGCGCCAGCTCGCCCACGCCTGCGCCAGCGCCCAGTTGCCCTCGTCGCCGTCGAACGCCGCCGGCGTCAGACGGCGCAGCAGGGCGAACGTGTCCGCGTCGAGGAGCCATTCCAGTCCGGAGCTGAAGTAGGCGGCCGTGTCCGCCGGTCCGACCCGGCGGACGGCATCGGCGACGGTCGCCTTGGCTCCGGCCGCGTCTCCGCCGCAGAGCTCGGCGGTAACCCGCTCGGCCACGCGGTACAGGTTCGCGGGCTCGAGCGCCAGGTTGCGGTCGACCGCCTGAACCGCCTCACCGCAGCGCCTCGTGTATGCGAGCGGCTGGCTCGCGTTGCCGACGTTGATCGGGTTCTTCGGGTCGAGCCGCTCGACCTGGTCGTAGTGAGCGATGGCGTCCTTCCACCGCCCCATCTGGGTCTCGACCCGGCCGATCGAGCGCAGCACGTCGGGATCGTTCGGAACCAGCTTCTGCGCCCACTGGAGCGCCTCGAGCGCCTGGGGAAGGTCGCCCGAGACCGCGCGGTCGTAGAGACCAATCGCGACGTAGCCGGCCGACTTCCCCGGAGCCAGGTCCATTGCCTTGTGCGCGGCCTCCAGGGCGCCGGACGCGAGAGCCGGGTCGGGCACGCTGTTCGTGAAGAGGAGCGTGCGGCAGACGGATACGCGCGCCCACGCGTCGGCGAAATTTGGATCCAGCGCCACGGCCTGTTCGTAGAAGCCGAGGCCCTTCCGCAGAGACGGAGGATCGGCGCGCGCCGTGGAGGCCGTCACGTCCTCGCCTTTCAGGTACGCGTCGTAGGCCGCGACGTTGGAGGTCGGCGCACCGGCGAGGCTCTTCTGCTGCTTGTCCGCGAGCGCGACGCCGATCGCGTCGACGACCTTCGCCGCGATGTCGGACTGCACCTGGAAGACGTCCGTCAACGACGCATCGAACGGCTGCTGCCACTTCGTGGCCGGAGCGCCGCTCTCCTTGATCTCGACGAGCTCGGGACTCACCTGGACGCGCTGCGCGGCGCCCGCCTTCTGCCAGCGGACCGTCGCGGTCAGGAGGTAGCCGACGTCGAGCTCCTTCGCGATCTCTTTGGGCAACTTGGCGGTCTTCTTGTAGGGCGTCGAGCTGCCGCGGGCGACGACCTCGAGTCCCGGCACGCTCGCGAGCTTGCCGCGGATCGCATCCGCGATGCCGTCCGCGAAGTAGTCGTCCTCGGCGGCGCCGAGGTTCTCGAACGGAAGGACGGCGACGCGCTTGACGCCGGCGGCGGCGGGCGCGCCGGACTTCGGTCGCCGCGACAGCAGAAGGCCGGCCGCGGCCAGCGCGACGACGGCGGCGGCAGCGGCGATCCAGACCGCCGTCCTGCGCCGGGGCGCCGGCGCCATCGGCTGCGCCCCGCTCACGGAGGCCGTCGTCGGGCTCGACGCCTCCGACAGCGCGTAGGCGACGTCCTTCGCCGTCTGGAACCGGTTCTCCGGATCCTTCTCGAGGCAGTGGCGCACGAGGTGGTCGAGGGCGGGCGAGACGTTCCGGCCCGATTCGGTCAGCTCCGGCGGCTCCTCCTTCAGGACCGCGGCGATCGTGTCGCTCGCCGTGTTCCTCTTGAAGGCCTTCCGGCCCGAGAGCAACTCGTAGAGGATGGCGCCGAACGAGAAGATGTCCGAGCGCTGGTCGACGGTCAGGCCGCGGAGCTGCTCCGGGGACATGTAGCCCATCGTGCCCATGACCGTGCCGGGCTCCGTGTGGCCCGCGTCCGTCGGCGCGCTCGTCCTGTCCTCGGCGCCCGCGTCCACGCGCTTCGCCAGACCGAAGTCGAGGATCTTGACGTGGCCGTCCCGCGACACGAACACGTTGTCCGGCTTCAGATCCCGGTGCACGACGCCCTTGCCGTGCGCGGCCGACAGCCCCTTCGCGATCTGCAGGCTCCAGTCGACCGCCTGCCGCTGCGTGACGGGCGCGCTGTCGATCTTGCCGCGCAGGGTCTCGCCCTCGAGGAGCTCCGTGACCGCGTAAGAGACGCCGCCGTGCGTGCCGAAGTCGAAGATCGAGAGAATGTTGGGATGCGACAGCGCCGCGACCGCCTTCGCCTCGCGCTCGAAGCGCGCCAGCGCGCCGGGGCTCGACGTCAGCTGCGCGGGGAGGACCTTGACCGCGACGTCGCGGTCGAGCTTCGAGTCGCGCGCCCGGTACACCTCGCCCATGCCTCCGGCGCCGAGCGGCGCGAGGATCTCGTAGCTGCCGAGGCGGGTACCGGTCGCGAGTGTCATCCGATTGGCGGCGCGATTCTAACCGGGGCTTCGCCCCGTCCTCACGATTCTTCCGCGAGAGATGTTATGGAAGAGCCCTCCGGAACGTTCAGCACAACATGGAAACGACTCTGCGCCGGACGTGCGACCATCCGGCCGTCAGCGGGACCCCTCATCGCCGAAAAAGGAGGACCACGATGACCTGTCCGCCGGACACCCTCAGGCAGGTGCCCCTGTTCACGCTACTGGACGACGACGCCATGGCCGTGCTCGCCGCGCACGTCGAGCTGCGGACGTTCGCGCCGCGGCAGCGGATCTACAAGATCGGCGACCCGGGCGAGAGGGCCTACGTCGTCGTCTCGGGCGCGGTCCGCGTGACCACGATCGACGAGGATCAGCAGGAAGTCGTCATCGACACGCCCGGCCCGGGCGACTTCTTCGGGTTCGCCTCCATGCTCGAGGAGACGCCTCATCAGACCGCCGCGGTCGCCGTCGACCAGAGCGTCTGCGTCGAGGTGGACCGGAATGACCTCGAGATCCTGCTCGAGCGAAAGCCGCACGCCGGGATGGACATGCTGGCGGTGCTCGGCCGCCAGTTCCACTCCGCGCACCGGCTCGTGCGCGGGCGCGCGGCACGCAACCCGAACGAGGTCATCGAGGAGAAGGAGACGGGAGGCGAACACATCGCCGACAAGGTCGCCTCGTTCGGCGGCTCGTGGGCGTTCATCCTGTCGTTTCTGGGGCTGCTGCTCGTGTACACGGCGGTGAACGTGGGGCTCGGGACCCGATCCTGGGACCCGTACCCGTTCATCCTGCTGAACCTGATCCTCTCGATGCTCGCGGCGATCCAGGCGCCCGTCATCATGATGAGCCAGAACCGGCAGGACAAGAAGGACCGGGTCCGCGGCGAGATGGACTTCGACGTAAACCGCCGCGCGGAGTCCGAGATCCAGACGCTCGCAAACCAGGTCCACCAGCTCCACGAGAAGGTCGACGACGTCGTCGACCTTCTGCGGGCGAACGGCGCGAAGAGCCGCTGACGCGGTAAAATCCTCGGCAAATCCCGGCGCGTTTCGCGCACGTCCCGGGCGAATTCACGAACCCGGAAAGGAACCCGGCGTGTCCTTTCGGAGCCGCGAGGAGTACGAGGCGTGGAAGCGACGGGCCGGTACGCCGCCGCCCGTGAGCCCATCGGCTCCGATCCCGCCGGAAGCCTCCGAGCCCGGCGAAATCGCGCTGAGACTCTCGCCGTTGTACGGAGTGCTGATCCTCGCCGCCGGCGCGGTCTTCGCCGTCCTCGGTCTCGGACGCTTCGGGAAGGCCGGGCCGACCTTCTACACGCTCTGCCTCGCGGCCGGACTCGTGGCGATCCTGGGCGGCGTCTGGCTGCTCCGCCGCCGCGGGATCATCGTCCGGATGACCTCCTCGGCGCTTCACCTTCGCGAGGTCGCGATCCCCTGGAGGGAGATCCGCAGCGTCGAGCGCGTGCGCGATGGACGCCGGTACTGGGTCGGCATCTGCCTCACGACGCCGCGGACCGACCTCGACGACGTCGCGCTCAAGGCGCGCGCGGTGCTTCGCGCGATGCGGAGCCCCGGCGCCGAATGCGACTACTCGATTCTCGAGACCGATCTACCCCGCTCGACCGTCTGGTTCGTCGAGGAATGCCGCCGGCGTATGGCGGCGGCGGCCCGATGATCCACGGGCCAGTCGCCCGATAGAAACGGTCCGTCCACGGTCCGCGCAGCGGACCGCTAGAGGTCCGCGTTATTGGCTGGGAGGCAGGGACTCGAACCCCGATTCACTGGTCCAGAGCCAGTTGTCCTACCATTGAACGACCTCCCAGCGGTCGTCGAAGGACGCGGATTATCGGGGATGACACCGCCGCGGTCAAATGACCCGGGGACGCGCCGCGGGCGTCCCGGCCGCGAGCCCGCTGCTAGGATCCGCGCGATGGTCGACGACATGGAGGGCCTCGCCCGGCGCCGCTGCGAGCCATGCCGCGGCGGAGTCCCTCCGCTGTCGCCGGAGAGAGCCGCCGAGCTCGCGCGCGGCACGCCGGGCTGGCGCGTCGAGGAGGCGGGGACGCGGCTGGCGCGCCGCTTCGAGTTCGCCGACTTCGTCGAGGCGATGAAGTTCGTCAACCGCGTCGCCGACCTCGCGGAGGAGCAGGGGCACCACCCCGACATCCTCATCCACTGGAACACCGTCGACCTGGTGCTGTGGACGCACAAGATCGGCGGGCTGCACGACAACGACTTCATCCTCGCCGCGAAGATCCAGAAACTCCTGGAAGAGGATCCAGAAAGGACGGAGGCCGGTTGAGTACTTCCATGGTCGGTCGAGGCGCCCGATGCTCGTCAGACGCCATGGGATGGAGCCCTGCGGCCGGTGGCTCATTTCCGGCCGCGTCGAGCGGCCGCTTCAGAAGACTTCTCGCCGCCGCCATTCTCGCGGTCGCCGTGCCGGGCCTCGCGCCCGCACAGGACGCGACTCCCACGCCGGGCCCGGCGAACGCCACGAAGCCCGACGCGACCGCGGCGACGCCCGGCGAGAAGGAAACGCGCGAGCGCGACACGGACGCGCCGAAGGGCGAGGATCCCCTCGCGCGCGAGCTCGACGCCCTTCTCCGCGGCGCGGGCAAGCCCGCCGACTTCTGGATCGACGTCACGTGGCCGACCTCCACCAACCAGCTCACCGCCGCGCGCGTCTGGGGCACCGGCGTCGGCACCTGGAACCGCGCCGCGCAGTTCCGGCTCTCGAAGGACGACGTGCGCAAGATCCTCCGCGAGATCCGGCAGTCTCGCTTCGGCGCGTATCCGCTCGAGGTGCACGAGGAGGAGAAGAAGGGGGACGCCCGGAAGCCCGGCGAGCGCGAGGAGTCGGAGCTCTACGGGCGGATCATCGTCAACGCCGGCGACGTGACGCATCTCGTGCGCCAGCTCGGCGATCGGCCGGATCACGAGCTCGAGGACCTCGCGAAGACCGTGATCCGGATCTGCGAGAAGCCCGCCGCACAGGGACAGCGAATCCCCAACCTCGACGAGGGGCTGCGCCGCGTCTCGGACGGGAAGCTCGCGCCGGAGGCGTTCGAGGTGCTCGCGCGGCGCAAGGTGGACAAGCCCGATCCGGGGCCGGGCGCCGAGAACTGGATGCTGCGGATCAACGGGCGGCGCGCCGTCGACCGCGACCTGACGCGGAAGCCGGCCGTGGAGCGGATCCTGCGTCTCACCGATCAGGAGATGAAGACGCTCGCCTCGCTTTTGCGCGACGCCAGGGCCGGCACGCTGCCGCAGAGCCTCTGGGCGCCGCTCTACACGACGCTCCGCGTCCAGGTCCTGAACCAGGCGCGCAACATCCAGGCGCGACAGTTCGTCGGGATGACGCCGGAGGCGCACGGAGCGCAGCAGGCCGCGTTCGACAAGGTCTTCGCATGGTGCGTGAAGACGCACGATCGGGTCAAGGCGAAGGGACGCGTGCTGCCGCCGCAGAAGTGGGAGCGCGAGGGCGAGCGGGAGAACGAGCGCGAGGGCGAGCGCAAAGGCGAGCCGGAGAGGGACTAGCCGAGCCGGTGCGCGTCAGGCCTCGCGGCGGCCGGGCAGCACCGTGAACACGACTCCCATCACGGCGGTTCCGACCAGGAGCCACCTCGCGCTCTCCCACGCCGCGTG
>DATBBK010000169.1:0-2610 GCA_036271035.1 Thermoanaerobaculia bacterium | reverse complement strand
GCACCCACCGACGAGAGAGGGGAAGTCTCAGCCGCACCCTCTCCCTCGATTTGGTTCGATGCACGCGAACGAGGACGCCGTTGAGCGCCGTCGCAGGAACACGTCTCGGCCCGTATGAGATTCTGTCGCCGCTCGGGGCGGGCGGCATGGGCGAGGTCTATCGCGCGCGCGACGAGCGGCTCAAGCGCGACGTCGCCGTCAAGGTCCTGCCGCCCGAGCTCGCGGCCGATCCGGAGCGCCGCACGCGGTTCGAGCGCGAGGCGCGCGCCGCGTCCGCGCTCTCGCACCCGAACATCCTCACGATCTACGACGTCGGCTCGCAGGACTCGTCCGTCTACATCGCGATGGAGCTCGTCGAGGGCGGGACGCTGAAGGATCTGATCGCCTCCGGGCCCGTGCCCGTGAAGAAGCTCCTCGATCTCAGCGTGCAGGTCGCGGACGGCCTCTCCGCCGCGCACGCCGCCGGGATCGTGCATCGCGACCTGAAGCCCGCGAACGTGATGGTGTCGAAGCACGGCTACGTGAAGATCCTCGACTTCGGCCTCGCGAAGCTCGTGACGCCGGAGGACCGGGAGGTCTCGGGCCTGCAGACCGCGGTCGACGATCCGACGCGGCCGGGCCTCGTGATGGGAACCGTCGGCTACATGTCGCCGGAGCAGGCGGCGGGACGCCCGATCGACTACCGATCCGACCAGTTCTCGTTCGGCTCGATCGTCTACGAGATGGCGACGGGCCAGCGCGCGTTCGAGCGCGCCACGACCGCGGAGACTCTCACCGCGATCATCCGCGAGGAGCCTCAGCCGGTCTCGCTCCTCAACCCGAAGGTGCCGGCGCCCGTGCGCTGGCTCGTCGAGCGCTGCCTGCAGAAGGACCCCGAGGACCGCTTCGGAACGACGAAGGACCTCGCGCGCGACCTCGCCGACGTCCGCGACCACCTCTCCGAGGCGGCGATCTCGGCCACGACCGACAACACGGAGATCGCGGCGGCCGCCGTGCGCGCCGATCGCCGGCGCTGGGTCTGGCCCGTCGTCGCGATCGCGCTGGCGATCGCCGCGGCCGCCGGCGGCCTCCTGGCCGGCAAGCGGCTGTGGCATCACGAACCGCCGAGCTTCAAGCAGCTCACGTTCCGCCGCGGGCAGATCGCGTCGGCTCGCTTCGCGCCCGACGGGCAGACGATCCTCTACTCCGCCGCGTGGGACGGCAATCCGATGGAGATCTACGTCAGCCGTCCCGAGAGTCCCGAGTCGCGTCCATTCGGGTTGCCCGGAGCGGAGATCCTGGCCGTGTCGCGCTCCGGAGAGATGGCGCTCTCCGTCGGCCGCCATTCGCTCGACCCCTTCCTGCGCGTCGGCACCCTCGCGCGGCTCTCCGTGGCGGGCGGCGGCGCGCCCCGCGAGATCCTCAACGACATCGAGTGGGCCGACTGGTCGCCGGACGGCAAGGAGCTCGCGATCGTCCGCGAGTCCGGCGGCGCCCAGCAGCTCGAGTACCCGATCGGCAAGGTGCTGTACCGGACGGCCGGATGGATGGCCAACATGCGCGTGTCGCCGAAGGGCGACTACGTCGCGTTCCTCGATCATCCTGCCCGCCGTGACGACGGCGGAACGGTCGACGTCGTCGACCGCGCGGGAACGCGGAAGTCGCTGACCGCCGTCTTCTCGTCCGGGCGCGGGCTCGCGTGGTCGCCGGACGGGCGCGAGGTCTGGTACACGGCATCGAAGACCGGCGGCAACCGCTCCCTCTTCGCGGTCGACCTGAAGGGCGGCGAGCGCACGCTGACTCGCGTGACCGGTAACCTGGCGCTCCACGACGTGGCGCCGGACGGCCGGCTCCTCATCACCCAGGACGTCGAGAGGCTCGGCGATCTCGGCAAGGGCCCCGGCGACGAGAGGGAACGCGAGCTGACGTGGCTGGACTGGTCGCTCGCCGGGGATCTCTCCCCCGATGGCCGGACGCTTCTTTTCTCGGAGTCCGGCGAGGGCGGCGGTCCCGGCTACTCGGTCTACGTCCGGCAGACGGACGGGTCTCCCGCCGTGCGTATCGGCACCGGGAGCGGTCTGTCGCTCTCGCCCGACGGCAAGTGGGCGCTCGCCATCTCGGGGATCAGCGGGTCCCATCCGGAGGTCGTCCTGTATCCGCTCGGAGCGGGCGATCCAAAGAAGGTGCCGTTCCCGGGAATCAACGTGCAGCGTGGCGTCTGGATGCCCGACGGCAAACGCATCTTCGTGACGGCGGCGGAGCCCGGCCACGGCCCGCGCCTCTACGTGCAATCGGTGGACGGCGGGACGCCTCGCGCGATCAGCCCGGAGGGCTATCGCAATTACGCGCGCAGCGTCTCGTCCGACGGAAAGGTCGCCGTCGTGCGCGGACCGGATCAGAGGCTCTATCTCTATCCGATCGACGGCGGAGAGCCGGTGCCGGTCCCGGGAGCGACGACGGCCGACGAGCCGACCGGCTGGACGGACGACGGCAAGGCGATCTGGGTCTTCCGCCGCGCCGAGTTGCCAGCGAAGGTGGCGCGGCTGGACGTCGCGACGGGCAGGCGCGAGCTATGGAAGGAGCTCGTTCCCGCCGACGCCGCCGGGGTCACCGAGGTCACGCAGCCGCTGC
>DATBBK010000168.1:0-2788 GCA_036271035.1 Thermoanaerobaculia bacterium | reverse complement strand
CGAGGAAGAGGGGGAGTGGTAAACGGTGAACGGCGAGCGAGTCATCCGTAGTACGATGATCCTCGGTTAGCTCCCATTGCCGGGCTTTTGCTCGGCTGGCACGAATGAAGGTCCCGAGATTTCGGGACCTTCTCATTTATGGCCTGGCTCGGGGTCAGGCGTTCGCGTTCTCGAAGCGACAACGCGAGCGAATAGAAGCCGAGCTGAAGCAAGAGCTTCGAAAACCGGAGACCTGACCCATCGAAGCGCGCGAGCTGCTTGCGGGCTGATGCTTTCTGTCGGCAACTCGAAGCGCCGCGGGACTCGCGGGCCCGTCCTCTTCGAGGGTCCGAGAGCTACTCAGTCCCTCCCGTGTCGTCGGATCGGCACCGGCCTCCGGTTCTTGTCGAGGTTCACATACGTGACCTCTGCCTCGGTGACCTTCACCCGGTTGCCGAGACCCTCGCCCGGTTGCGAGAAGACCTCGACGCCGACCGTGATCGACGTGCGTCCCATCTTGACGAGACGCGTGTGGAGCGAGACCAGGTCGCCGACGTACACCGGCTCGTGGAAGACGACCTCGCGCATCGCGATCGTCACGATGAACTCCGCGCCGTGGCGGTGCGCCTCGACGGCGCCCGCCTGATCGATGTAGGAGAGGATCACGCCGCCGAAGATGGTCCCGTAGGCGTTCGTGTCCTTCGGCATCATGACGACGCGAATCGACGGCTCGACGGAGAACGTGGCCGCGGTGGTGCCGGGGTCGGCGGTCATGAGGGCGCGCCGCTCAGCGCGGCCGCGCCGACGTCGGAATCACGGGCGGATGGAAGTCCGCCGAGACGCGCTGCACCAGGCCGTCCGTGACGTTGAGCAGAAGCGTGCCGTCCGCGTAGTAGTACCTCCAGATCTCGTGGCGCGAGATGCCGTCCGTCGCGACGGAGAGCGCGGGCTTGCCGATCGCGGCGGCCACCGCCTCGATCTTCATTCCCTCCTTGACCCTGTCGCGCGCGTCGGCGAGCTTGCCCGGCGAGATCTTCGCCTCGACTCCGGCGATGCCCTCGATCTGCCGGTACTCGCGCTCCTCCCAATACCTGGGCAGCCACAGGAACCCGGCGAGCAGGATCGGGACGAACGCGATCGCGACGAGCAGGCCGCGGCGGCTTCGGTTCTCGTTCATCAGCAGACCGGGCCGTGTTCGCCTCTCAGCGCGAGGCCCACGCCCCGGGAGAGTTGACGAGCGCGATCGGCGAGGCCCTCGGACTGCGGCGCGTTCGCGCGTTCCGCCCTCGCGGCAAGCCACCCGAGCGCCGCGGCCGCGCCCGCCGCCTCGGACTCCTTCTCGCCGGAAGTCTCGGCGCAGAGGGCGCCCGCGATGCGGGCCGGAACGGAGACGGCCGCGCGGCGGATCTCGCCGGCGCCGTCCGGGTCCGCGGGGCGGATCGCGTCGGCGAGCCCGTACGCGTCGTGGGCGAGGCGGATCGCCGCCTCCCAGAGCGGATGACTCTTGTACTCGGGTCGGCCCTCGGCCACGCGGTCATTGTAGCCGACGCTCGCCGCGGGGCGACGTCGGGGCCGCATATCGCGGGGTAGAATCCGCGCCGCATGAAGACCAAGGTTACCGTCGTCGGAGCCGGAAACGTCGGCGCCACCGTCGCTCAGCGCATCGCGGAGAAGGAGCTCGCGGACGTCGCCCTCATCGACATCGTCGAGGGCGTTCCGCAGGGCAAGTCGCTCGACATGATGGAGTCGGCTCCCGTCGAGAAGTTCGACTCCAAGATCGTCGGCTCGAACGCGTACGACGGTACCGCCGGCTCCGAGGTCGTCGTCATCACTGCCGGTCTGCCGCGCAAGCCGGGCATGTCGCGCGACGACCTGGTCGCGACCAACGAGAAGATCGTCGCCGACGTCGTCCGCAGGGTCATGCCGGGTTCGCCCGACGCGATTTTGATCGTCGTCTCGAATCCGCTCGACGCGATGTGCGAGGTCGCGCGGCGCGTGTCCGGCCTCCCGCGCGAGCGCGTGTTCGGGATGGCGGGCGTGCTGGACTCGGCCCGGATGCGCTGGTTCATCGCCGACGCGCTCGGTGTCTCGGTCGAGAACACGCACGCGTTCGTGCTCGGCGGCCACGGCGACACGATGGTGCCTCTGCCGCGCTTCTCGACGGTGGCGGGCATCCCGCTTCCGCAGCTGCTGGCCGCCGACAAGATCGAGGCGATCGTGAAGCGGACGCGGGACGGCGGCGCCGAGATCGTCAACCTCCTCAAGACCTCGGCGTGGTACGCGCCGGCCTCCGCGGTCGTCGAGATGGTGGACGCGGTCCTGCGCGACAAGAAGAAGATCCTGCCGTGCGCGGCCTACCTGCAGGGCGAGTACGGCATGCGCGACGTCTACCTCGGCGTGCCGGTGAAGCTCGGAGCGGGCGGCGTCGAGCAGATCGTCGAGATCGCGCTCGAGCCCCACGAGACCGTCGCCCTGCAGAAATCGGCGGACGCGGTCCGCGAGCTCTTCCGTATCCTCAAGGTGTAGCGGCGGCTCGCTTGGAGGCTCGCTCCGGCCTGCGGCGCCTCCACTCGATCACCGGCCTCGTTCCGATCGGCGCGTTCCTCTTCTTCCACCTCTGGACCAATCGCGCGGCGGCTCGTGGCGCCGACGCTTTCGACGCGGCGGCGCGCCGACTGCAGGCGATGCCGCTGTCGCTCGCCGCCGAGGTCCTGCTCATCGCGCTCCCGATCGCATTTCACGCGCTGTACGGGCTCTACCTCGCCGCCACGCGGGACCCGGGGTGGCCCTCGCCGGCGCCCGCGCGGCG
>DATBBK010000167.1:0-8499 GCA_036271035.1 Thermoanaerobaculia bacterium | reverse complement strand
CGATCCTCACCACGTTCCCCTTCGAGTACGCGTTGAACTCCGGCGCGTACAGCGACTGCACCGTCGCCGGGCCGACGCGGAACGTGCCGGCCATGTTCGCGCGGACGCGGTACTTGAACGTGTACTCGCCGGCGGGGAGCTGCTCGAAGAAGAAGTCGGCGCCGGAGTCGCGCGTCTCCTCGTACCACGCGATGCCGAGGTCCCACTTCCAGCGGGAGAGCACGCTCTCCGGCTCCGCGCCCGCGGGGCGCGGGTCACGCAGGTGGACGTACTCGGCGGCGTGCTTCGCGCGCAGCGAGACCTGCACCTCGATCTCGTCGCCCACCGCGACCGCACCGCCATCCTCGAGCGGCCGGAGCGTCCAACCGGACGCGTTCGCGGCGCGCGTGAAGTACCGGCGCGAGACGGCGAAGAAGTCTCCCCTGTCCTCCTCCGGGAGGCGCTCGGTCGAGAACTGCCACGTCGCCGACGCAAACGCGAGGCCCTTGCCGGTCTTCGAGACCTCGATGCGCGCGTCGCGCGCCGGGTCGATCTGTTCGCCTGGAACGACGACCTGGTTGCGCTCGCCCGTGTAGCGGTCGGGCTCGAAGGCGAACTCCGTCGTGCGGCCGGCCAGGCGCACGTTCACGGTCTCCGGCTGCGCGAGCGCGCCCTCCTTCCTCAGGTACCAGACGAGCGAGTAGAGGACCTCCGCCGTCGCGCGCGTCGACTTCCACTGGTTGAGCTTCTTATTGAGGAACAGCCACTGGACCAGGCCGTGCCGGCGCGAGTCGGACGGGTCGAGCTCGAGCAGCGTCCTCAGCGCGCAGGCCTGCGTCTCGATCGTGTCGTTGTACCAGAGCCACGCGCGGTCCTCGGGCGCCCAGTACGTGCCCAGATCCGCGTCGGTCTTCGAGGAGTCCATGACGCTCGCCCACACGAGCCGCGCGTCGTTCGGACGGCCCGCGCGCTTCAGCGTCAGCGCGAGATAGCCCTTCAGGTACGGCGAGTGCTGCCTCCAGTGTTTGAACGTGAAGACCAGGATGTCCGCGCGCTCACGGGCGGTCAGCGCGTCGCCCATCCACGACGGGTCCGAATAGCAGGACGCGACGTAATTGACGAACGCCAGCCACTCGAAGTCGCATCGGTCCTCGGCCATGCGCCGCGCGTAGTCGTCGCGGAATCGCTTCGCGACGTACTGCCAGCCGCGCTGCACCATGTCCTTCGGGACGTCGACGCCGAACTCGGACGCCTTCGCGAGACCGTAGAGGATGTAGACCGTCATGTAGGGCGAGGGCGGGCCGCCCGACCACCACGGGAAGCCACCCGAGTCGGTCTGCGCCTTGCGCAGGCGCGCGAGCGACGAAGCCCTCTGCGCCTTCGCGATCTCGGGGTCGAGGACCTTGATGAGCGCCTCGTCGTGTCCGCCGCGCGACGTCGCGAGCCACGGAGTCTCCTCGAGCGCGAGCTTGCGGTTCGGATCCTCCTTCGCCCACGGCGCGAGCTCGGTGTCGCGCGTCGCGAGCTCCTTCGCCATCCGCGCGACGGCGGGATAGGCGTCGAACAGCGACGTGACGATGCCGGTCGAGACGAAGCGGTTCAGCGTCTGCTCCGTGCACTCGTACGGATACTCGACGAGGTACGGGAGCGCGTTGAGCACGGAGTAGAAGAGCTGCGCGTCGACCGTGACCACGAGCTGCTCGTCGACGCGTGTCGGGTCTCCCCCCTTCGCCATGTCGTCGAAGGTCAGCGTGCGGCTCTCGCCGCCTCGCAGCGCGGCGAAACGCGACTGCGCGAGCTGCATCCGTCCGGGCAGGACTGGCACCGGCCGCAGCTCGCCGTCGGAGAAGTCGCCGGCCGTGGCCGTGACGCGAAACGCGTACGCGCCGGCGCGGCGGGGCGCCGAGACCGCGAACGCGACGTCGGCGGAGCCGTTCGGCTTCGCGGAGAACGCGGCCGACGCCCTCTCGGGCGTGAGGCCGAAGGCCGCGAGCGCGCTCGCGTTCGTCTCCGTGTCGAGGATCTCGAGCGTCACGCGGCCGGAGAGCGGCCGCTCCGACGCGTCGTTGACGACGACCTTCAGCTCCGCGGCGTCGCCCTCGCGCAGGAAGCGCGGCACATACGGCCGAACCATCAGCTCCTTGACGGTCCGCGCCTCCTCGTGGAGCGAGCCGGCCTTCAGATCGCGCGTGACCGCCTGGACCCAGACGTTCCACGACGTCACGGAGTCCGGGACCTGGAACTCGATCGACGCGGAGCCATCCGCGCCGGTCAATAGCTGCGGCTTCCAGAACGCGGTCTCCGAGAAGTCGCTGCGCAGAACGGCCGACGGCTCCGAGGGAACTCCGCCTGCGGCGGCCTTCTCCTCGCGGGTGTTGGCCGCTGCGGCGTCCAGGCGCTGGGCGGTTTCCTTGTCCTTCTCGAGGGCCGACGCGGGCGCCGGCGACGACGCCGCATACCCGGCGACCTCCGACTTCATCGCGACCATGCGCCCCCGCGCGCCCGGCCCGCCGATGCCGTAGCCCTCGTCGAACTTCAGCCGGTCGCCGACGAGCGACGGCCCCGAGGCGTGCGGGAACCCGTCGCCGACGAGCCACTGTCCGAACGCGGACCCGAGGCTCGCGCGCAGAAAGCCCGCCGACGTGCGATTCGGGTACGCGGAGAGCAAGTCCGTCGGCGTGTGCGGCACGAACGCGTCGAGACTGCGGTCGTACATGTACGCGAGCAGCTCGGCGGCTCTCGCCTCGGGCGCCGTCCCGTCCGGAGACTTGACCGTCACGCGCCACGTCTCCTTCGTGCCCGGCCGCAGCGTGTCGCGGAAGGTCGCGAACGAGACCTGGAGCTGCTTGTCGCTCCACGGCACGAACACGGCCTGCGTCTCCTGCACGAGCTGGTGGTCGGTGACGAGCGAGAGCCTCGCCGCGAAGCCGCCGCGGTCCGCCTCTGCCACCGGCATCTCGATCAGCGCGGGCGCGCCCGACTCGAGCGTCCGCGTCGAGACGACGCGCGAGTCGCGGAGGATCTCGAGGAAGAAGGTCTGGCCGGGCAGGCCGGTGAACGCGAGCAGGCGCGCGGTCTCGCCCGCGGGGACCGAGGAGCGCTCGGCGATCAGCGCGCCCGGCAGGCGCACCGCCATGCGCGCTCCCGCGACGAGGAAGTCCTTCGACGTCTCGTAGACGGCGCCGAGCTCGTCGCGCGTCTCGTAGCGCAGCCGCCATGCGCCGGCGGGCAGGCTCGGGAGCGCGATCCGCGCCTCGCCCTTCGCGTCGTGGGTCGCCTCGCCGCTCGCCTTCTCGGCGCCGTCCCTCCAGCCGTGCAGGACCTGCTCGACCGAGAAACCCGTGTCCCACCGCGCGCGCAGCCGGTCGCCCGGCGTGGCCCAGCGGTCCGCCGGCGGCGCCTGGGGCGGGAGATCGGCGGGCCGCGGCGTCGCGTCGGGCTCGGCGATCGCGAGCAGGCGCCAGCGGCCGTCGCCCGCGCGCGGCGCGCCGTCGAGGTCCGTGCGGCGGACCGTCACCGCGGCGGCCTCGCACTGACGCAGGAAGCCGGCACCGAGATCCACGTCGGCGCGGATCGAGACCAGCCCGAGCGTGAAGCCGCGGTCGTCGGAGCGCGTCTCGCCGCCCTCGTCGGTCACGTCGGCATGCGCCTCGTAGCGATACACGACGGCGCGCGCATCCGGCTCGCGCTCGTCCGCATGCGGCAGGAAACGCGCCTCGAAGGTGCCGTCGTCCTTGAGCGCGGCGCTGCCCTGCGCGACGACGTCCGCTCCGTTCGCGCCCGGATGCGTCCACGACCACCACCACGGGTACTGCGGCATGCGCGTGACGGTCCAGCGCACCGAGCCGGACGACACCGGCAGGCCGAAGTAGTACTTCGCCGCGCCCGTCAGCGTGGCCTCGCGATTGAGGCGCAAAGCCGACCTCGGCTCCTCCCACTTCACCTCGAACGTCGGCCGCTTGTACTCCTCGACGCGGACGCTCGCCGCGCCGGACAGCGAGCTCTCGATCCGCCAGCCGCCGAGGGCGCGGCCGGGCGGGATCGCGAACTCCCCCGCGGCTGAGCCGAACCCGTTCGTCGAGACCGTCGCGGTCTGCACGATCTCGTTGTTCGCGTCGCGGAGGTGGAGCGTGACGGACGCGCTCGTGTACGCCTCGAGCCGGCCGACGTCCGCGCGCCCGTGGTACGCGACGACCTTCCACAGGACCTTCTGGCCCGGGCGATAGATCGAACGGTCCGTGTAGACCATCGACGCAGCGATCTCGCCGGGCCGCTGGTCGGGCGCGAGCGAGGTGTAGCTCGGGTCGAGCGCGTAGTCGGAGCCGCGCCGGGCGAGCAGGAAGTAGGCGCTCTCGGTGCGGCCCGGCGTGAAGTCGAATCGCGCGAGGCCGTCGCCGCCGGACTTCTTCGCCTCGACGCGGTGGTGGCGGCGGCCCTGTCCCCAGTCGTACGCGTAGAGGAAGACGTCGGCACCCGGCTGCGGCTTTCCGTCGCCCGACACGACGCGCGCCTCCACGGACCCGCCGTCGGGATGCACGAGCATCGCCAGATCCGAGACGATGAGAGCAAGCGACACGACGCGGTTCGCGCCGGCCGTGAAGGCGGCGTTCGCCGACGCCGCGACGACGTAGAGGCCCGGTGCCTTCATCGGCGGCGTCACGAAGGAGCGGTGCATCTTGTAGTCGGGCGTCGCCGGCAGCGGTGACGACCACTGCGCGGCCGCGGGAGTCGCCAGGAGTCTCCGCACCTCCTCGCCCTGGGGAAGAAGGTTGTAGTCCGTCGCGGTCGCGAGGCGTGATTCGAGGTCGACCGCCCAGGCGCGGAAGAAGAGGGTGCCGAGGTTCCTGTGCGTGACCTCGATGGACCGGCGGTTCGCGCCGTCCGAGGACATCGCGGCGACCGAGTAGTCGGGCGCCTCGACGTCCGCGGCGATCGCCTCGCACAGCCGGCCACCGACCGAGGACGGGTAGCCGCGCGCGCCCTCCCGGGCTGCGGCGAGGGCGCGGATCAGGTTCTCGGGCGCCTGCTCGGCCTCGCGGAACCTCGCGAGGTCCGCCATTCCCATCGACCACCAGGACAGGCTCCGGTCGCGCGAGAGCCTCGCCTCGAGCGCTGCGCGGATGCGCGCACGATCCGGCTCCTTTTCGAATGCCGCGTGCAGGCGTCGGAGGCGCTCGAGCCGCGCCTCGAGCCCCGCCTCGCGCTCGCCGCGGGAGAGATGCCACTGCTCGAGGTCGCCGAGCACGCCCGCAATCCTCTGGAGCGGGTGCGCGGCGGGACTTGCGAGAGCCGAGGCCGGATCCTTCTCGTCGCCCGCGAGCGGCGCGCCGAGGTCGAGCGACCAGACCGCGCTCGACTGCGCCGGCGTCCAGAGCGACGAATCCGCGAGCAGTCGCACGAAGAGGTACGAGACGGCGTCGCGCAGCGTGCCGCGGATCTCCTTCGGATAGTCGTTCGGCTCCATGTACTCGGCGAAGGCGCCGACCGGGAGGCGGCCGAGCGCCTCCCGCTTCGCCCAGACGTCGCGGTACGCGCGCTCGGCCTCGCCGGCGATCTGCTCGCGCGTCCAGGCCTTCAGGTCGACGGGGCCGTCCGAGGACACCCGCTCGCGCTGCGCGATCTCCCACGAGTAGACGCGCGCGTAGTTGACGAGCGACTGCGCGTAGAAGAGGTCGAGCGCGGCGCGCGAGAGCTCTCCGTCGGGCCAGGTCTGGTCCTTGAGGAACCGCACGGCGGTCTCGTAGCCGTGGAGCGCCGTGCGAAGCTGGACGGAGCGGATGAGGGCCTTCGTCCACTCGTCGTCGTCGCGACGCGCCCGCGCCGCGGCGAGGATCGCGTCGACCTTCTGGAGCGCCTCGGCGAGCTTCTGCTCGGAGACGAGCCGGTCGATCTCCTTCCACGAGGCGGCGGGAGTTGGCGTCGCCCTGGGGGTGGGCGATGGTCGCGCGGCCACCGCTCTCTTCTTCTGCGGGAGACGCGCGGCGGAGCCGGTGAGTCCGGCGAGCGCGGCGAAGAGGGCCACGCACACGGCGACACGAACGGCGGCCCGAGGCTTCGGCATGGTCGTCATTGTGCCTGTTAGGGAAACCGGGAAAGGGGCGGGAGTTCCGGGCTTTCTCGCTCAGCCCTTTAGAACTGAGGATGCGTCGCGAAGGCTACCGCTGGAACGCGTAGCTGACCTTCAGAAACACCTGACGGTCCGTGGGCTTCAACACGAAGTTCGTACCGAGCCCCGTCTCGTCGGTCAGCGCGCGGTTGTCGCCGTAGCCGAGGAACAGCACTGTCTGCCAGTTCAGCTTGTACGAGAACAGCACCGACCCCGAGAACGCGCCCTCCTTCTCGGCGACCGGCGTCGTCCAGAGCGACGGATCGCGCGTCGTCTCCACGTACTGGCCGATCAGCCGCACGAGCGTCCGCGAGTTGAAGACGTATGTCGCCTTCATGCGCGCGACGAATGCCGTGAAGAGCCGCCCCGAGAAACCGCTCACGGTCTCGTCGAGCCAGTCCTCCTCGCCCACGATGTCCAGCGCGAGGTGGTCCGTCGGCCGGATGACCGCGTTCGCAAGGACCGAGCCGCCGGTCCCGACGCGCACGTTGTCGACGTCGGCCTGCTCGCCGTAGTTCCCGGAGATCGACACGCGCGGCACCAGGCGCGACGGCGACGCCTGCAGCGTGTACACGAGCCGGTTGAATTCGAGCGTCTGCCCCGAGATCCGCACGGCCTCGATGTCGTAGTCGAGCTCGCCGCGCAGACCGTACTGACCCTGGAACGCGATGCCGGGAAACGCACGCCGCGCGAGCAGCTCGCCCGATCGGTCCGTCGAGTAGAAGCCGCCGACGAGCGGACGGATGCGCGTGAAGAACCCCTGCGTGAAGAATCGGTACGAGAGGTCGGCGGTCTCCTGCCGGTAGCCGACCTGCGGCACGAAGCCGTCGTCCGCGCGGAAGCCGTCGGCGAAGTCCGCGTGCGTGTAGTCCCACTGCCAGTTGCGCGTCGAGTGCGTCCACTGCGCCATCCAGCCGAACCCGGAGAGTCGGTCGCCGGTCCAGCCGGGATAGAGATCGGGCCGGTCGGGCGTCTTCGAGACGCTGTAGAGGTACTGGCCGTTGACGATGTCCGCGTCGTTCGCCCGCCACTGGAAGTCGCCGCCCCCGACGTAGTTGTAGCCGCCGCCGTCGCTGCCGTCGATCGCGCGAGCCGTCCCGAGAAAACCCACGTACGAGTTGCCGACGTCCTGGCGCACGCGCGCGATCCCCGAGACCGAGTGGAAGTCCTGCGGCGCGGAGTCGGAGAAGACCGGCCCCGGGATGACGACGGTGCCGCCGCCGCGGTCGTCCGCGACGAGGCCGGTGAAGTTCGTGCTGCCCGACTTCCCCGTGATGCGCGTCCCCCAGAACGGCGCCGTGATCGTGCGCGTGTAGACGGCCTGGATCGGCGTCTGCAGGAGATCGAGATGCTCGAGGAAGAACGGTCGCTTCTCCGGATAGAAGAGCGCGAAGCGCTTGTTGACCGAGACCTGCGCGACGTCGGACTCGACCTGCGAGAAGTCGGGGTTCACGGTCGCGTCCACGATCGTGTTCGCGTTGGGGAGGATCTTCGCGTCCAAGCCGATCTTGCCCTTCGCGACCTGGCCGTCGCCGTAGAAGTCGTCGGAGCCGGGATAGGTCTTCGTGAAGGTCCCGCCCGCGTACGGCGCGACGACGTAGTGCAGGCCATGCGGCAGCCCCGTGATCCCCTCGACCGTCGCGGACTGGCAGAGGAAGCAGCTCACTCCATGCGGGACCTTCACGTTGTAGAACTGGTAGTTGAACTCGCGCGGATAGACGCGATAGAGCTCGAGCGCCCAGTCCTGCGGGTCCTTGTCGGGATAGCGCAGAGACGCGAGCGGGATCGCGACCTCGACGCTCCACGAGTCCGTGCCGATCCGGCCGGCGGATTCCCAGAAGTAGTCAGGGCCGAAGTCCTCGTTGAAGGTGCCCTCGTTGAACACGGAGTCCGCCTGGATGCCGCGGGGACCGATCCAGAAATCGATCGCGGCGTGGTTCGTGTTCTCGACGTCGAGGAGCACGCCCACGTAGTCCTGGTCGTCGTTGATGCCGTCGCGGTCGACGAACGGTGCGCGGATCTTCGAGATGTCCGGGTCCTGGCACCAGAACGAGACGTAGAAGAAGCGGTCGTCGTACCCGATCCGGGCGACGGTCTTCACCGGCGGCGGGATGTTGTCGCCGGGGTTGATCTCGTAGAAGACGTCGACGACGGTGGCTTCCTTCCAGCCGGGATCGGAGAGGTCGCCGTCCACGGTGATCGGCGTCGTGATCCGCGCCAGCTTGAGCTTTGGCCTGGGTTCCTCCGGCTGCTGGGCGGCGAAGAGGCGGAACGGCGCGCAGAGCACGGCCACAGCGGCGAGCGCGCGGAAACGCATTGGGGGGAGTTTACGGGGGGAGCGACAAAAAGTTACCCGCTCCACGCTCCCTCGCGTCATCCTGAGGGCCGAAGGCCCGAAGGATCCCCGACTAGCC
>DATBBK010000166.1:0-6663 GCA_036271035.1 Thermoanaerobaculia bacterium | reverse complement strand
TGGGATCGACGTATCGGTTCAAGGTTTCAAGCGTGCGTCCGACTGGGGAGACTCGGACCCTCGTGAGATGTCCGTCATGATCCGCTGCACGCGCGTGTCAGGCCGCTGGCCATTGAAGGCAAAGGCTGTACCCATCTGGATCCGCGAACGACAACTGGCGCATCCCGTAATCCCTCGTTACCGGCTCCTTCACCTCGAGTCCTCGCGCGCGAAGTTGTGAGTACGCTTCGTCCAAGTCCCGACAACCAAAGAACAGAGCCGTATCCCTGTGGGCCGCGACACGAGCAGGATCTGGCGCGATCGGCCGCTCGTTCTTCTCATAGGCCGTGTTGAGCATCAGCTCGACGTTATTGAGCTTGAGCAGCGCCCAATCGCAATCGTCCCCCGGCTCTGACGTCGCAACCACCTTGAAGCCGAGCAGGTCACGATAGAACGCGATCGCCCTCGGCATGTCAAAGATCTCGAACAGCGGGCAAAGCCCTTCGACGTCAAGTGCCATCCGAGACTCCTTCTCTAGCCGCCTAACTCTTCTTCGGTCGCATCGCGTCGAACGCCTTCTCGAGCGCCTCGCGGCCCAGCCGCCGGTAGTCCGAGAACTCGCCCGCGCCGGCGAGCCATTCGCCGCCGTCCATCGTGACGCAGTCCCCGGTCTGGTACGGACAGAGGTCCGAGAGCAGGAAGGTGGCGAGGTTCGCGATCTCGTCCGGATCGCCGAAGCGGCCGAGCGGGATGCGGCCGAGCGCGTTCGCCTTCGCGCGCTCGTCGGCCATGAGGCGCGAGAAGGCGCCCTCCGTCGGGATCGGGCCCGGCGCGATGGCGTTCACGCGAATCCCCGCGCCGCCCCACTCGACCGCGAGCGAGCGTGTCATCGCGAGAACGCCCGCCTTCGCGCAGGCCGACGGCAGCACGTAGGCCGAGCCGCTCCACACGTACGTCGCGGCGATCGAGACGATCGCGCCCGGCGCGCGGCGCGCGAGCAGGTGTCGGCCGACGGCGAGAGAGCAGTGGACCGAGCCGTACAGCACCGTGCGGACCACGGCGTCGAAACCGTTCGGCGTGAGCCTGTCGGACAGCGCGAGGAAGTTGCCGGCGGCGTTGTTGACGAGAGCGTCGACCTGTCCGAACCGCTCGGCCGCCTTCGCGACGAGCTCCTCGCACGCGGCCGGGTCGCGCACGTCGGCGGCGACCGCCTCCGCGGCGCCTCCGTCGCGGGCAGCGGCCGCGATCTCGGGCAGCGCGCCGTCGAGCCGATCGCGCCGACGGCCGGAGATCGTGACGCGCGCGCCGTATGACGCGAACGTCTTCGCCATCGCGAGGCCGAGGCCGGAGCCGCCGCCGGTGACGATGACGGACCGTCCCGCGAGAAGGCCCGGCGCGAAGGCGGCGACCCGATCGGCCATCACCGGCTGCTGTCTCTGCGGACTACTTGCTGCTGACGGCGGCCGCCGACTGCGAGCTCGACCTCAGGTACTTGTCGAACCACTGCACGGACCGCTCCACGATGTCGAGCTGGTGCTTCGGGTCGCGAATGCCGTGGCCCTCGTCGGTGTAGATCACGAGCTCGGTCGGCACTCCCAGCGTCTTCAGGGCGTGCCAGAACTCGTAACCTTGCGGCGTCGGCACCTCGGAGTCGCGCTCGCCGTGGAGCACGAGCGTCGGCGTCTTTACGTTCTTGATGAACTCGATCGGCGACGACTTCGCGTAGACCTTCGGGTCGTCGTACACGGATGCGCCGAAGAACGGCAGCATCCACCGGTCGATCTTGTTCTGGCCGTAGTAGCTCTGCCAGCTCGCGATCCCGGCGCCCGCGACCGCGGCCGCGAACCGGTCGGTCTGCGTGACGGCCCACATCGCCATGTAGCCGCCGTAGCTCCAGCCGCTGAGTCCGAGCCGCTTCGGGTCGATCGGCTCGGTGCGCAGGACCTCGTCGACGCCGCTCATGATGTCGCGCAGGTCGCCGCCGCCGAAGTCCTTCACGTTGCCGGCCGTGAACGCCTCGCCGAATCCGAAGCTGCCGCGCGGGTTCGGGAGGAACACGTAGTAGCCCTGCGAGGGCAGAATGGCGGTCGAGCGCGCCGGCCAGCCGGTCACCGAGGCGCCCGACGGGCCGCCGTGAGCGACGACGACCATCGGGGCCTTCGCGTTCGGATCCGAGCTCCTCTCCAGGGGCGCGATGAGCCAGCCCTGCACCGTCGCGCCGTCGCTCTTCCAGTGGAGCGAGCGCGCCTCGCCCCACCACGCCTTCGCGTTCGGGTTCATCGACGTCACGGGCTTCCACGCGCCCGGCCGGCCCGCGTAGACCTCCGGAGGCTTCGAGTACGAGTCGAGCGCCGCCACGCACGCACCGCCGGCGGCGCACTCGATCTTGTGAATGCCCATCGGCCCCCGCCAGACCGTTTCGACCTTCCCGCCCTTCGGGTCGACGCGCGCGACGCCGCCCTCGCCGTCCACGTTCTCTCCGAACTGGACCGTGCCGTCGGACCGCCACGCGATCGTCTTCGCGGACGCGGGCATGTCCGGCGTGAGGTTCCGAGCCTCTCCTCCGTCGACGGGAGCGACCCATACGTCGCCGCCGTCGGAGCCCTGATCGCTCATGATCCCGTGGATCGCCGCGACCCACTTCCCGTCCGGCGAGAACCGCGGCCACGCGATCTGGAGCTTCGGCTTCCAGATCGACCGCGCCTCCCCGGACGCCGCGTCGACGACGTAGAGCTCGGCGAGCCAGTAGTTGTCGGTGCCGGAGCCGACGGCGGCCTCCGCCGCGAACGAGCGGCCGTCGGGCGACCAGTCGTAGTCGTACACGAAGAGCTTCTCGGGCGAGACCGAGCGGATGCGGCCCGTCTTCGCGTCGGCGATCGCGATCCGCTGGATCTCGGGCGTCTCGGCCACGACGCCCGCGTCGCGCTTGTGCGCGACGAGCGCGCCGGTCTCCTGGCTCGAGCCCTCGACGAACAGGAGCGCGATCGAGCGGCCGTCCGGCGACCAGAGGAGATGGTCGATCTGTCCCTTCACGCTCGTCAGCCGCTTCGGCGCGCCGGACTTCGTCTCGGCGACCCAGATCTGCGACTGGCCGGGGCTACCGGCGTCCGAGATGAAGGCGACGCGCGATCCGTCCGGAGAGAACGCGGCGTCCTTCTCCTTCGCGTCCTTTCCCTCCGCGGCTCCCGTGAGTCGCCGCGGCTTCGAGCCCGCGGGCGCGGAGACGAACAGCCGGCCGAGCCGGTCGACGCCCTTCGCGTCCTTGGCCCGCTCGGACCACGCGACGCTGCCGCCGTCCTTCGAGATCGCGACGTCGTAGACGTGGTGGACCGATTCGAGGGAGTCGAAGACTTCCTTGACGGACGGTCGGGTCTGCTCGGCGGTGACGGGCATCGCCACGGCGGTGAGGAGGACGAGCGCCGCGATCGTCGCCGGAGCCGTGAGCCGTGAGCCGCGCGCCGTGAGCCGAGTTGGGTTCGTCACGTGTCTTGCCTCCGTGTTTCTTCTCGAGGCTTACGGCTTACGGGTCAGGTCAGGTCCACCCAGATGCTCTTGACCTGGCTGTACTCCTCGAGCGCGTAGTGGCCGCGCTCGCGTCCGAAGCCGGACTCCTTGTACCCGCCGAACGGCAGGCCGGGATCGTAGAGATTGTAGGCGTTGATCCAGACCGTGCCGGCCTTGAGCGCCTTCGCGGCGCGCAGCGCCTTCTTGATGTCCTTCGACCAGACCGCCGCGGCGAGCCCGTAGATCGTCGCGTTGCCGACGGCGACCGCCTCGTCCTCGTCCTTGAACGTCAGCGTCGCGAGCACCGGGCCGAAGATCTCCTCGCGCGCGATCGTCATCTGCGGGGTCACGCCGTCGAAGACCGTCGCCTCGAAGAACGCGCCCTTGCCGTTGACGGCGGATTTCTTCCCGCCCGCGACGAGGCGCGCGCCCTCGGACTCGCCCTTCGCGACGTAGCCGGCGACCGTGTCGCGCTGCTTCTCCGACACGAGCGCGCCGAGGCGCGTCTTCGGATCCAGCGGATCGCCGGGCGCCATCTTCTTCGCACGCTCGACGACCTTCTCCATCAGCGCGTCGTGGATCGACTCCTGGACGAGCAGCCGCGAGCCCGCCGAGCAGAGCTCGCCCTTGCCGTAGAAGATCCCGTTGATCGCGCCCTTCGCGGCGGCGTCGAGGTCCGCGTCGGCGAAGACGACGTTGGGCGACTTGCCGCCGAGCTCCATCGAGACGCGCTTCACCGTGCCCGCGGCGGCACGCAGGATCTGCTTTCCGGTCTCGGTCTCTCCGGTGAAGGAGATCTTGTCGATGCCCGGGTGCTCGGCCATCGCGCGGCCGACGACCGGTCCGGGTCCGGGCACGACCTGGAACGCGCCCGGCGGCAGACCCGCCTCGGCGAGCAGCTCGCCGAACATGAGCGCGGTCAGCGGCGTCACCGACGCCGGCTTCAGGACGACCGCGTTGCCGAGAGCGAGCGCGGGCGCGATCTTCCACATCGCCTGCAGCAGCGGGAAGTTCCACGGCGTGATCGCGCCGACGACGCCGACGGGCTCGCGGAGCGTCATCAGGAACGCATCGGGCCGGCCCGGGTGCGTGTCGCCGTAGAGCTTGTCGGCGGACTCGCCGAAGTAGGACAGGCACTCGGCGGCGGCGGGCATGTCGATCTTCGCGGACTCGAAGATGGGCTTGCCGTTGTCGAGCGTCTCGACGCGGCCGAACGCCTCCGCGCGCGAGAGGAGCAGCTCCGCCGCTCGCATGAGGATCCGGCCGCGCTGGCGCGGCTTCATCGAGGCCCACGGCCCCGACTCGAACGCCTTGCGCGCGCCGGCGACGGCGCGATCGAGGTCGGCGGCGCCCGCCTCGGCGACCTCGGCGATCGTCTCGCCGGTCGCGGGGTTCACCGTCGCGAATCGCTTGCCCGTCTCCGACGGAGCGAATCTCCCGTCGATGAAGAGATCGGTCTTGAGATCGAGAGTCGTTGCGGTCGACATCGTGCGGGCTGTCCGCCTCCGGTTAGGGACTCCCGGCCGGAGGTCAGCGCGTGGCGCCGAGAGCCGAAGGCCGAGAGCCGAGTGCTACTTGCCCTTGAACTTCGGGACGCGCTTCTCCTGGTTCGCCGCGATGCCCTCCTTGGCGTCCTCGCTCTGGAAGAGCAGCTGCTGGAGCTCACGCTCCACCGCGAGCGCCGACTCGAGCGGGAGATCCCAACCCGACTGGACGGAGCGCTTGATCCGGCCGACGGCCTTCGAGGCCTTGTTCGGCGGCACGAACTGGCGGGCGTAGTCCATGACCTGCTCCCACCATTCCTCGGGCGTCGCGTCGATGACCTGGTTCACCAGGCCGAGATCGAGCGCCTCCTCGAACGAGAACGTGTTGCCGGTGACCATCAGCTCGATCGCCTTCGACTTGCCGATCATCTTCGCGAGCCGGGTCGTCCCGCCCGTGCCGGGCAGCACGCCAAGCGTGACCTCGGGCAGGCCGACCTTGCCCGCGTCCTTGCGCGCGATGCGGATGTCCGCGGCCATCGCGATCTCGAGCCCGCCGCCGACCGTGTGGCCGTTGAGCGCCGCGATGACCAGCTTCGGCGTGTGCTCGAGGCGGAGGAGCGTCTCGTTCGCGTGCAGGCAGAAGAAGTACTTGAAGCCGGGCGTGACGGCGTTGAGCATGCCGATGTTCGCGCCGGCGGAGAAGAAGCGGTCGCCCTTGCCGCGGAGAACGATGACGTGGACGTCGTCGTCGAACCGGGCCTTCAGGATCGCCTCGTCGAGCTGCCGGTTCATCGCGTAGGTGTAGGTGTTGGCCGGCGGGTCGTCGATCTCGATGACCGCAATGCCGTCCGCGGCTCGGTAGTTGATGACGGGGTGGTCGAGCTCCGGGCTCGTCCAGTCGCGGGTCTTGGCGGGTGTGCTCACGGGGTTCCTCCCTCGAAAAATCCGGACGCGGATGCTATCAGGAACGGCTCGGGGCCGACCCCCCGGACGATAGACTGGGCCCGTGTCCGGCTCGCCCCTTCCTGCGGGTTTGAATCGCCGCAACTTCCTCGCCGTGGCCGCGGGGATCGCCGCGGCGGCGGCCGTCCCGTCCGGCCGGCGGCGGCTCATCCAGATGAACGGCTATCCCATCGACGCGGAGACGCCGCTCGATCAGCTCACGACCTACATCACGCCGAACGACCTCTTCTTCGTGCGCAGCCACTGGAATCCGACCATGCCCGACCGGAAGACGTGGGCGCTGACGGTGGACGGCGAGGTCGAGCGGCCGCTTCGGCTGACCGTCGCGGACCTCGCCCGGATGCCGCAGGCGAGCGCGACGTGCGTGCTCCAGTGCGCGGGCAACGGGCGGTCTCTGCACAAGCCGGTCGTTCCCGGCGTGCAGTGGGGCCAGGGAGCGGTCGGAAACGCGCGGTGGACGGGAGTCCGCGTGCGCGATCTTTTGGAGCGCGCGGGCGTGAAGCCGGAAGCCCGGCACGTCCACACGTTCGGCTCCGACGATCCGCCGTTCCAGGTGCCGCCCTTCCACCGAAGCGTCGAGATCGAGAAGCTGCTCGCGGACGGGATCGTCGCGACCGCGATGAACGGCGCGCCCCTTCCGGCGGCGCACGGCGCTCCGGCGCGCCTCGTCGTGCCCGGCTGGGCGGGAGACCACTGGATGAAGTGGCTGACGCGCCTCTCCCCGCAGCCCGAG
>DATBBK010000165.1:0-1572 GCA_036271035.1 Thermoanaerobaculia bacterium | reverse complement strand
GGAGGCGGACACCGAGGCCGCGCCGGCGATCAGGTCGTCATCTCGAGCGACGATCAGGTTGTCATCCCGAGCGAAGCGAGGGATCCCTTTCTCCGTTCCCGCACCGTTTCGAAAGAGATCCCTCGTCGCTACGCTCCTCGGGATGACAGGGGAATTAGAGGCGGACACCGAGGCTGCGGCGACGATCAGGTCGTCATCTCGAGCGACGATCAGGTTGTCATCCCGAGCGAAGCGAGGGATCCCTTTCTTCGTTCCCGCACCGTTTCAGTCCCTCGTCGCGCAGCCTGCCCTGAGCGAAGCCAAAGGGCTCCTCGGGATGACAAGAACCTGATGACCGAGCCTCTCCTCTCCGCCCGCTCCATCTCCATGACCTTCCCGGGCGTGAAGGCACTCGACGGGGTGGACTTCGACGTCTACCCCGGCGAGGTCCACGCGCTCATCGGCGAGAACGGCGCCGGCAAGTCCACGCTCGTGCGCATCCTCGCGGGCGAGATCGGCGACTACGACGGCGAGGTTCGCGTCGGCGGCGAGATCCGCCGCTTTCGGGAGCCGCGCGAGGCGATCGCCGCCGGCATCGCCGAGATTCCGCAGGAGCTGCAGCTCGTCTCGTCGCTCTCCGCCGCGGAGAACGTCTTCCTCGGCCGCGAGCCGCTCAACGCGGTCGGACTGCTCGACCGGCAGGAGATGTCGCGCCGCTGCCGCGAGGAGCTCGAGGCGATCGGCGAGAGCCGCATTCCGCCGCAGCGCCGCATCGAGCGCCTCGAGGCCGCGCAGCGGCAGCTCGTCGCGATCGCGCGCGCGCTCTCGCTCGACGCGCGGCTCATCATCATGGACGAGCCGACCGCGTCGCTCGGTGGCGAGGAGGCGGCGCGGCTCGAGTCCCTCGTCCGTCGGCTCTGCGAGCGGGGCGTCGCTGTCGTCTACATCTCGCACAAGCTCGACGAGGTGCGCCGCCTCGCCGCGCGCGTCACCGTGCTGCGCGACGGCAAGAGGATCGTCAGCCGCGAGGCGGCCGGCCTCGACGAGGACGCGATGGTGCGCCTCATGGTCGGCCGCGAAATCCCTCGCGTCGAGCTGGCGCCGCTCCCCGAGAACGCGCCCGAGGCGCTGCGCGTCGAGGGGCTCTCGGTCGCGGATCCGAACTCGCCGGAGGGCTACCGCGTGCGCGACGTCTCGCTGACGGTCCAACGCGGCGAGATCGTGGGACTCGCCGGCCTGATCGGCGCCGGCCGGACGGAGCTCCTCCTGGCGCTGACGGGCGCGCTCGAGAACGCGGTGACCGGCCGCGTGCGCGTCGGCGGCCGCGACGGGATCCCGGGTCACCCGGCGGAGGCGCGCGACGCCGGACTCGTGCTGCTGCCCGAGGAGCGCAAGTCGCAGGCCATCTTTCCGAACCTCTCCGTCGCCGAGAACACGATCATGGGCGAGCTGTCGCGGGTCGGCGCCGCGGGCTTCGTCTCGCGCCGGCGCGCCGCGGAGGCGTCGTCCCGCCTCATGAAGGACACGGGCGTTCGCGCCGCGTCGCCCGCCGTCCCGATCGGTACCTTGTCCGGCGGCAATCAGCAGAAGGCG
>DATBBK010000164.1:0-14777 GCA_036271035.1 Thermoanaerobaculia bacterium | reverse complement strand
GCGACGCCGAGGACGCGGCGGAGGAGGTCGCGCGCGAGATCCGCGAGCGATATCCCGAGAGCGACGTCATGATCGTCGAGTGCGGGCCGGCGCTCGGCGCGCACGGCGGGCCGGGCGCGATCGCGGTTGCGGTGCTGCCGTAGGAGGGTGACCGGTCTCTGGTGTCTGGTTTCTGGTTTGCAGGTGATCGCCGCCGAACCAGAAACCAGCAACCCATAACCAGAAACGCTTGCTGATCTACACCGTCGGCCACTCGAATCGCACGCTCGACGACTTCATCTCGATCCTGAAGTCCCAGGGGATCGCGCGCATCGTCGACGTTCGGCGCTATCCCGCGTCGCGCAAGTGGCCGCACTTCAACGCGGCCGCGCTCGCCGCCGGCCTGAGCGAGGCGGGGATCGACTATGTTGGTTTGCCCGCGCTCGGCGGGCGGCGCCGCCCGCGTCCCGATACCCCGCACGTCGCGTGGCGCGAGGAGGGCTTCCGGGGATTCGCGGACTTCATGGACACGCCCGAATTCGCAGAGGGCCTCGCTCGCCTCGCGGGGCTCGCCGCCGAGCGGCCGTCCGCGATCCTGTGCGCCGAGGCGCTCCCGTGGAGGTGCCACCGCTCGCTCATCGCCGACGCGCTCGTGGCGAGGGGTTGGGAAGTCCGCGATGTGATCTCCGAGCGAGAGGCCCGGGTCCATCACCTTCCCGGGTTCGCCAGGTTGGAGGGGGAGAGAGTGATCTACGACGTCGTGGCGGGAGAGTCTTCGTCTTCGTAAAGGTGGCCCGTCGCGGCCGCCCGCGCCGCGTTCGCGAATCGCGCGCGACGCCCCGCTCTAGAGTCGCTTCACCGCCAGCAACAGGACGTCTCGTCCGCCCGGCTGCATGCCGCGCTTCTTCCAGTCGGCGACGAGCTCCGCGAACGCCGCCGACACCGTTTCGGTCTCGGCCGCGCGCGCCAGCCGCTGGATCGCCTTCTCGGGCGGCTCGAGCTTGCCGTCGGAGTGCAGCTCCAGGAGCCCCCGCGACGCCGCGACGAGCAGGTCGCCGCGCGCCGTCTCGACCGAGACCTCGCTGACGCCGTCGCGCTCGCGCGTCTCGAACGGCACCGGGCGGCCGAAGCGGAGCAGCCACGGAACCGGTGCGTTCCACGCCGCGATCGAGACGCGATCCTCCTCCCAGCGAACGGCCGTCGCCGAGCAGCCCGGCTCGGCCGCCGCGGCGCGCTGGACGACCTCGGACGGCGGCGAGGCCGAGAGCGTCTTCCGCGCCGCGCCCGCCGCGCGAACGAGCGCGCCGACGGAGTCCTCGAGCTCACGCCGGTCGTCGAGCAGCAGGAGCGAGACCGCGCCGGGCCGCGCCTCGATGGCGTAGATCGCGACGCTCGGTTCCGTCGATCGCCAGCGCAGAGGCGCGGACTCGAAGCCCGGCGTCTCGGGCCACGCGGCGGGTATGAGCAGCGGCATGACGCCTTGCAGCACGGCGGCGGCGCCCTCGCGCCGCGCGCGCCGGACCGCGGTCTCGTGCTCGCGGTTGCTCTCGACCGCCAGCGCGGCATGGGTCGCGACCTCCTGGAGAAACTCCTCGTCCTCTTTGTTGAAGGCGCGGCGGCGCTTGTTGAGGATCTCGACGACGCCGACGATCTCGCCGCGCGGCGTCCGCATCGGAACCGCCAGCAGCGACACGGTCTTGAATCCGGACGACGCGTCGGAGCGCTTGTCGAATCGCGAGTCGCGATAGGCGTCGGCGACGTTGATGATCTCGCCGGTCTTCGCGACGGTGCCGGCGATCCCCGCGCCGATCGCGAGCCGGATCTCCTTCACCGCGCCGCCCTCGAGGATCTGGCTCACGAGCTCGCCGGTGTCGGGGTCCCTCAGGAAGATCGTCCCACGCTCGGCGTCCGTCTCCGACGTCGCCGTCTTGAGGATGATGTGCAGCGTCTCGGTCGGGTCGAACGTGGCCGCGAGGGACTTGTTCGCCTCGAGGATGACCATCAGCTTCACGACGCGGGCTCGCGTCACGGAGACCTCGGCGAGGACGCGGTCGAGCACCTGCCCCTCGAAGGCGGATATCGCGTCGGACAGCGCGTTGGCGTCGGGGAAGCGCGCCTCGGGATCCTTGGCGATCGCGCGCTCGAGGATGTCGCGCAGCTCCGGCGGCAGGTCGGGGCGCAGGCTCTCGACGCGGGGCGGCGCCTCCGAGATGACGCGCCGCACCAGCCGCGCTGTGTTGTCGTCGTCGAACGGCACGCGCCCGGTGAACATCTCGTAGAGCAGGACGCCCATCGCGTAGACGTCGGTGCCTCGCGTCGGCAGCTCTCCGCGCAGCAACTCCGGCGCGAGGAACTGCGGCGTGCCGGGCACGGTGTCGCTCTGCTCCGCCTGGTGCCGGTTCGACTCGACGGCGATGCCGAAGTCCATCAGGCGCGGCTTGCCGTCCTCGCCGATCATGACGTTCTCCGGCTTGAGGTCCCGGTGCAGCACGCCCATCCGGTGCGCGGCGGCGAGCCCCGAGCAGATGCCCTTCGCGATCGCGAGGCCGCGGCCGAGTGGCAGCGTCTTCTCCAGCTCCTCGATGTCCTTGAGCGTGCGGCCGGACATGTACTCCATCGAGACGAACTCTTCCGCGTCGATCTCGACGAGGTCGTACACGCGGCACACGTTCTCGTGCGTCACCTTGCGCGAGAGGTTGATCTCGCGGCGCAGCGTCTCGCGGCGCTCGGGAGAGACGCGGTCGGGCCGGATGCGCTTGAGCGCGATGTCCGCGTCGAGCTTCAGATCGCGTGCACGGTAGACGACGCCCATGCCGCCGAAGCCGAGGACGCCGTCGATGCGGTACCGGCCTCCGATGATCGTACCGACGGTGACGGGAGCCTCGCGGGAGCTCGAGCCCGCCGACGAGTCGCGAGTCGGCATCTCGCTTTCGTGGGACACGCGTCCCGATTCTAGTTCGTGCGAACCGCTTCGCCTTTGACTTTCCCGAGGACGAGGTCTAGATTCGCCGCCAGCGTGCCCAGCCACGATCCCGCTCTCCGCGCACCGCGAAAAACTGTGGGAGGACAATTTTGAGACAACGCCAACGGCGTCCCGTTTCTCCTCTCGTCCTGTTCCTGGCGGCGATGGGGCTCCTCGTCAGCGTGCGGGCGTATCCGTCTGGGTTCCAGGTGATGACCCAGGGAGCGCGGGCGACCGGCATGGGCCTCGCCTTCACGGGAATCGCGGACGATCCGACGGCCATCTTCTACAACCCCGCGGGCATGGGCTTTCAGGAGCACTTCGGGCTCTACATCGGTGGCAACCTGCTCACCCGCACGGACGGCGGGCTCGCCGGGGCGAACCCGTTCCCGGGCGTGGGCGCGAGCGAGAACATCGACAAGCAGTGGTTCTTCACGCCCAACGTGTACGCGGTCCTCCCGCTGACGGCGGAGCTGAACTTCGGCGTCGGCGTCACCGCGCCGTACGGCCTGGGCCTGCGCTGGGCGAATCCGAACGAGTCGGTGACGAAGTTCGTCTCGCAGAACGCGGTCATCAAGACGCTGGATCTGAACCCCACCTTCTCGTACCGGCTGTTCCCGCAGCTCGCGATCGCCGCGGGCGCGGATCTGCGGTTCTCGAAGGTCCAGCTCGAGCGGGACATCGCCGCGCAGAACCCGTTCACGCAGTCGTTCGACGACGTCGCGCACGTCAAGCTGAACAGCGATCTGACGAGCAACACCGGCTGGGGCTGGAACGCGGGGATCATGCTCAAGCCGTTCGAGGCGCTGTCGATCGGCGCGACCTACCGCTCGCACATCAAGGTCGACTACGACGGCACCGCCAACTTCATCCAGCGCTTCACGGGGGATCAGATCTTCGACGGGCTCGTGGCGGCGTCGCTCCCGCAGGGCGAGCACCCGGTCACGACATCGATCGACTTCCCAGCGAGCGTCAACCTCGGAGTCGGCATCCACCTGCCGGCAGACTTCCTGATCGGCCTCGAGGCGGACTGGACCGAGTGGTCGCGCTTCTCGTCGCTCGACATCCTTTTCCCGGACCTGACCGGCCGCGACGTGCACCGGCCGACCCTGTGGCAGGACTCGTGGGCCTACCGCGTCGGTCTCGAGAAGAAGTTCGGCTCCTTCGCGGTGCGGGCGGGCTACTACTTCGACAACACGCCGCAGCCCACCTTCGACGTCGGTCCGCTCCTGTCCGACAACGATCGGAACGTCTACTCGGCCGGCCTCGGCTGGGACACGCCGCAGTGGGGCTTCGACGTCGGCGCCCTGCTGATCAAGTTCAAGGAGCGCAACGTGACGCAGCCCCCGCAGACCGACAACTTCTTCGCGACCTACTCGGAGACCGGTTTGGTCCTGGCGGCCGGCCTCCGGCTCAACTTCTAAGGACGGAGGAGAAGCCATGAAGAGATCGCAAGCATTCCTGGCGCTCGTTGCGACGCTGGCCCTCCTCGCGGCGAGCGCCGCCGCGGCGCAGGCGTTCGACAAGTACGTCGCGCTCGGTGACAGCCTCGCGGCGGGATACCAGAGCAACTGCCTCGTGCAGCGCAACCAGATCCATTCGGCTCCGGCGGACCTGGCGGCCGCGATCGGGATCACGGACTTCGAGCAGCCGCTCGTCCAGGAGATCCCGCTGACGAATCCGCTCGTCGGCCAGCCGTGCCTGTACCCGATGTTCATGCCCCCGGCCTCCTTCTCCATCGTCCCGGTGTCCCAGATGGGGCCACCCCTGAACGTGAACCTGCCGCGTCCGTACGACAACCTCGGGATGCCGGGCGCAAACGTCATCGACCTGACCGCGGTCAAGCACGGCGACCCGACCGGCTCCGGCATCGAGCAGATCGCGGCGCTGGTCCTGCGCAACGTGACCGGATCTCCGTTCGACGGAATGAGCGCCATCGACGAGGCAAACTTGAACCTGGCGTCGAGCTCCGGGGCCAAGCTGCTGACCATAGGTATCGGCAACAACGACGTCCTGGGCGCGGCGACCTCCGGCGTCGTCATCGACGGCGTCACGTTGACGACCGTCGCCGACTTCACGGCGGCCTACCAGGCGCTCATCTCGGCGGTCGCGCCGGGGGTCATGATCGCGCGCTCGAACATCCCAGACGTCACGGCGCTTCCGTTCACCACGACGATTCCCCCGGTGCTCGTGGATCCCACGACGCGGCAGCCGGTCGTCATCGGCGGAAGCCTCGTGCCGCTGCTCGGCGAGGGCGACGCGGCCTTTCCGTGCACGCCGGCTCCGCCCGACTCGGGTTGCCCTCTGCCGCAAGGTTCGCTCGTGCTGCTGCCGGCCTCCGCGCTGCTCGCGGGAGGGACCGGCATCCCGGTCGCGGCGGGAGGAAATGGCCAGCCGCTGCCGCACGGCAAGTTCGTACCGCCGTCGACGGTCGTCCCTGGATTTGTCCTCTACCCGGACGAGGTCGCGCTCCTGCAGGACCGCGTCAACGCATACAACGGCGTCATCGCCGCCGCGGACAGCGGCCCGCTGGTCGACGCCCATGCGATTCTCCAGGACGTCAACGCGCACGGCTACGAGATCGGCGGCGTGACCCTGACGAGCGCGTTTCTGACCGGAGGGGTCTTCGCCTACGACGGCGTGCACCTGACGTGGGCGGGTTACGCCATCCTCGCGGACTACTTCGTGCTGGCGATCAACGCGCAGGCGGGCACGGATATCCCGCGCGTCGACGTCGCCTCGACGCTCTTCGCGCCGAACATTCCTCCGACGGTCGCCTCCGGAGGAGTGACGGCGGGCGGGGGCGGATACGACTACTCCATCTGGCGGGACACCATGGCGACCGCGGGGCTTCTCTCGCGGGGGCTCAACGTCCGCATGCCGAGCGTGGTCTCCGACCCGCGGCCGCTGCACGGGCCCACCCACACGCTCACGCGATCCGTCGACTAACCGGCCCACCGGTCCGGAGCGCCGCCCCGGGGGGTCCCCCCGGGGCTTTTTCTTTGGGACGCCTTCTGCTAGATTTCGCCGTCTTTGTTCGGCCGGCAAGACCGCCGGGCATAGTTGCGAGGCCCTTGACGGCCGCCGACCACCGGGAGTGACCATGATGATCGCGGCGACACAGATGCGGAGCGGAATGCTCGTCATCCACAACGGGGAGCTGCACCGCGTTCACGAGGTCGTCCACAAGACGCCCGGCAACCTCCGCGGCTTCGTCCAGGCGAAGCTGCGGAACGTCCGCTCCGGCTCGATGAACGAGCACCGGTTCGGGTCGACGGACCGGGTCGAGAAGGCTTCCCTCGACGAGAAGGAGATGGAGTATCTCTACTCCGACGCCGCGGGCCACCACTTCATGGACCAGTCCACGTACGACCAGGTCACGCTGTCCGACGAGGTTATCGGCGAGCAGATGAAGTACCTGCTCCCGAACACCGCCATCCACGTGGACTTCTACGACGACAACCCGGTCGGCATCGAGCTGCCGAACACGGTCACGCTCGAGGTCGTCGAGACCCAGCCCGGGATGAAAGGCGCGACGGCGTCCGCGTCGTACAAGCCGGCGAAGCTCGAGACGGGGCTGCAGGTCATGGTGCCGCAGTTCATCGAGGCCGGCACGCGCATCAAGGTCGACACGCGCGACGACAGCTATCTGGAACGCGCGTAGTCCCCGAAGTCGTGAGTCGTAAGCCGTAAGCCGTAAGCCGGGGCCCACGCGCTTCCGGACATATTAGCGTTGACTAATATTTCATCCGATCGTCGTTCGCGATTCACGGCTCGCGGCTCGTCTCGCGAATCGCGTCCACGCGCGCGTCGCGACGCGCCCCGCAGTCACCTGTGACGCGCTGTCCCGGCGTTTTGTCGCACTCGATTTCGCCCGTTGGTGATATCGATTCGTCGTATGCTGGAACAACATAAATAATTGAGGCGCCTGGTCTTTTTGTCTTGACCGTCCGAAACTCGGTCCAGATAATCGCCCCGTGCCCAAGCAACCCCTTCTCGGTGTAGCGGTCGCAGTGTGTCTGCTCGCGGTCGGCGGGACAGCCGCCGAGGCGAAAACCTCGAAGCACGAATCCGGCGTCGCCGTCCATAAGGCCTCCCACGTCCACCGGACGTCGGTGCGGAAGCCGGCGGCCACGGCGCCGACGGCCCGTCGCTCCTCGAAGTCGGCCCGGGTGGCCAACGGGCTCGCCGAGCAGGTCGCCGCGGCGCCCGCCCAGTACGGTCCGTTCCTTCCCCCGGTCTACTTCGACTACCCCCAGCCGCCGTGCGAGGAGTTCGACACGGTCGTCGAGGCGCACGTCCACGAGGCCGACGCCGAGACCCCGGAGCCGGCGGACGTGGCCGAGGAGGCTCTTCCCGGCGACCCCGTGAACGCCTGGAAACGGGTGACCCGCAAGCTGAGCACGTTCCTCCGGCCGAAGTCGGCGGAGTCGACCATCCGGCCCGAGGACGTGGACCTCTCGGACCTCCTCTCGGCCGGCGTCCAGATCCCGGTCGAGGGCGTGGACGCGACCAACCTGCGCGACTCCTTCCTGAACTCGCGCGGGAAGCACGCCCAGCACCTCGCGATCGACATCGGCGCCCCGAAGGGAACGCCGGTCCTCGCGGCGGCGGACGGCCAGATCCTTCAGATCCGGCGCGAGAAGCGCGGGGGCAACTCGCTCTACCAGAAGGACGCGTCTGGCAAGTACATGCTGTACTACTGCCACCTGTCGCGGTACGTGAAGACGGTCCACCCGGGCGACAAGGTGAAGAGGGGCGACGTCATCGCCTACGTCGGCGCGACCGGCCACGTCATCGGCGGCTCCCACCTGCACTTCTCGATCACGCGCCTGCCCGAGGACGACGACAACTTCAAGGCCGGGGTCGCTGTGAATCCATACCTGCTCTTCCTCGCCGCTGTCCCTTAAGAGAGAGTGCCGCGTCGCGGCACCCCGGCGAGTTCCAGCTCGATCTTTGCGACGGCTCGACCGTGTCTTCGACCGTCGTAGGGGCGGGGGCTGCCCCCGCCCGCTCACGGCTGTGAATTTGGCCGCGTGGGTCGTTCTTGCGAGCGGGTCGATCCGACGCCGTCGCGGCCCCTTGACGAGGCTCGGAGGATCGGCCCGCAAGTCCCGCGGCTGCTTAGTTGCTTGTGAAACGCGGCAGCCCGCAAGTCGGGCCTGCGCGCGTCGCGCCGAACGGCGCGCCATGAAGTCACGGCCTTGGCAGCCCAGGCTGACAAGGCCGTGTTCGATGGGGTCAGCTCTCAATTTTTCGGAGCTCAGAACGAGCCGGGGTCTATCGCGTTCGCGTCGTCGCTCCGAAAAACAAAGGACTGACCCCGATCACGGCATCCGGTGAACGCCGGCGCGGCATCCGGTCTAAGCCGGCCCGGCTAGATCGTCCTTGGATCTTCCAACGCGAACAGGCGATCGAGCCATAGGTTTGTCAATTTCTCCGAGACGGTGTTTTGGCGCAGCCGCGCCGCGAGGTTGTCCCAGTCCATCTCGTCGATTTTCTGGTCCTGGTTGAAGCAGGAGAAGACGATCTCCTCCTTGCCCGTGACCGGGTCGTGGTGCTTCTGGAGGCACTGCGCGCAGACCTCCTTCATCATGCACTGCATCGGCGAGTTGATGGATGCGATGGCCACGTGCGAGGGGGAGAGGTGCGGCGCGAGCACCGTCTTCCGGGCCCGGCCGACGGCGGCCATCATCCGATCCGAGCCGATCACGATGACGCGCTCGACGTCGCGGAGCGAGATCCCGACGTCGCCGAGCCGTCCCGTCGCGTAGGCGGTCATCGCCTCGACGATGTTTCCGACGAAGCTGCGGTCGGAGGCACGGCGCGCCGGGATCGCGTCGCCGCGGTCGACGGAGAGGATGAGCACGTCGGCGGCCTCCTCGAGCTCCTCGCGCTTGTAGAAGTCCTCCGCCTTCTTGTAGCCGGCGAAGTAGACGACACGGTTGCCGAGCTCCCGCGCCTTCTTCCCGATCGAGAAGAGCACGGCGTTGCCGAGGCCGCCGCCGCAGAGCATCACGGTCGAACGCTCCGGCAGCTCGGTCGCGCTGCCCGTCGGGCCCATCGCGACGACCGGCTCGCCCGGCCGCAAAACGGAGCAGAGGCGGGTCGAACCGCCGATCTCGAGCGCGATCATCGAGAGCAGGCCCTGCTCGGGGTCGACCCAGGCGCCCGTCAGCGCGCACGGCTCGATCAGGAGGGGCGATCCGCCGGCGCGGGGCGCGCGCGACTCGAGGTTCTGAAGCCGGAAGAACTGGCCGGGCTGGAAGTTGCGGACGGCCGCGGGCGCGCGGACCACGACCTCGACGATCGTCGGCGTCAGGCGGTTCACCGCGACGACGCTCGCCGTCAGGTCGTCCTCGAGCCCGCGGCGGAACGCGTCCCACTCGCCCTCGGGCGCCCGGGTCGAGCGATCCAGCACGGACGCGATCGCGGGGTAGCCGTTCTTCGCCGACGCCATGGCCTTCACGACGTTGCCGTTGTACGCGGGGTGATTGTCGCCGAAGAAGGTGACGAAGCGGCCGTCGCGGGCGTAGCCGGTGAAGAACGCCGTCTGGTCCTCCGCGGGCGCGGGCTCGAGTCTCCAGCCGCCGCCCTCGCCGGGAACGGCCCGGTGGGGCTGGAAGAAGCGGCGCTTCGCGTCCAGCGGGACGTCGCTCGGGTACTCTTTCGCGTAGGTGATGTTCGGCGTCGTGCCCGCCGCGACGAGCAGGGAGCGGGCCGGCATCTCGACCGTCTCGCCCGAGCCGGCCCTTAGAAAGCGGACCGCGGCGAGCTTGCCGTACGCGTCGGGCACGGCCTCGGAGGGCTCCATGTTCTCGACGAAGGAGATGCCCTCCTCGAGCGCCTTGATGATTTCCTCGTGGTTGAGCCGGTACGCGGGCGACTCCTCCATCGAACGCCGGTAGGCGATCGAGACGCCGCCCCAGCTCCGGCAGAGGCGCGACAGGTCGGCCGCCTCGCCGGCCGCGTGGGCGCGCGCGCGCTCGTCGCGGACCTGCTGGCCGTGCGAGAGGAGGCGGTCGAGGATCTCCCGCTCCTCCTGGTCGAACGTCGCGCGGACCGCCGTCTCGCCGCGCTCGGCGCAGAGCGCCTCGTAGCGCGCGAGCGTCTTCTCGGCCTGCAGCGGGTAGTACGCGAGCAGCTCCGTCGCCGTGTCGATGGCGGTCAGGCCGCCCCCGATCACGACCGCCGGCAGCTCCATCTGCAGGTTCGCGAGCGCCTCCTCCTTGAACGCGCCCGTGAGCTGCAACGCCATCAGGAAGTCGGACGCCTTCCGGATGCCGCGGATGATGTTGTTGCGCAGCGGAATGACCGTCGGGCGTCCGGCGCCGGCCGCGATCGCGACGTGGTCGAAGCCGGAGTCGAGCGCCTGCTCGATCGAGAGCGCGCCGCCGAAGCGGACGCCGCCGAGGATGGCGAAGCGCCCCCGGCGCGCGAGCGTGAGGTGGATCAGCGTCAGGAAGTTCTTGTCCCAGCGCACGGTGATGCCGTACTCCGACACGCCGCCGAATCCGGCGAGCGGGCGGCGGTCGAGCGGCGATGCGATCTCAGACCAGTCGCGGATCGGCCGGATGCCCTGGCCGTCCGCCCCGGTCCAGTCCGCCGGGAGCGCCTCGATCTTCAGCCCGTCCACGCCGGCGACGCCGCACCCCTCGTTCAGGAGGTAGTGCGCGAGCGTGTATCCGGCGGGGCCCAACCCGACGACCAGCACCTTGCGACCCGTGTACGGCACCGGGTACGGACGGTCCGGATTCAGCGGATTCCAGCGCGTCAAAAGCCCGTAGATCTCGACCCCCCACGGCAGCGACAGGACGTCCGTGAGGACGCCCGTCTCCGCCTGCGGGATGTTGACCGGGTCCTGCTTCTGGAAGATGCACCCCTTCATGCAGTCGTTGCAGATCCGGTGGCCCGTGCCCGGGCACATCGGGTTGTCGACGCAGACGAGCGCGAGCGCGCCGATGGAGTCCCCCTCGCGGCGGAGGAGGTGCATCTCCGAGATCTTCTCGTCGAGCGGGCATCCCTTGAGCGGGATGCCGAGCGGGTTCTTCTGCCACGAGTCGGTCTTCGCGTCGAAGAAGCCCTTGGAGCACGAGTCCTTCTCGCGGTCGTGGCAGATCAGGCAGTAGTGCGTCTCGCCGAGGACCTCGCGCCGCGTCATCCGCGGGTCGGTCAGCTTGAATCCCTCGCGACGTCGGTGTCGCCGCTCGGGCCCGATCCGCTCCTCCGGCAGGTCGGGCCGGGGGCGGTCCGTCTCCACGAGGTGCTGGTAGTCGAGCGACTCGGGCAGCCGGAAGGACGACCAGTCGCGGATCTCGGCGGACAACTCCGGGACCTCTCTCCGGACCTTGCACCACACGGCGTAACGCTCGAGCAGGGACTCGAGGAGCTTCAGCAGCCCCTCGTCGTCGTCGGGGGGCGCGGGGGCGAGGCCGGACGCGGCCGCTGAGACCCCAATCTCGCGCGCCAGCGCTCGCGCGCCCTCCGACACCTCGGGGATCTTCTTCTGGCGGATCGCGGCGAGGAACTCGGACTCGAGCTCGAGGAGGCGGACCGCCATCTCGGAGGTCGCGAGCTCCGGGTCCTCGCGCCAGGGGAGCGCCGGCTGGAGCGACTCGACGGCGCGGCCGGCGTCGCGGGCGGCCGCGATCGCGGCGGCGTCGAGCGGCTCGGGCCGCTTCGCGCGCGCGACGCGGCGGACGAGGAAGTCCCGGCGGAACCGGAACAGGACGCCGTCGCGGAGCGCCGGTGCGGCCTGCCGCTTCCACTCCTCCTCGATGCCGAAGAGCCGCGCGACGAAGCGGCCGAGCGGACGCGCGGCGTCGACGAGCAGCTTCGAGCGGGAGAGGGGATCGAAGGCGGCGGGATCGGCGCGATAGCTCCGGAGGCGCTGGGCGAGGGGCGCGTCCTCGATCTCGAGCCGCTCGAGGAACGCGCGGTCCAGATCCGCGAGCCGGTCGTCCCTGTGGAGATCCTGGTACGTGAACCCGGGCTCGCCGAGAGGGAAGTCCCTCCCGGCGAGGGTTGGCGGCGCGGTTTCGGTGGCCAAGCGAAGCGATTCTAACGCGGCGAGTACGATAGGGATTCTTGCCCGACACCGACGACGGAGGGAACGCGATGAAGCTCGCGAGTCCGGACGAAGATCGCGCGTCGCGTCTCGACCCGTCCTCGCCCGGCTTCTTCGACCGCGCCGCGGTGGACCGCGAGATGCGGCGCGTCGCCGAGGTCTGTCACGGGTGCCGCCGTTGTTACAACCTGTGTCCGTCCTTCGACGTGCTCTTCCGCGCGCTCGACCGTCCCGACGTCGAGGGCGAGGCCGGCGACCTCCCGGACCGCGACCTCGTCGATTTCTCCGATCTCTGTTACGAGTGCCGGCTCTGTCTCCCGCACTGCCCGTACCGGCCGCCGCACGCGGCCGCCGTCGACGTTCCGCGTCTCGTGATTCGCGACCGCGCCGCGCGCGTGAAGAACGACGGCAAGCCGGGCTTCCGCGAGCGCGTGCTGGCGTCCACGGAAGCGCTCGGACGCATCGCCTCGCCGATCGCGCCGGTCGTCAATGCGCTCAACGAGGTTCGGCCCCTCCGCGTGCTCATGGAGAAGGCGCTCGGCGTCCACCGCGACCGCCTGCTGCCGCGGTGGGCCGACGAGACGTTCCACGAGTGGTGGCGGCGGCGGGGCGGAGCCACGGCGCCGGAGGGACGCGCGCCCGCGCGGGATCGCGTCGCCCTGTTCGTCGGCTGCTCCGTCAACGCGAACAACCCCGAGATCGGCCGGGCCGCGGTCGCGGTCCTGGACAAAAACGGCTGCGAGATCGCCGTTCCGCCGCAGCGCTGCTGCGGGATGCCATTTCTCGAAAGCGGGGACCTCGACGCGGCCCGCGAGTCTCGCCGGGACAACGTGGCCGCGCTCCTGCCGTTCGTGCGCGCGGGCTACACCGTCGTCTCGCCTGCGCCGACGTGCAGCCTTATGCTCCGGGCGGAGTATCCGGCGCTCGGGGCGGAGTCCGAGGCGAGCGAGGTCGCCGGCGCCACGCGCGATCTCTGCGAGTACCTGGTGGGGCGCCACGCCGCGGGACGGCTCGCGACGGACTTCGAACACTCGCCGGGCAGGGTCGTCTACCAGGTCCCCTGCCATCTCCGCGTGCAGGACGCCGGTTTCAAGTCGCGCGACCTGCTGCAGCTCATCCCGGGCGCCGAGGTCGTCACGGTCGAGCGGTGCACGGCGCACGACGGCACGTGGAGCATGAAGACGGAGTACTTCCCGATCTCGATGACGATCGGACGGCCCGTGTTCGAGGCGGTCCGCGCCGAGAAGCCGGATCGCATCGCCTCCGACTGTCCGCTCGCGGGTGTCCAGATCAGGCAGGGCACGGGCCGGACGGTCCAGCACCCGATCCAGATCGTCGCCGAGGCGTACGGATGGCGAGACGAGGCGGAGGCGTGAGGGGCGAGTCGCGCCGGAGCTGACGCGCGGCCAGGGTCCACGAGGCCGGCGCCGGAGAGAACCGGGGGCGCTGGGGCTCCGGTCTCAGCCGCCCGGCCCCTGGCTCCAGAAGGGAACGCCGCGCGGGAGCCCCCGCGCCCAGCTCGCTCGCGATCGAGCCAGCGAGGCCGGGCCGTAGACGCCGACGAGCTCGACCGGCTCGAGCGCCGACCACCGCACCCCGCGCGACGCGAGCTCGGAGAGCGCGCGCGCGTCGAGCCGTACGTGGCGCGCGCTCTCGACGATCCAGTCGAGCGGCTCTCCCGCCTCGAGCGCCGCCGCGGCGCGAGGTGCGTCGACCGTTCCCTCAAGCAGCCGGGCGGACGCGTGCCGCCGGCGCGGCGCCGCCGGGCGCGGGCCACGCAGGCGCCGCGGGGAGCGGATCGCCGGGCGGATCCCGTCGATCGCGCGATGCAGGTCGGAGGGCGGGGCGGGCCAGAGCAGGCGATCCGCCCAGCGGCGCAGGAACGCCGCCGCGCGGTCCGGCTCACCCGCGGGCGCGCACAGCACGATCCGGGACGGCCCCGACTCGAGCCGCAGGTACGACGCGGGCGTGCAGGGGACGAGGGGAGCGCCGGCGAGGGGCTGCGCCTCGAGCCGCCGCGCCGCGTCTCGGGCGTCGCGCACGCGCGGCGCGATCACGGCCACCGGTTCCGGCATCGGCGGATTGTACGCAGGCGACCGACCGGCCGGAGCGGCGATTCGTCCGGGGGCCGAACATATTAGCCCTCACTAATATGTTCCCCGGGCTCGCCGGTACGCCGGATCCCGCCCGACGCGCCTGCTAAAATCGTTGAAAACGCCAATGCTGCAGGGCTACCTGTTTTCTCTCCTCGTCCAGGCGGCCGGGACCGTCCTGCTGTTCGTGGTGTTCCTGCTTTTGTACCGCAAGTTCCGCCGGCCGGCCTTCCTCGACTGGATCGCGTCGTGGGGCTTCTTCCTCGCGGGCCTCGCCCTGCTCTGGCTCATCCTCTCGCCCAGCGTCGGCGCGACCCGCTTCGTGCTTCTCCTCCTCGTCTGCGCGATGTTCGGGCACGTCTACTTCCTCCTGCGCGGCGTGTGGCGCTTCCGCAACGAGAAGGCGAGGGCCCGCCCGGTCGAGATGCTGTGGTCGATTCCCATCGTGGCCATCGCGTGGTGGCTCTCGGCGTATCCCGTCTCGCCGGAGGGCGGCTGGGCCGCGCCGGTCTCGCTCGTGCGCGGCGCGGCGTACCTGCTCACGGCGGCGGCGTTCGCGCTCATCCCGGGGTCCGCCGGCGGCCGCGCGATCCTGGCGTCGTCGTTCCTTCTGTGGGGAATCGAACGCCTGGTGCTCGGCGTCGGCTATCTCCGCTACGGCTCGATCGACGTCATG
>DATBBK010000163.1:0-4516 GCA_036271035.1 Thermoanaerobaculia bacterium | reverse complement strand
CGAGCCAGTCGGCAACGCGCGCGTTGCCCTCCGTTCCGGCGAGGTGCGGGGTCCGCGTCAGCTCGCGGAGGGTCGCGTCGCACTCCTCGCCGCGCGGGATCGCGAGGAACCGCTTCTCGTAGTCGCGCTGCCAGCCGGTGCGCGGCGCCGAGAAGCCCGTGAGCGTCGTCGCCGCAGTCGTCTCGGGCGTCTGAGGCGGCGAGGCGGCACCGACCAGCGCGAGCAGCCCGAACGCGAGTGCGCGCCTCACCGCGACTCCGCCGGCGCGTTCGAGAGGCGGCGCCGCATCCAGAAATAGACGGGGAGCCCGAGGAGCAGGATCCCGACGCCGGTGAGCGTCTCGCGGGGCTGCTCGCGGATCGTGTTGGCGGCCAGGGCCAGCGACGTCACCACGAAGACGATCGGGACGATCGGGTAGCCCGAGCAGCGATAGGGACGGGGAAGGTCCGGGAGGCGGCGCCGGAAGATCAAGAGCGCGACTCCGGTCCCCGCGTACGCCAGGATGACGGCGAAGATGGAGTACGTGTAGAGCTGATCGTAGCGGCCGGAGAAGCAGAGCAGCGACGTCCAGATCGCCTGGATCACGATCGCGAATCCCGGCGTGCGGAAGCGCGGGTGCACCCGTCCGAATGCCTTCGGGAACAGGCCGTCCTTCGACAGGGCGTACACGACCCGGGGGCCGAGCAGCAGCCCGGCGGAGACGCAGCCCGCGGCCGCGGCGGTCACGGCGAACGAGATCACGACCTTCGAGCCCGCGCCGAACAGCCGCTCGGCCGCGAGCGCCGCCGGCTGCTCGACCGTCGCCAGCTCGGCGGCGGGGATGGCCCTCAGGAACACGAAGTTGACGGTGACGTAGAGCAGCAAGATCAGGCCGGTGCCGGCCATCAGGGCGAGCGGGAGGTTGCGCTCGGGGCGCTTTACCTCACCGGCGACGGCCACGATGTCGCTCCAGCCGTAGAAGCACCAGAAGACGCCGATCATGGCGATCCCGAAACCGGCGGGCGTGACGGGAAGCGGAGACGCCGGCGTGGCGGCGACTGCGGTGCCCGCCGCGGGCGCCGACGGCGTGGCGACGAGTCCGCCCACCGAGAGCCAGAGCAGCGCCAGGACGATCAGCAGGGTGAACAGACCCTGGATGCGCACGCCTCTCCGGACGCCGATGTAATGCGTCGCGGACAGCGCGAGGATCAGCACCACCGCGACCAGCTGCCCGGCAGAGATCGGGAGAGGCCCGACGTTCGCGACGATGCGCGAGGTCGAGAGCCCCGGAAAGAACACCGAGAAGTACGTCGCGAAGCCGACCGCCACGGCGGCATTCGCGCCCGCCTGGATCACCCAGTACGCGAGCCACACGTAGAGAAACGCCGGCAGCTCACCGAAGGCCTCCCGGAAGTAGAGATACATCCCGCCGGCGCGGGGGAACATGGCGCCCATCTCGGCGTAGACGAAGCCGCCGATGACGGAGAGGAGACCGCCGACGATCCAGGCGGCCAGGATGGCCGTCGTGGACGGGATCGCCTTCGCGATGGACGCGGGCGTGAGGAAGATGCCGCCGCCGAGCACGAGCCCGAGCACGACGAGGGTCGAGTCCCAGAGGTTCAGGCCTCGCGAGAGCTCGGGCTCCACGTGCGGGGCGGCCGCGGGACGGGGCGTGGCGGCGGGCGTGCTCATGCGACACCCTGAGTCGGAATCCGAAGGATGGCGCGCGCCTGGTCGATCGTCGCCGGCTCGCGCCCGACCTCGCGCGCGATGCGCACCACGCGCTCGACGAACCGCGCGTTGGACTCCGCGAGCTCGCCCTTGCGGTAGTAGATGTTGTCCTCGAAGCCCACGCGCACGTGCCCTCCCATCGCGATCGCCATGGTCGCCATCGCGGTCTGCCGCCGGCCGATCCCCGCCACGGTCCACGTGCAGCCCGGCGGGATCGACCGCGCGAAATGCGTGAGGTTCTCAGCTGTCGCGGCGGCCGCGCCCGGGACGCCGAGGACGAAGTCGAAGTGAGCGGGGGGCGTCAAGAGGCCCTTCGCCAAGAGGACGTCCGCGGTGGCGAGCATGCCGTCGTCGAAGATCTCGAGCTCCGGCACGATGCCGTGCGCGCGGATGCGCTCGAGGATCGTGCGGATGGTCGGCAGCGAGTTCTCGAAGACGTCGTCGCCGAAGTTGCACGTCCCGAGCGTCAGCGTCGCCATCTCCGGGCGCAGGTCGAGCGCCTCGATCCGCTCCGCGACGCCCATCCCGACGGCGCCTCCGGTCGAGAACTGCCGCACGATCGGGCAGCGCGCCCGGATCGCCTGCGCGTAGGCGCGGAACGTCTCGCGGTCCTGCGTCGGCGTTCCGTCGGGCCGCCGGCCGTGGATGTGGCCGATCGTCGCGCCGGCGTCGTACGCGCGCCGGTACTCCTCGCCGACCTCGTCGGGGAGCAGGGGCAGGTGCGGCTGCTGCGCGCGGGTCACCTCCGCGCCGATGCCGGCGACCGTGACGAGGAGGGCGTCGGTCAGGAGCGGCTCCGCTGCCTGGACAGGGGAACGACGCAGGTCCCCGTCGCGCGGGCGACGACCTCGGGCGGGTCGAGGACCGTCGCGGAGGAACCCTCGCCCGGGGAGATGACGCGGCGCGCCTCGAACCGCATCTCGCGCGACGTCCTGCCGACTCGGACGATCTCCGCCTCGACCTCGACGTAGTCGCCGCCGTGGACCGGCGCGAGGAAGTCGACCGAGGAGTACGCGCGGAAGAGCCCCTCGTCCCCGTCGTGGCGGATCAGCAGCTCGGTCGCGGCGTCGCCGAAGAGCTTGAGGACGAAGGCGCCGTCGACGAGGCCGCCCCCGTAGTGCGCCTGTTCGGCGCCGACGCGGAGACGGAGCAAGACACGCTGGCTCAACGGACGCTCCCGGGCTCCTGCCGGCGCGCGATCTCCTCGAGGAGAAACGATGCGACGCGGGAGGGCGTCGTGCCGGGCCCGAAGCCGGCGTCGTAGCCGAGCTCCTGCGCGAGCGCGTGGTCCACGCGCGCGCCGCCGGCGACGAGCACGACGCGGTCGCGCAGTCCCTCCGCCTCGAGCATGTCGACGAGCTCGGTCATGTGGCGCACGTGGATGTCGTTCTGCGTGACCGTCGCGGAGACGAGGACCGCGTCCGCGGACGCCTGGCGGACCTGCCGCGCGACCTCTGCGACCGGCACCTGCGCGCCGAGGTTGCGCGCGTCGAACCCGTGGTACCGCTCGAGGCCGTAGTCGCCCGAGAAGCCCTTCATGTTGAAGATCGCGTCCAGTCCCACCGTGTGCGCGTCGCTCTCGAGCGCGCAGCCCAGAACGACCAGCCGCCGCCCGAAGCGACGCGCGATTTCGGCGTCGATCTCGTCGCGCGTCAGATCCGGCGCGGGCGCGTCGGAGGCGGCGATGGCCGACGGGTCGACGTCGTGCGTCGCGCGGCCGTAGACGACGAAGTAGGTGAAGTCCGGCGCGATCGGCTCGGCGAGGGTCACGTACGGCTCGCGGAGGCCCATCTTCAGTACGAACCGCTTCGCGGCCTCGACCGCGACCGCGGACCTCGCCACCGGCAGCGTGAAAGAGACCTGCACGGCGCCGTCGTTCTTCTTGTCGCCGTACGCGCGGACCGGCTTGCCGCTCATGCCGGCGCTCCCATCTCGGAGCGGGTCCAGGCCTCGAGAAACGGATTCGCGTATGCCGGGTCGCGCCGGACCACGCCGTCGAGCCCGCGCCCGCGGTCGACCGGCCGGCGCGTATCGGCGAAGACGCCGGAGGCGAGCGCCTCGAAGAGGCCGCCCCCGGCGACTCGCTCCAGGATCCGTTCCGCGCCGCCGAGAACCTCGCGCGCGCGCCGCACGATCCGGCCGTCCGGCGCGAAGCGCAGCTCCTCGGCGAGGTGGCGCGCGTTCGTGCGGATCGTCTTCGCCTGGTCGATCGCGAGCCAGCGGTCGTGCAGAAACGGCGTGTGGAGCGCCTCGGTCAGCATGCCGAGGAGATGGATGTGCTGACCGGTCGCGACCGACGTCAGCGCGAAGAGCGCGTTCTGCTGGTAGCCGCGGAAGACGTTGCCCGTCATGTGCTTCGTCGGAGGCATGTACTTCAGCGGGGCGGCGGGGAAGATCTCCCGCGCGGCCTCGGCCTGGGCGATCTCGAGAAGGAGCCCGTCCTCGAGCGTCGGGTCGATCTCGAAGGCGTGGCCGAGGCCGATCTGCCAGTCCTCGAGACCGGCGTCCTTCGCCAGACGCTCGTTGATGAACTGGGACGCGAGGACGGCCGGCGCCTGCTCCACGGCGTCCGCCGTCGTCAGGTAGTTGTCCTCGCCCGTGTTGATCACGACGCCCGCCACGGCGTTGATGCGCCGCGAGAAGCTCTGGTCGATGAGCGTGCGCAGCGGGTTGATGTCCCGGAAGATGATTCCGTACAGCGCGTCGTTCAGCATGAAGTCGAGCCGCTCGAACGCGCCCATGGCGGCGATCTCGGGCATGCACAGCCCCGACGCGTAGTTGACGAGGCGCACGTAGCGCCCGATCT
>DATBBK010000162.1:0-6688 GCA_036271035.1 Thermoanaerobaculia bacterium | reverse complement strand
GCGACGTTCGGCGCCGACGCGACGAGGACGGCCGCGCAGAGCGGAATCCAGCCGGCGGCGGCCCGATGGCGATGCGCCGTCATGCGCTCCTCCCCGCATCCGCGATGACCCTTCGGCTGTCGACCACGCTCGCGAACTCGTCGTGCAGATCCGAGAGCGCCACCGAGTGCACGAGCTCCGCGGGATAGAGGACGCCGTCGGGACCGATGCGGTCGAAGGTTGCCGTCGCGTCGGAGACGACCCAGACGGCGTATCCCAGGTTCCCCGCCATCCGCGCCGTCGTGGACACGCAGTGGTTGGTCGTGAGTCCCGCGAGCACGAGTCCGCCGATGCCCGACGCGCGCAGGTGCTCTTCGAGCGCGGTGCCGATGAAGCAGCTGTTGACGCGCTTCTCGATGACCGGCTCGTCGCCCTGCGGCGCGGTCTCCTCCTTGAGGTCGTTGCCGCGCTGGCCGGGGCGCAGCGGTGAGCCCGGCACGGTGGACATGTGGCGGGCGTGCATCACCGGACGCCGCGCGGCGCGCCACGCGGCGAGCAGGTCCGCGATGCGCCTCTCCATCTCGGGGTTGTTGCGCCGGCCCCACTTCGGGTCGTCGAACCCCAGCTGGACGTCCACGACGAGGAGGGCGGCTCGGGCGGCGGCTTGGCTCATGGAGTCCGTGTACCGGAGCGCGGGCGCCGCGCCAAAACGGCGATGCGGCGCATCGGCGGCGGCGATGGTATGAAGACGCGAGGTGAAGACCGAGCTCGAGCTCCGGCACCTGCGCGCGTTCGTGACCGTCGTCGAGACCGGCGGCCACACCCGCGCCGCGCGCAGCCTCGGCGTCTCGCAGTCGACGGTGTCGGAGACGCTGAGCTCGCTAGAGCGCACGCTCGGCGCCGACCTATTCCGCAAGGGCGGCAAGGGCGTGGCGCTCACTCGGACGGGCGAGGCGCTCTTGCCCTACGCGCGCCGTATCCTCGCGCTGACCGGCGAGCTCGCCGCGCAGCTCGCCGGAGTGACGTCGCAGGTGAAGGCGACGCTGACCGTCGCCGCCGTCGAGTCGATCAGCACCTACGTGCTGCCGCCGCACCTCGCGGCGCTGCGGGAGAAGTGGCCCGGCGTGCGCCTCGAGGTGGCGGCGCGCGTCTGCGCCGAGATCCGCGAGAGCGTTACGGCCGGGCAGAGCGACCTCGGCCTGGTCCTCGAGGTCGGCGGCGGCGGGAGCGACGCCTCCGACGAGTCCGCGCTCGCGACGGCGCGCCTCGTCATCTTCGGAGCGCCGGCGCATCCGCTCGCGGGCGGCGGCGTGCGACGGAAGGCGTCCGCCGACGAGCTGCGCCGCTGCGACTTCTACATGAGCGACGCCGCCGGCGACTATCACCATGCGCTCCGCCGCCACTTCGAGGCCGCGGGCGCGCCGCCGCCGCGCACGCAGGTCCTCGGCAGCGTCGAGGGCGTGAAGCGCGGCATTCTCACGGGCGGCGCGGCGTCGCGCGCGCTCGGGCTGTTGCCGGCGCACGCGGTGAAACAGGAGCTCGCGGACGGCGTCTTCGCGGAGGTGCGCGTCAACCCGCCGCTGCCGGGCCTGGTTCTCCGCGCGGTGCTCGGGCCGGAGAGCGCCGACTCGCCGCTCGTCGACGAGCTGGTGCGCCGCCTGCGCGGCCTCGCGCTCGGCTAGCGCTCGGGCGGATCGGCCGGCTCGGGGATCGAGTCGAGGTCCAGCGACTTCATCGCGTCCACAGCGGCCTCCCATCGCCCTTCCTCGCAGAGACCGAGCACGCCCGCATCCTCGTAGGCGCGAAGGGCCCGCTCGACCAGCGCGCGCCGCACGCTCTCGGCGATCTCGCTCCGCGTCATGCGCTCTCCGAGAAGCACAGGACATACCCGTCCGGATCCTCGACGTAGAAGTCCCGCGCGCCCCAGGGCCGCCGCTCGAGCGGGCGCGCGATGGGCGTACGGCGGCCGGCGAGCTCCGCGTACAGCTCCTCGACTCCGGACACGGCGACGTACGCGTCGAGGTGCTCCTCCGCCTTTCTGTGGGCGCGCTCGGCGGCGAGCTTCGGCGCGCACTTCAGGTGGATGACGGCGCCCCCGCGCGACACGCTCGCGTAGAAGCCCTCGTAGACGAAGTCGCGCGCGAAGCCGAGACGGTCCTCGTAGAAGGCGAGCGATCGTTCGAGGTCGTCGACCAGAAACTGCGGGGCCGCGGAGATGATCGATGCCATCGAAACGTCCTCCGCGCTAGTCGCGCTTCGCGGTCGCGACGCCGAAGGTATGCGAGAAGCCGTCGTCGTCCGTGACGAAGAACTCCGTCTGCCCGTAGTCGCGGTCCACGATCTCCGACACGGCGAAGCCCAGCCCCGCGAGACGCTCGCGCACCACCGCGATGTCGGCCGGCGACCAGTAGAGCTTGACGCCCTCGTAGTTCTCCGGCTTCTCCGGGACGCCCGCGCGCTGGTTGAGCCAGAATGAGAGCCGCTCGTCGTGGACCATGCAGCCGACGAGGCGGCCGTCGCGCCGCATCGGGCGATCCATCGTGAGACCGAGGCCGTCCACCCAGAAGCGAAGGCTCTTCTCCAGATCGGCGCTGGGGATCACCGGAATGCACGATTCGACGAGCATCGACGCCTCCCTGCCGCAATCGCGTCCGAGACTACATCCGGTCTTCGCGAATGGCTGCGGGGTCTGAGCTGCCGGGCGCCGCGATGCGGCCGGGCGATCTCTGGCGGCTAGCGACTCGCGACCAGCGGCTCGCGGCTCGGCCCGCTCCGCGCCGCGGACCACGGAACGCCGCGATAGGAGTCCGCCACAATCCAGCCGGCGGAGACGAGCGCCACGGTCGTGTAGAACTCGCCCCACTGAAACGCGCTCAGGACTCCGGCGAACGCCCGGGGGACCCAGACGAGCAGCGCGAACAGCGCCATCTGCCAGACCGACAGCGTCGCCGCGAGACGCGCCCAAACGCCGGTGAGGATGGCCAGGCCGGCCAGGATGAACGTCGCCCCCGTCACGTACGCCCAGCCGACGTGCCACGGCAGCCAGTCGGGAACGAGCGGCGCCGTCGCCTCGAGATAGAGGTAGTGCGCGATGCCGAAGAGGATCAGCGGGAAGCCGTAGAGCACCCTGGCGACGCGCACGCCGCCCGCGCCCGCGGCGAACCCCAGGCGGCGCCGGTCCGCCTCGGTCGCGAGCCACGTGAAGAGGACCCACGCCCCGGCCGTCATGACGGCGGTCTCGCACCACGAGTACCAGCCGTCGATCGCGCTCGAGACGACGGCGAAGTAGGTCACTCGCACCGCGAGCAGCCAGAACAGGTAGTACGCGAGCAGCGCGCGCGCGGCGGCGGCCGCCGTGCGCCCGACGACCAGGCCGATGCCGCAGACGAGCGGAACGAGCGCGCACAGGTAGATCAGCGCGGTCCGCGCTGGCGCGCCGTCGGGAACCGGCCCGAACCCCGCGGTGAAGTCGCGCTTCACGAGGCCGAGGATCCCCAGGCCGATCATCACGCCGGCGAAGGCCGCATGGCTCGGGGTTGCGATCCGGATCGCTCTCGTTCCGAAGGCGTTGGCGCTCATCGTCTCATCGCGGTCTGCTGGCTGTTCATACGTGGGCAGTGGCCGGGGGTTCAGGCGCTACGACAACGCGGCATGGATGAACGCGGCGGACGGACGTTCAATCCATTGAACGATCCGCATCGCGAGCCTCATCCCGATGGCGAATCGCGGAGAAGTCGACGCGCCCGGTCACGACCGAGCGACGCGCGACGCCTCGGTCCCTCTCACGAGCGCGGCGTCCCCAGGGCCTTCTGCACGGCCCACAGCTGGCTGTCGTGATGCAGACCCTCGAGGGCCGCGGCCGCCGTCATCCACCGCAACTCGTGGTCGGGCTCGCTCGGCGCGCCCGTTCCGACGACCATCGCCCGGAAGAACCAGCACCGCTTGCGGTAATGCGTGTTCTCCGATCGCACGAAGACGAACTCGTCCGCGACGCCGATTGTCTCCTCGAGCGCGACGCGCAGGCCGCTCTCCTCCGCGACCTCGCGGATCGCGGCGATCTCGGGCGTCTCGCCCGCCTCCTGCCCTCCGCCCGGAAGGTGCAGGCCCTCCGCGGTCGCGACCACGGCGAGGCGGCCCTCGCGGTCGAAGATCACCGCGTACCCGCCGGGGCGCAGGACGTACGTCGCGCCCGGCTCCGGCTCTCCGAAGACGGGGATGTCGTCTGCATCCACTAATCCACTACCGTCGCGTCAGGCGGACCCGGCCGAACGGCACGTGGGTCCCATCCTTGTGAACGTTGTCGAGCTGCCACGTCCATTCCCGCGCGGCCGCGTCGTACGCGAAGACGTTGCTGAAGGAGATCGTCCCGTCCGGATCGCGGAACAGAAACGGAATGGAATCGCCGGCCCGCTTGCCGCGGCCAAACGCCGACGAGGTCAGACCTCCGCCGCCCGTCGAATCGAGCCACAGGACCTGGTACTCGCCCGTCGCCTCGTCGATGCCGAGGAGGATGACCGCCTCGTACTGGGGCTTGCCCTTCGCATCCATCTCGCGCGAGCGCTCGTGCAGCTGGAGATAGAGCCCGTCGAGGATCCAGGCGCCGGTCACGTCGTGAGTCGTCGTCTTCTTCGCGAGCGTGCCGCGAAGAACCCACGAGCCCGCGAGCTGGTCGAGGAGCGCGTGGTCGGCGGGGTTGGCCGCGGCCGCGAGGGAGCGCGGCGGAAGGCCGAGGACGACGAGGCACGCGACGAGCAGGCGCGTGACGACGCGAGCGAGTCGGTCATCAACCTTCATGCGCATCCCTTTCTCGAGCTTGCCGCCGAGCACACTATCGCCGCGTTGCGGGAAGGACGACGCGGTGAAGGACCACGCCATCCCTACTCGCCGCATGAGGCACGCGTGGCCTCGACGCCGGCCGTCTGCGTCGCCCGCGGAAAGTCCCAGAACGTTCGTGCGATTCCCTGGAAACCGTGGCGCGTCGGGGACAGGTCCATCGTGAGACCGCTGAAGCCGTTCGTCCAGAGGATCTCGAGCTTCTCGTCGGAAAGGACCCACTCGCCCGACGTGTGAATCGTGTCCCGGCTGCCGGGCGCCGGTCGGACCACGAAGCTGCCCTTGCGCCACGGATGCTCCGACGTATCGAGTGTCAGGTTCATTCGGTCGGGAGGCGTGACGAACTCCGCATCTCCGCCGAGCGGCATCGCCGGCTGCCAGGCGGTCAGGTGCACTTGGTAACAGCCCGACACGGCCTCGGGAGTGCTCTCGCGAGTCGACGCGCACGAGGCATGCGCCGCCAGAATCACGAGGGCGGCCAGCGTTCCCAGCCGGCGAGAGACGCCGACACCCGATACCAGCCGCTTCCGCTCTTCGCCCACCGTCGCCGCCCCTACTCGTCGTCCTGGACCTCGACGACCATCACCTCGATCGGCTTGTCGCCGACGTTGACGTCGGAGTGCATCGTGCCGGGTGGATTGGCGGGAAGCCAGTAGGCGCGGCCTGTCTCCCAGACCTGCGTGTCCGAGCGGCCCGAGACCTCCGCGATCTTCATCGTGCCGCCCTGGAGCGCGACGATGACCCGGCCGTGTTCGTGGCGATGCGGTGGAAGCGGCTGGTTGGGAAGAATGAGCGACTTCCATACCTTGACGTGGGAATTCTCGAATTGCGGCGTGCGCCTGGTCTCCGATGTGAGCGGCGACGAGGACGACGCGGCGAGCGCCATCGAGAGACCCGTCAGAGCGAGGAGGACGCGGCGGATGCGGTTCATGCGGATCTCCTCCTGCGAAGCACAATGATAGTGGGCAGCGTCATTCGATGATCTGCGCCGTGCCGAGGCGCTTCAGTCGTTCGAGGCTCTCCCTCATCGCCGTCAGCGCCTCCGGCGAGTGTCCCTTCCAATCCCCGATCTCGGCCGTCACCCGAAGCGGCTCGAGCGAGCGGAACGACTTCGTCGGATTGCCGCGGAACTTCCGGTCCGTCAGGTTGGGGTCGTCCTCGATCGGACCGGTGGGCTCGACGACGTAGATGCGCCCGCGTCCGTCGCCGTCGGCGAGCTCCGCTCCCCACGTGGCGGCATCGAGCGTGCGGGTCAGGTACACGTACCGCGTCGTCCGCGTCCGCTCGCCGAAGTTCGGCGTGTGGCCCGGCTCGATGAGATCTCCCGGCCTCAGATCGGCGCGCGTCCCGTGGTACAGCGGCCACTCGCGCACCTCGCCGGCCACCCGCAACGGATCGCGCGACCGCAAGGACATCGACGGATGGCCGGAGGAGTTCCGATCGGGCCGCTCCTCGACCTCGCCGAGGGGATCCACGACGTACACTCTCGGAGAGCCGTCGCCGTCCGCGGTCTCCGCGTCCCAGATCGCCTCGTCGAGAATCGTCGTCAGGCGAACGACAACCGGCGTCTCGTCGGAACCGCCGGCGCGTGACGGCGCGATGGCCTCGACCAGGTCGCCCGACTTCAGATCTGCGCGCGTACCGTGGTAGTAGCGAAGGCTCGGGCTCATGTCCGGACGAGCGAGGCGACAGTCCTGGTACCGACTCCGACTGTTGACTACCGACTATCGACCTTCCGCCGGTTGCCACAGCTCGACCTTGTTCCCCTCGGGATCCATCACCCAGCCGAAGCTGCCGACCTCCGAGTCTTCGACCTTGTCGAGCACCTGGCAGCCCTCTTCACGAAGTGCCTTCAGCAGCCCGCGAAGATCCGCCA
>DATBBK010000161.1:0-31194 GCA_036271035.1 Thermoanaerobaculia bacterium | reverse complement strand
GCGAGGAGATGGAAGCCGCGCTGTCCCGCGGTGAGTGGGACGTCGTCCTCTCGGATCTGTCGGCGACGCATCTCAGCGCGTTCGACGCGATCACCCTGCTCAAGGAACGCGACTTCGACATTCCGTTTCTCATCGTTTCCGAGGCGCTCGGCGAGGAGACGGCGATCCGCGCGATGAAGGCGGGCGCGCAGAACTGCATTCCACGCGCGAGCCTCGTGCGTCTCTGCCCGATCCTCGAGCGCGAGCTGCGCGAGGCGCAGATCCGCCGCGAGCGGCGCAGCGCGCAGCGCGCCCTCTCGGAGAGCGAGCTGCGCTTCCGCACGCTTGCCGAGTCCGCTCCCGACGCGATCCTGACTCTCGACGCGGTCGGCACGCTCCTCTTCGTCAATCAGGCCGCCGGGCAGCTCTTCGGCTACCCCGTCGCGGCCCTGATCGGCCAGCCCGTCACGTCGCTGATCCCGGAGTACCGGCCGCACCGTCCGCGCGCCGGCGAGGACGGTGCCGCGGTGCGCCACGGGACGACTGGACGGCACGCAAGCGGCCGCGTCCTGCCGCTCGAGCTGTCGTTCGGCGAGCTGGCGCGCGACGGCAAGCGCCTCACGACGGTGTTCGTGCGGGACCTCGCCGAGAAGGCCCGCGCGGAGCAGGCGCTGCGGGAGTCGGAGGAGCGGTTCCGGCGCGCCGCGATGATGTCGAGCGATCTCGTCCACGAATGCGTGCGCGAGACCGGCGAGATCTCCTGGTTCGGGGACGTGGACCGGATCCTCGGCTACGAAGAGCGCGAGTTCCCGCGCACGATGGAGGCGTGGCACCGCGCGATCCACCCGGAGGACCGCGGCCGCGTCCAGGCGGCGCTCGACCGCCACTGGGAGACAGGCGAGCCGTTCTTCGAGGAGTACCGGATCCAGCGCAAGGACGGCGCGCTCCTGCACTGGCATCACACGGGCACGCTTCTCGGAGGCGCCGAGAGCGCGGGCACGCGAACCCTCGGCACGGTGACCGACGTGAGCAGCCGGCGAGAGATCGAGGAGGCCCTCAAGCTTTCCGAGAAGCGGTACCGCACGCTCTTCGAGCGCAACCTCGCCGGCGTCTACAGATCGACGCTCGAGGGCCGCATCCTCGACTGCAACGAGAGCTTCGCGCGCATCTTCGGCTACGCGTCGCGCGAGGAGATCCTCCGGCAGGCGGCGTGGGACTTCTACCTGCGTCCCGAGGACCGCGAGGCGGCGCTCGCGAAGCTGCTCGAGCGCCAGAGCCTCTCGAACTACGAGCTGTGCCTGAAGCGCAAGGACGGCAGCACGGTGTGGGTGCTCGAGAGCGAGAGCCTCATCGAGGGACCCGACGGGCGGCTCTCCGTCATCGAGGGCACGGCGATCGACATCACGGAGCGCAAGCGCGCGGAGGAGCAGGTCAAGCACCTCGCCTTCCACGACCCGCTCACGAACCTGCCGAACCGTCTCCTCTTCAACGACCGGCTCACCCTCGCGGTCGCGCAGGCGCACCGGCACAACCAGCGGCTCGCCGTTCTCTTCATGGACCTCGACCGCTTCAAGGTCATCAACGATTCCCTCGGACACTCCGTCGGCGACGAGCTCCTGCGGCAGGTCGCGGAGCGGATCCAGGAATCCGTGCGCGAGGGCGACACGGTCGCGCGCCTCGGCGGCGACGAGTTCACCCTCCTCGTCCCGGGCATCACCGCCGAGGAGGACGCCGCCAAGATCGCGCGCAAGATCTGCGACGCGATCCACGCACCGTTCTGGATCGACGGCCGCGAGCTGTTCGTCACGACGAGCGTGGGCGTCTCGGTGTACCCCTCGGACGGACACGACGCCGAGACGCTGGTGCGCAACGCGGACTCCGCGATGTACCGCGCCAAGGAGCAGGGCCGCGACAACTACCAGCTCTACACGCCGGCGATGAACGCCAAGGCGATCGAGCGGCTGTCGCTCGAGAGCCGGCTGCGCCAGGCGGTGGCCAACGACGAGCTGGTGCTCCACTTCCAGCCGTTCATCGATCTGAAGACGGCGGAGGTACTGGGCGCCGAGGCGCTCGTGCGCTGGAAGCATCCGGAGCTCGGCATGATCCCGCCCGGCGAGTTCATTCCGATCGCGGAGATCTCCGGGCTGATCATCCCGATCGGCGACTGGGTGCTCCGGACCGCCTGCGCCGAGGCCCGCAAGTGGCACGAGAACGGTTTCCCCCGGCTGACCGTCTCGGTCAACCTCTCGACGCGCCAGTTCCAGCAGACCGACCTCGTCAGCCAGGTGACGCAGGCGCTCGCGGAGACCGGCCTCGAGGCCGACAAGCTGGACCTCGAGATCACCGAATCGAACGCGATGCAGAACGCCGAGCACTCGATCAACACGCTCATGGGTCTCAAGAAGCAGGGCGTGCGCATCTCCATGGACGACTTCGGCACGGGGTACTCGTCGCTCAACTACCTCAAGCGGTTTCCCATCGACCGGATCAAGCTCGACCAGTCGTTCGTCCGGGACCTCCCCGGCGACAAGGACGACGCCGCGATCGCGATGGCGGTCATCGCGATGGGACGCAGCCTGGAGCTCGCGGTCATCGCCGAAGGGGTCGAGACGGAGGAGCAGCTCGCGTTCCTGCAGGGGCACGACTGCGATCAGCTCCAGGGGTTTCTCCTGTCGCGGCCGCTGCCGGCGGAGGCCTTCGAGACCTTCCTCAGGCAGAGCCGGGACCAGGACGCCGAGCAGCAGCGGGTCCGCTTCGCCAAGGTCTCGTGAACCGAGGCCGGATCGGCGGCGTCCGCGAGCCGTCCACATATTAGCAATCGCTAATACGTCACGCCCCCGCCGGGCTTCTTCCGCCGCCGTCCCCGTCTTGACCTCCGGTGAGTCCCCGATCTTCCCGGCGAGCTCCGCCGCGCTTGGGCCCTGTTAGGATGCGTTTACCTCGATGAGCGCCGAACCCGACGTTTCCCCCGGCCGCTTCCGGTCGATCTTCACTCCCCGCTCGAAGCACGAGCGCGACGAGAACTTCGAGTCCTACCTGAGCTTTACGGTCCGCCGCGACGGAGACGTGATCGAGGCCGACCGCGACCTCACCCGCAAGCGCGAGATCCTCGCGGCGTTCCAGGCCAAGCCGGTTCGCTCGCGCAAGCCGCTCGCGGACCCCGAGCGTTTCTACCGGAACTACGTCCGAATGCAGGACGACCCTGCATCACTCGACCGCAAGACGCTGCTGCTCACGTTCCTCTACAAGTTCGCGCGCCACGAGTGGGTCGGCATCTCCGCCGCGTGGAGCCGGGTGCCGCCGCTCGAGCGGGCGCGGACGACGACCGACCGGATCAGCAAGTACCACCTCTGCGAGGAGTTCAGTCACATCCGGCTCTTCCACGAGATGTTCCGGACGTTCCACCTCGACCGCGTCGAGTGGGTGCCCCTCGGAAAGTGGATGGGCCGCGTCTACCGCATGTTCCCGTGGTTTCCGGAGTCGGTGATGTCTCCGCCGGCCTTCGTCAGCGAGCTGATGGGCCTGACGCTCTATATCGCCATCGACCGCGCGTTGATCGAGACCTTCGCCGACGAGCCCGAGGCGCGCGACCGCTGCCGGGCGCTGCTGCGGGAGATCATGACCGACGAGATGGGCCACGTCGGACAGCGCCGCAACTACATCGGGCCCGTGGGCCTCAAGGTGTCGCGCTGGATGGTCGAGCCCATGTTCCGCGCATTCCACCGCGACATCCCCGAGTCGCGCCTGCTGTTCGACGTCGACACGATGATCGAGCAGGCCCGGGCCTTCGACTACGGGATCATGCCCGCGGACGTGATCGAGAAGAGCTGGATCCCGTCGTACTGCAAGGCGTAGAGCCGCCGCCCGGCTCTAGAGCTCCCTCAGCATCCTGAGCCCGTCGCGGCCCGGCCCGTAGTAGTCCGGCAGGCGCCGCGTCTCCTCGAAGCCCATGCGCTCGTAGAAGCGCCTCGCGGCCGCGTTCCGCACGTCGACCTCGAGGCGCACGGTCTTCGCGCCGGCGGCCGAGAAGCGGGACAGCAGCTCCTCGAACAGCCTCCGCCCGAGCCCGCCGCGCCGCTGCGCCGCCGCGACGTCGATCGTTATGACGTGCGACCGGTGGCCGGAGACCTGGCCGATCGCGAGGGCGGCCATCGGCGCGTCGCCGGCCGGCTCGGCGACGAGGGAGATCGCGCCCGGTCGCCGCACGAAGTCGCGAATCTGTCCGCGCGTGAACGAGATCCCCGGCTCGAAGCAGGACTGGTCGAGCTGGTAGGCGCGCTCGAGATCGGCCGACAGGAAGTCGCGAATGATCATGGCGAGAGTGCAGCCGCGCCGCTACTCCCTTCGTCGACGCATCTCCCGGTCCGCCTCGCGCTTGCTCTCGCGGTCGCGGATCGCGTCGCGCTTGTCGTGCATCTTCTTGCCCTTGACGAGCGCGATCTCCGCCTTGGCGCGGGAGCCCTTGAAGTAGAGCGAGAGCGGCACGCACGAGACGCCGCGCGTCGCCACGGCGCTGGACCAGCGGTCGAGCTCGCGCCGGTGCAGCAGGAGCTTGCGGTCCCGTTCGGGGAGGTGGTTCGTCCATGACCCGGAGCCATAGGGCGAGATGTGAGCGCCGATGAGGAACGCCTCGCCGTCCCGGAACTGCACGTACGAGTCCTTGAGCTGGGCGCGCCCCTCCCGGAGCGACTTCACCTCGGTCCCAGTCAGGACGAGCCCGACCTCCATCCGGTCGTCGACGAAGTAGTCGTGGAACGCCTTGCGGTTCGTCGCAATGGGCTTGATGGTGGGGGGGTCCTTGCGGGGGCGCTCCTGCTTCATGAGGTCGGGACGGGCAGTCTAACCTGCAGGCGCCGGGCCTCCCGGAGGGCGGTCCCGAGGCCGCCGGAGGAGGGAACCGATCGCCACTCTGCCGGTTGCCGAAATTTCGTGGAATAAGGGGCCATGTGCTAAGCTTCTCAGGTACAACAACATAGAGACAAGCTGGATCTTTGCTAGCAACTTGGCACTGTTACTGCGAGGGAGCGGGCAACGTAGAGAGGGCATGAGGCAGCAAGCGACACTCCGAACGACGGTCTCCATCGACGGCGTCGGTCTTCACTCCGGTCACCCCGTTCGGGCCACCTTCCGGCCCGCCCCAGCCGATCACGGCCTGATCTTCGTCCGCCGCGACCACCCGGACCAGACCATTCCGGCGCGGCTCGACTCGGCGGCCACGTTCGACTACGCCACCACACTGCAGCGGGGTCGGGTCTCGATCGGCACGGTCGAGCACGTCCTGGCGGCTGCGGCCGGCTGCGGCCTCGACAACTGCGTCATCGAGATCGAGGGCGCCGAAGTCCCGATCCTGGACGGGTCCGCCCTGCCATTCGTCCGACTCTTCCACGCCGCCGGCTTCGAGCGCCAGGACGCCGCGGTGCGTCCGATGACACCGGCGCGATCCGTCGAGGTGACCCGCGGCGACCGCCGCGTATCGTTCACGCCCGACGGCCCTGCTCTCACGATCACCTACGAGATCGACTTCCCGCATCCCATCGTCGGTGTACAGGCTTTGACCTTTTCCCTGCGCCCCGAAGACTTCGCCGCCCGCATCGCGCCGGCGCGCACCTTCGGGTTCACGCGGGAGGTCGAGGCGCTGCGTCGCCGCGGCCTCGCGCGCGGAGGAAGCCTCCAGAACGCCGTCGTGCTCGACGACACCGGAATCGTGTCGGGTCCCCTGCGCTTCCGCGACGAGTTCGTCCGGCACAAGATCCTGGACCTCATCGGCGACCTGGCCCTGCTCGGCGCGCCGCTCCACGGCCGGATCCACGCCCGCAAGGCCGGACACGCGCTTCACATCGACTTCGCGCGCGCGATTCACGCCGCGATGTCGGAGCCGTCGAACGCGGCCGCCTCATCGGTCTCGGACCGTCCGGCAGCGACCGCGGGCGGCTAGGAGGGGCTCTTCGCGCTCCGGTTCGTAGGGGCGGGGCTTGTCCCCGCCCGCACCGCGAGCGGGCCGAAAGGATTTCTCGCCCCTACGACTCCTCCAACAGCTTCGTCTCGAGCACCATCTCGGGGGTGAACCGCTCGAGCCGCAGGTAGTGCTCCGCGGCCGCGTAGAGGGCGTCCGCGGGCGTCATGCCGACGATCTCCGAACCGACGATCGGAACGCCGTGGCGTTCCGCTTCCGAGCGCACGCACTCGAACACCCGGTGGAGCGGCGTCTTGCGGAAGTTCGTCATGTTGATCGAGACCTGGACGATTCCGCGGTCCTCGAGCGCGACGCCCATCGCCTTGCAGTAGCGGAACCCTCCCGAGACGTGCCGGATGGCGCGCGCGATCCGGTCCGCGATCGACAGATCGGACGTGCCGAGGTTGACGTTGTAGGCGATGAGAAACGCCCGCGCGCCGACCGCGACCACGCCGGCCGAGGCATGAGGCTGCGCCGGTCCGAAGTCGGGCTTCCACGCCGGATCCTGCATCTTGGCGGCGAAGCCCTCGAACTGGCCCTTCCGGATCTCGGCCAGGTTGCGGCGGCTCTCGGCCGACGCGGAGTCCTCGTAGAGATAGACCGGAATCCCGAAGCGCCCGGCGATCTCGGCGCCGACCTCGCGCGACAGCGCGACGCACTCCTCGACCGTCGCTCCGCGGATCGGGATGAACGGGACGACGTCGACGGCCCCCATGCGGGGGTGCTCGCCGCGATGCGTGCGGAGGTCGACGCGGGGCACCGCGGCCTCGAAGAGGGCGAGGACGGCGGCCCGGATCGCCGGCGCATCCCCGACGAGCGTGAGGACGCTGCGGTTGTGCGATGTGTCGGAGGACACGTCGAGGAGCCGGACGCCCGCGACCGCGCGCACCGCGTCGGCGATCTCGCCGATTCGGACGGCGTCGCGCCCCTCGGAAACGTTCGGAACACATTCGATGATCGAGCGCATGGGACGCAAGTTCTTCGTCCGGCAGTTTATAATTGCGGCACCTTGAGCACGAAAACGCCGCGCCCCCGGTCCGCCCGGCGGTTCCGCGCATGAGCGCGGCCGCGCCGGAGGGATACCCCGGCAACCCCTCCCTGCCCCGCGAGGTCCGGGACAAGATCCTGTCGACGTTCCGCCACACCCTCAACCTGTTCAAGGAGGGCAAGCAGGACGACTGCCTGATCGGCTGCGACTTCATCCTGAAGATGGACCCGCGGTTCACGCCGGCGCGGCAGCTGCTCGAGAAGGCCAAGAACCCGGCGGCCGCGGTCGACGTCGGCGCCCTCGAGTCGGTCGTCGCGCTGACGCCGACCCGCCAGGAGCGCGTCGCGTCGGTCGAGACGGATCGCCTGCTGGTGCGTGCGGCCGAGAGCTTCGCGGCCCGCGACTTCGACGCGGCGATGGCGTCCGCCGAACAGGTGCTCCAGGTGCTCCCGGGCAACCAGAACGCCACGGAGATCCGCGACAAGGCGCTCCGGAAGAAGACCGTCCAGCCGCAGTTCGAGGCGGCTCGCCAGCGCGCGGTCACGGCTCTCGAGGGGCACCGCACCGCGGAGGCGAAGACCGCTCTCGCGAACATGCGCGCTCTCGACGCCGAGCACCCATCGGTCGCCCTGCTCGAGCGGAAGCTGCAGGAAGCGGCGCCCGCGGAGGTCGGCGAGTCCACGAACCCGGGCCTCAACCTGGACGCGCCGGCGACGTCGTCTCCGTCTTTCTCCATGGATTCCGACCCCGAGCCGTCCTTCTCCATGCAGCCCGAGCCCGCGTCCTCCGGCCTCGAGGGCGGCCTCGGCGATCTCAGCCTCGACTCGCTGACACTCGACGAGCCCCCCGGCACGGTCGTTCCGCCTCCGCCCGGCATGCGCGATCCGGTCACCGGTCCCCTGCGCATCGGCGGCGAGGCGCTCGGCACCAGGGCGCCGGACGCGAGCGACAGCTTCACGCTCGACATGGGGACGACCAACGAGACGTTCGACCACGGCGGAAACACGGGTGCTCCGCCGAACCTCTGGAACGAGCCGGAGCCGGCCGGGGCGTCGGTGTCGTTCTCCGACTCGGCCGCCTCGATGTTCACGTCGGCCGCGGACGAGCCGTCGTACGAGCCGTCTTCGCCGTCCGCCGAGCCCTCGGTCCCGTCCGCGGACGACGAGATCGCGACGCTGCTGCAGCAGGGTGACGACGCGGCGCGCATGGGCAATCGCCAGCAGGCGATCGAGATCTGGTCTCGGATCTTCCTCATCGACATCAACAACTCCGACGCCGTCGGGCGGATCGAGAAGGCGCGCCAGGAGATGGCGGAGGGCAACCGCCGCATCGCCGACAGCCTGAAGCAGGGCCGCGAGAAGTTCGAGGCGGGCGACTTCACCGCCGCGCGCGAGGCGTTCCTCCAGGTCCTCGCGCTCGACGAGACGGACCAGACCGCCCGGACGTATCTCGACCGCATCGAGCAGCAGCTGGCGCGCCCCTCCTCGGGGCTCGACCTCTCGCATCGCGCACCCGCCGGCGACGTGTTCGAGGAGGAGATGGCCCAGGCCGCCGCGACGGAGCCCGCAGAGATCGAGTCTCTCGCGCCCGCGCGCGAGGATGCCCCCGCCCCGAAGGCGCCCCGCGCCCCGCTCGACAAGCGATTCCTCGTGGCTCTCGGCGTGGCGGTGATCCTCACGCTCGTCGTCGGCCTCTATTTCTTCCTGCGTCCCGGCAAGGGGCCGTCGGCCGTCGGGTCCCAGGCGCCGACGTCGGCCGGCGGCGGCGCCTCGCTCGAGCACGCCACGTCGCTGTTCCGCGACGGCAAGGTGGCGGAGACCATCGCGGAGCTGAAGAAGATTCCCGCGAGCAGTCCGGACTACGCGCGCGCCCAGCGGCTCCTCACCTCGCTGAGCAAGTCCGCGGCGGGCGGCGCCGGAGAGGCGGCCGCCGGCGGAGAGCCCGCGGTCGCCGGCGAAAAGCCGGCCGGCGCGGCGCCGCCGCCGGAGGCCGTCAAGCACCGCGAGGACGGTCAGAAGGCGCTCGCGGAGAAGCGCTACATCGACGCTCTGAAGAACCTGAGCCTCGCCAGCGCCTCGTTCGACGGCGATCCGACCTTCTCGCAGGAGGTCGGTCAGGCGTCGGAGAAGGTCAACGAGCTCACGCCCGCCGTCAAGCTCTACAACGAGGGCGAGTACGAGACCGCCATCCCCATCCTGTGGCGCATCTTCCAGGCCGACCGTTCGAACCAGGATGCGAAGTCGTTCCTGCTGCGGTGCTACTACAACGAGGGCATCGGACAGCTCCAGAACGGGCTCTACGCGAAGGCGGCCGAGAGCTTCGGCGAGGTGCTATCGATCGACCCGCAGGACACGGACTCGATCCGGCACAAGAAGTTTTCGGAGCGCTACCTGAAGGGGGACCTCGACCTCATGGGACGGATCTACGTCCGCCACGTCCAGCAGCGTCCCTGAGAGCTGAGAGCTGAGAGCTGCGAGGAAGTCAGGCGGTCCCTTGAGGAGCCAGGAGCCCCGGATCCACGAAGCCGCGGAGGACGGCGCCCTCCAGGATTTCCCGTTGCATCCCGGAGCGCAAGACGTCCGGATCGCGGTGGCCGCGGCCGCGCCCGAATCGGATCCGGCGCCCGCGATGGAGGCCGCGACGCGTGCCGCCTCCCCCCACGCCGCCGCCCCGCTCTCTTCTCGCTGGACGGCGGCCGCGGCCGACGCCGCCCTCGTGCTGCTCCTCACGGCGATCGCGATCCTCGCGGCGCGCTGGCTCACGGGACGCACGCCCTCCGCGGCGGGCATCCTCTGGGCCGCCGCCTTCCTCGTGTTCCTGTCGTTCTTCGCCATCGTTCCGGCGCTCATGCTGTTCGGGCGCACCGTCGGCATGGCGCTCGCTGATCTCACGGTCCGGTCGGACGAGGGAGCCGCGGGCGTCGACGCCGTTGAGGCCTCGCGGCGCTGGATCGGAACGCTGGCGACCGCCGCCGCTGCGGGTCTGCCCCTCATCTGGACCGCGTCGGACGCCGCCGCGCCCACCCCGGCGGACCGCCTCTCGGGCCGGGCGCTGACCGTTGACTGACCGCCGCCCGCTGCGCATCGCGGTCGCGCAGATCGACACGACCGTCGGCGACTTCGAGGGGAACGCGGGCAAGATCGTGTCCCTCGGCCGGCGCGGCGAACGCGAGGGCGCGGACGTCGTCCTCTTCCCGGAGCTCTCCGTCTGCGGCTATCCGCCGCGCGATCTCGTCGAGCGGCCGGACTTCGTCTCGCGGAGCGAGCGGACCGCGCGGGCCGTCGCGCGCGAGGCCGACGGTGCGACGTGGATCTTCGGAACCGTCCTGCCGAACGCGAGCCGGCGCGGGCGCCGCGTCTACAACACCGCGGTCGCCGCGCGCGGCGGGCGCATCGTGGCGACCTACCGCAAGCGCCTCCTGCCGACGTACGACGTTTTCGACGAGGGTCGCTACGTCGAACCGGGCGACCGCGCGACGACGCTGAGGATCCGAGGCCGGCGCGTCGCCGTCACGATCTGCGAGGACATCTGGAACGACAAGACGTTCTGGAAGCGGCCGCTGTATCCCACGGATCCGGTCGCCGAGATATCCGCCGGGCGTCCGGACCTGCATGTGAACATCTCGGCGTCTCCGTACACGCTGGGCAAGAACCGCCTGAGGCGCCGCATGATGGAGCGGATCGCGAGGCGCACCGGCGTGCCGCTCGTCCACTGCAACCTCGTGGGCGGAAACGACGGCCTCGTGTTCGACGGCGGCTCGACCGCGTTCGACGCGCGCGGCCGGCTCATCGGCGCGTCGCGACGCTTCGAGGAGGACTTCTGGACGGTCGACGTGCCCGGCGGCAGGGGCCCGTCGCCGGAGGTCGAGACGTCGATCGCCGGCCTGCGCCGCGCGCTCGTTCTCGCGCTGTCCGACTACGCCCGCAAGTGCGGCTTCCGCAGCGCCGTCCTCGGCCTCTCCGGCGGCATCGACTCCGCCGTCACGGCCGCGCTCGCCGCCGAGGCGCTCGGTCCCGAGCGTGTCCACGGCGTGGCGATGCCGGGGCCGTACTCGTCCGCGGGAAGCCTGCGCGACGCCGAGGATCTCGCGCGGCGGCTCGGCATCTCCTACCAGGTCGTGCCGATCGGACCGGTGCTCGAGGCCTACCGTGAGACGCTGCCGTCGGTGCTGGGCGGGGTGCCGTCCCCGGCGGAGGAGAACCTCCAGGCGCGCATCCGGGGCGCGATCCTCATGGCGCTGTCGAACACGTCGGGGCATCTCGTGCTGTCGACCGGCAACAAGTCAGAGATCGCCGTCGGGTACTGCACGCTCTACGGCGACATGGCGGGCGGCTACGCGCTGCTCTCCGACGTGCCGAAGACGATGGTCTACGAGCTCGCCGCGGAGATCAATCGCGGCGGCGAGCGCATCCCGCGCTCGTCGATCGAGAAGCCGCCGTCGGCGGAGCTGCGGCCGGACCAGAAGGACACGGACTCGCTACCGCCGTACGAGAGGCTCGATCCGCTCGTCGAGGCGCTCGTCGACCGCGCGCTGCCCGTCTCCCGCGCGGCGAAGGCGGCCGGCGTTCCCCTCGCGCTGGCCCGCGATATCGCCCGCCGCATCGACGCGGCGGAGTACAAGCGCCGGCAGATGCCGCCGGGTCCGAAGGTCACGGCCCGCGCGTTCGGCGAGGGCCGGCGGTATCCGATCGCCCAGAAGATCAACGTATAGCCCGTCGCCGCGTCGATCCCGATAAGCTAAGGCCCCGCGAACGCGGACCGCGTCTTACGACTGACGTCACGACTCCGACTCACGCAAGCATGGCTGAACGCTACGTCTGGAAGGAAATCCCCGGCTCGTCGCACGACGTCCTGCGGACGTGGATCCGCGAGGGCGGAGCCGGGCTGCGGCTGCTCGACCTCGGCGCCGCGGGCGGGCACCTCGGCCGCGCCCTTCGCGACCGCTGCGCCTTCCTCGCCGGCGTCGAGCCCGATCCCTCGCTTCCGGCCGGGGCCCGCGAGGGCTACGACGAGTGGAGGACGGCGGGGGCGTCGGAGGCCGGGCCGTGGGAGAAGCCGTTCGACGCGGTCGTGTGCGGCGACGTCCTCGAGCACCTCCCTCGGCCTGAGGAGCTCCTCTCGCAGATCCGCGCGTGGCTGCGGCCCGGAGGTCGGCTGTACGTCTCGGTCCCGAACGTGGCGAACGTGACGGTTCGGGCGGCGCTGCTCACCGGCCGATTCCCGTACGCCGAGCGCGGCATCCTGGACCGCACGCACCTGCGCTTCTACACGCGCCGCACGGCGCGCGAGCTCGTCTCGGACGCCGGGTTCGCGATCCGGCGCGACGCGGCGACGGCCATGCCGCTCGAGCTCGCCGTCCCGGCGCTGGGGCGGGCTCCTCTCCGCGTCCCCTCGCGCGGGCTCGCCTCGGCGGCCGCGCGCGTCTGGCCGACGCTGTTCGGCTACCAGATCGTGCTCGAGGCGGAGCGCGTTTGAGCTCCATCTGGGGCATCCCGCCGTCCCTGTCGCGGCCCACCGGCTCCCTCGTCATTCCGGCGTACAACGAGGACAGCCGCATCGACGCGTGCATGCGCGGCGTCTCGGAGTGGCTCGTCCACCGCCCGGGCGGCCTGGACTGGGAGGTCATCGTCGTGGACGACGGCTCGAGGGACGGCACGGCGGATCGCGCCCGGCGCGCGGCCGAGTCGTACGGCGTGCCGTTGAAGCTCATCTCGTTCCCGCAGAATCGCGGCAAGGGCGCCGCGATCCGCGCCGGGGTGCTCGAGGCGCTCGGCGATCCGATTCTCGTGTCGGACGCCGACCTCTCGACGCCGCTGTCGGAGTGGGCGAAGCTCGGCGAGCGGCTGCCGACGCATCCCGTCGCGATCGGCTCCCGGGCGATCCAGCAGGACCTCGTCCGCAAGCGCCAGGCGTTCCACCGCGTCCTGCTCGGCCGCGCCGGCAACCGCCTGATCCAGCTGCTCGCGGTGCCCGGGATCCGCGACACGCAGTGCGGGTTCAAGCTGTTCACCGCGCCCACCGCGAAGGAGCTCTTCCGCGTCGCGCGCGTGGACCGCTTCGCGTGGGACGTCGAGGTCCTCTATCTCGCACGCCGCCGAGGCATCCCGATCGCGGAGGTGCCCGTGCTCTGGTTCAACTCCCCGGAGTCGAAGGTGCGCGTCGTGCGCGACGCGATCCAGACGCTATGGGATGTAGCGCGGATCCGCTGGATGCACCGCCGGGACTGACGCGGACCCGGTGACGAGGCCCCCGAGCCGCCCGGCGAGCCCCGCGGCGACGAGCGGGCCGAGCGCCGAGAACGTGCGCGCCACCGCGGTGCGGACGAGGAAGAGCGGACCCGCCTCCGGGTGGCCCGGGACGACGCCGAGGGCGGGCAGCGCGAGGTAGGTCGCTCCGGCGCAGGCGGCGAGCACGAGGAGGCGGTCCGCCCACGAAACGCTCCGGCCCAGCGCGAAGAGGGCGGCGAGCGCAACGACGATCGTCAGGGCCGGCAGCAGCACGTGGAGCGCCTCGTTCCGGGCCGTCTCGACGATCCGCGACGCGAGCTCGCCCCAGCGCGAGGGCGTGAGCAGGCCGAAGTCGAAGTCCTTCAGCCGCGCGCTGCCGCGCCAGATCCGGTGCGGCACGAGCACGAGCAGCGCCGGCAACACGATCGCGAGCGCGACATCGCGCCGCCGCCGGGCTCCTCGAGTCGCGACGAGCCCGATGACGACCGCCGCCGCGGCGAGGAAGAGCCCCTCGTTCTTCGTCGCCACGGCGAGCAGCGACGCGAGCGCCAGCCGCGCGGCCGCACCGGCGTCGGTCCCGTCGGCCGCGTCGGAGAGGGACGCGCCGAGCAGCAGCGCGAAGAACGACAGCGGAATGTCCGCGAGCCCGACGTGCGAGCCGGTGTAGAGAGGCAGGTCGAGCGCGAGCACCGCGACGGCCGCGAGCGTCACCGCGCGCGGCACGCCGCGGCGGCGCAGCCAGCCCGCGAGACCGCACAGCGTGGCGACCTGAATGATCGGAAAGAGCACCGCCGCCGCGTGGTCGTCCCACCCGCCGGCGAGCGAGGCCAGCCCCGCGTAGAGGAACGGGATGCCGAGGGGGTACTCGGGATGAGAGAACGTGAGGCTGGGATCCGCGTACAGCCGGTCCGGAACCGCGGACAGCGCGTAGATCGTCTTCCCCTTGAGGCCCCAGATCGCGAGGAAGTCGTTCGCCCACATCGGCTCGGTCAGCGCGCGCAGCGCGAAGAGCGCGACACCGAGCACCGCGATCGCGCGCAAGGCCGCGGCCGTTCCGCGCGAGAGAGAGGGCGCCGCGGGAGCGGCGTCGCCGGCGGCGAGTCCCGCGGCGGGCCGCAGGAGGCTCGCGGCGGCGGCCGCCGCGACGAGGGCGAGGAAGGGAACCCAGCCCGGGCGGATCCCGAGGAGCAGCGCGAGCGGGAACGAGGCCGCGATCAGAGTGAGACCGACCGCCGTTCCCCACGCGGCGCGCTCCGCCGAGGCGAGCCGCGAACGGCCGCCGCCCGGCACCCACGGGGCCGCGACGAGGGCGCCGGCGGAAGCCGCCGCGACGAGCACCGCCGCGTGACGCAGGAGCGCGAAGAGGAAGCTCACGGCGCCCGCTCGAGGAGGGCGCCGCCCGGCAGCTCCTGGACGACGCGCCAGCCCTCGGGCCGGCGCGTCCCGTACACGAGCGCGAACCAGCCGTCCGGGACGGCGTCGGGCGCGACGCGCGTCGGCAGCGGCGCGAACTCGTAGATCGTCAGGTACTCGCCGCGGCTCGGGATCTCCTCGTCGGGGAAGACGGCGAGGCCGCGCGCGTCCTTCGGGATGCGCGGCCGCGCCCACTCGAGCAGGATGAAGTAGCGGCGGTCGAAATCGGTCGAGCTGCCGCCGAGGCGGCGCACCGCGAGCCCCTGGGACGCATAGTGCGCGAGCGAGCGGACGCGCCGCGGCAAGTCCTTCGGCGGATCGCTCACGACGAGCGCCGCGGCCAGGATCCCGGCGGCCAGGGCGGCGTGCGCCGGCCGCCGCGTCACGCTGGCAGCGGGAACCCCGCGCAGAGGTCGGCGACGGAGCGCCGCACGGCCTCCAGCGCCGCCGCGTCCTCACGCGCCTCGAGCGTCCGCGCGATCGCGTCCGCGATGACCTCCATCTCGGGCGCACCCATGCCCCGCGTGGTCACGGCGGGCGTGCCGATGCGGATTCCCGATGCGACCATCGGGGGCCTCGAGTCGAATGGGATCGTGTTCTTGTTGACCGTCAGCCCGACCGAGTCGAGGAGCTTCTCGGCGTCCTTGCCCGTGATGCCGCGCGCGCCGACGTCGAGGAGCAGCATGTGATTGTCCGTACCGCCGGACACGAGGCGGAATCCGCGCGCCGCGAGCGCCGTCGCGAGCGCCCTCGCGTTCACGACGATGCGGCCCTGGTACGCGACGAACTCGGGCGTCGCGGCCTCGGCGAACGCCACCGCCTTCGCGGCGATGACGTGCTCGAGCGGGCCGCCCTGGACGCCCGGGAACACCGTCCGGTCCAGGTCCTTCGCGTTCGCGGCGCGGCAGAGGACGAGCCCGCCTCGCGGCCCGCGCAGCGTCTTGTGGGTCGTCGTGGTCACGAACGGCGCGTGCGGGACCGGCGAGTCGTGCAGGCCCGCGATGACGAGGCCCGCGATGTGCGCGATGTCGCACATCAGCACCGCGCCGACCTCGTCCGCGACGGCCCCAAACTTCGCGAAGTCGATCTCCCGAGCGTACGCGGACGCCCCGGCGATGATCAGCTTCGGCCGGTGCTCCTTCGCCGCCTTCGCGAGCGCGTCGTAGTCGATGCGCTCGTCCTCGCGCCGAACGCCGTAGGCCGCGACCTTGTACTCGCGGCCGGAGAACGAGAGCGGGTGCCCGTGCGTGAGGTGCCCCCCGTGCGAGAGGTCCATGCCGAGGATCGTGTCGCCGGGCTTGAGCACGGTCAGGTACACCGACATGTTCGCCTGCGAGCCGGAGTGCGGCTGCACGTTCGCATGCTCGGCCTCGAAGAGCGCCTTCGCGCGGTCGATCGCGAGCTGCTCGATCTTGTCGACGAACTCGCAGCCGCCGTAGTAGCGCTTGCCGGGATAGCCCTCGGCGTACTTGTTCGTGAGCACGGAGCCCTGCGCCTCGCGCACGGCGCGCGAGACCCAGTTCTCGGACGCGATCAGCTCGAGGCCCGTGTTCTGGCGCCGCGTCTCCTCGTCGATCCAGTGAGCGACCTCGGGATCGACGACCCGCAGGTCGCGGTCCATCTGTGCGGCGGGGGCGACGGAGGCAGAAGCCATGGCGCGTGTTCCTCTCTTCCTTCCTCGGGACTACTCGACGACGAGAGCGTGATACTCGGAGTTGCAGTACGAGTCCGTCATTCCGGCGATGTGGTCCGCGATCGCCCGGTAGAACTCGGGACGCGGGTGATAGCCGCGCGCGACCTCGCGGTCGACCTCCGGCAGCGGAACCTCGCGCAGGAAGCGCACGGAGAGGTCGCGTTCGAGCGTACGGAGAACGTCGTCGGGCAGCAGCCTCGGGTTGTCGCGGTACGCGGCGAAGAGCCCCGCGAGGACGCGGCGCGCGTGGCCGTCGTGCCGCGACACCGGGAACGAGTGGATGATGTGCCGGTACACGAACTCGCGCAGCTCGGCGTAGAGCCGGCGCCCCGCGTCCGTGAACCCGACGAGGTCGCCCGGCAGGCGGCCGCGGTGCGCGTCGAAGTCGGCCGGCGTGCGGATCCCGACGGTCTCGAGCCAGCGCTCGATGCGCGTGCGGGAGCCCTCGACGAGGTCGGCCGACAGCGTCGCGATCATGCCGCGGATCAGGGACGAGCGCCGCGACGCGGGATCGCTGCCCCAGCCCCGCGCCGCGCGGACGACCCGCGCGATCTCGAGCTCCTCGGTCGCGGACTCCTCGGTCAGCGGGAGGCCGTCCTCGAGGTCGTGGGTCTGCTGCGCGATCTCGTCGGACCAGTTGACGGCCTGCGCCTCGAGACTCCCGCCGGACTCGGGCCGCAGCCCCTCGTAGAAATCGAGCGGGAACGGAAAGTCGCGCGGCCACGTCGTGTGCTTGAACATCCCCTCGCGAACGTCGTGGGTCAGGTTGAGGCCCGGCTCCTCGTAGCGCTTCTCGAGACGGTCCACGACGCGGACGGACTGGAAGTTGTGCTTGAACCCGCCGGCCTCGGGATGGCTCTCGCGCAGGAGCCGGTCGAGCACGGACTCGCCGGAGTGGCCGAACGGCGTGTGACCGAGGTCGTGGCCGAGCGCGATCGCCTCGGTCAGATCCTCGTTGAGGCCCAGCGCGCGGGCGACGCTCCGCGCGATCTGCGAGACCTCGATCGTGTGCGTGAGTCGCGTCCGGAAGTGATCGCCCTCGTACGGGATGAACACCTGCGTCTTGTGCTTGAGCCGCCGGAACGCGCGCGAGTGGATGATGCGGTCGCGATCGCGGGCGTAGTTGGTGCGCGAGTCGGCGGGCCCCGACGAGACCGGCCCGTGCGGCCGCTCCGCTTTCGCGCTGCGGGACGCGTAGGGGGCGAGCCGCTCGTCCTCGAGCCGCTCGAAGTGCTCCCGCGTGTAGGCGGCCGCGGCGGTCGTCACGAGACCACCGCGCTCTCGGGATTTCCCACCGGCTGTCCTTCTCGGCCGCGCGCGGGCGGCCGGCTCACGATCCGAAGCGGCCGGAGAGAAGCAGGGACCGCGCCTCGCCGACCAGGTACAGAGACCCGGCGACGATTATAGATTCCGTCGCCGGGTCGGAGAGGAGCTCGTCGAGCGCCGCGGCGAGGCTCGGCGACGGCTCGGCGTCGTCGCGAAAGGGCGCGAACCGCCGCGCGAGCTCGTCCGGCGACGCCGCGCGATCGGACGCGGCGGGGACGAGCCTGATGCGGTGGACCATCGGCGCGAGCACGCCCGCCATCGCCGCGAGGTCCTTGTCGCCCATCGCTCCGAAGACGAGGTCCGCGTCCATGCCGGTCTCCGCGATGAATAGGCCGAGCGCGGAGGCGCCGTCGGGGTTGTGGCATCCGTCGAGGAACACGCTCTTGCCGCGGACCGTGAAGCGCTCGAGGCGGCCCGGCCAGCGGACCGCGGCGACGCCGCGCGCGATCTCGGCCTCGCCGGCGGGCAGGAGCTCGCCGAGCAGCTCCGTGGCCCGGACCGCCATCGCCGCGTTTGCCGCCTGATGTGCTCCGCGCAGCGGCGTCTCGAGCGCGTAGTCGCGCACCGGCGTCCGCAGGCGGAACGCCGTTCCAGACAGCTCGACGTCGATGCCCGAGACGGTCGACTCCTCCGCCATGTCGTGCAGTCGCGCGCCGGTGCGCGCCGCCGCCGCGCGGAAAGATGCGAGCGCTTCCGGCAGCCGCCCGTCCACGAGCGCCGGCCGGCCGGCGCGGAAGACGCCCGCCTTCTCGCCGGCGATCGCCGCGACCGTCGGACCGAGCTCCTGGACGTGGTCGAGGCCGATCGCGGTCACGACGGACACCGACGCCGGCGCGACGTTGGTCGCGTCGAGGCGGCCGCCCAGGCCGACCTCGAGGATCGCGAGGTCCAGGCGACGCCGCGCGAACGTGAGAAACGCGGCCGCGGTCATGGCCTCGAAGTAGGTGACGGGGACCTCGGGCGCGCGATCGGAGGCGGCGAAGACCTCGGCGAGCATCGCGTCGAGCTCGTCCGGCGAGACGTCCGTGCGCCCGATCCGGATGCGCTCCGTGACCGACTCGAGGTGCGGCGAGGTGTAGAGCCCGCCGGCGACGCCCGCCTCCTCCGCGATGGCGGACAGCGCCGCCGCCGTGGATCCCTTGCCGTTGGTGCCGGCCACGAGCACCGACGGGACGGCGCGCTCGGGGCGGTCGAGCCGCGCGCAGATCTCGTCGATCGCCGCCAGTCCCAGGCGCATGCCGCGCATGGGGAGGCGCTCCAATCGTGCGAGAGCCTGGAGCCCGCGCTCGCGCTCTGGTGCGCTCATCCGGCCGGGACTAAGACCCGGCGGCCTCGCGACGCACGGGCGGACTCCACAGCAACCGCAGGCAGTTCGCCAGCGTGGCCTTCATCTCCGAGCGTTCGACGATGAAGTCCAGCATCCCGTGATCGAGCAGGAACTCGGAGCGCTGGAAGCCCTCCGGCAGCGTCTGTCGGATCGTCTGCTCGATCACGCGCGGGCCGGCGAAGCCGATCAGTGCGTTCGGCTCCGCGATGTTCAGATCGCCGAGCATCGCGTAGGAGGCGGTGACGCCGCCGGTCGTCGGGTCGGTCATGATCGACACGTACGGGACCCGCGCCTCGGCGAGCCGCGCGAGAACCGCCGAGATCTTGCCCATCTGCATGAGCGAGAGGATCCCCTCCTGCATGCGCGCGCCGCCCGAGGTCGAGACGATGACCAGCGGACGCCGCTCCGCGAGCGCGTGCTCGGCCGCGCGCGCGATCTTCTCCCCCACGACCGAGCCCATCGACCCCGCCATGAAGAAGAACTCCATCGCGCCGATGATCACGGGGATGCCCTCGACCGTGCCCGAGCCGATGACGATCGCGTCGGACGGCCCCGTGTTCTGCTCGGCGTCGCGGAGGCGGTCCCGGTACTTCTTGCTGTCGCGGAAGCGCAACGGGTCGGAGGAGCGCAGGTCGGAGTCGAGCTCGGTGTAGCGCTCGTCGTCGAACAGCATCCGGAGCCGCTCGGGCGCGGAGAGCCGGAAGTGGTAGCCGCACTTCGGGCAGATCTTGAAGTTCCGCGCGAGCTCCTTGTTGTAGAGGATCTGCCGGCACTGCTCGCACTTGACCCACAAGCCCTCGGGCACCTTGCTGGTGCGGCCCTCGCGGATCTCCTTCGGCGCCCGGTCCTTCTTGAACCACATGGGGAGGGGAATGCTAGCAGGTGACGGGTACCGGCGACAGGCAAAGGGCCCCGGCACCAGCCGGAGCGAAATGCGTTCTCGGCGCGCGCCTCAGCCGCTGACCGGGGGTTCGGAGAGCGACGCGCCGACGGCCGCCAGCTGAGAGCTCCGCGCGAAGGCGACTCCGAAGGCGCGGCGCAGCGCCTCCGGCGTCAGCACCTCGTCGGTCGGCCCCTCGGCGATCGCGCGGCCGTCCTTCAGAAGCAGCACCCGGGTCGCCAGATCGGAAGCGGCGGCGAGCTCGTGCGTGACGAGCAGGACCGTCGTGCGGCGCTCGGCGTGCACGCGGCGGAGCGTCTCGAGGAACTCGAGCCGGTGCCTCGGGTCGAGCCCGGCCGTCGGCTCGTCGAGCAGCCAGCACTCGGCCCTCTGGGCGAGGGCCCGCGCCAGGAACACGCGCCGCCGCTCGCCGCCGGACAACGCGGACGCGTCCCGCTCGGCCAGATGCGCGACGTCGCAGGCGCGCATCGCCTCCTCGGCGAGGCGCAGGTCCTCCGGCCCCTCGGCGGAGAACCCCTTCGCGTACGGCGCGCGGCCCTGCAGGACGAGGTCCAGGCTGCGGATCGGGAAGACCAGGTCGACGCTCTGCGGGACGTACGCGACGCGCTGCGCCGTCTCGCGGCGCGCCATCGACGCGAGCGGCCGTCCCGCGAAGAGGACCGTCCCGCCGGAGGCCGACAGCACGCGCGCCAGGACCTTCAGCAGCGTCGACTTGCCGGATCCGTTCTCGCCGAGAACGGCGACGACCTCCCCGGCCGGAACGGACGCGTCGAGGCCGCGGAGCGCCCGGCTCGAGCCGTAGGAGGCGGTGAGCCCGCGCGCCTCGACGAGCAGCGCCCCGTCGCTCACGGCGTCCTCAGCAGCAGCCACGCGAAGAGCGGGGCGCCGATCGCCGCCGTGATCGCGCCGATGGGCAGCTCGACCGGCGCGACGACGGATCGCGCGACGGCGTCCGCGGCCACGAGAAGCGCCGCGCCCGCGACGGCCGACACCGGCAGCAGCGTCCTCTGGTCGTTTCCCGTCACGGCACGGACGGCGTGCGGCACGAGCAGACCGACGAAGCCGATGACGCCCGCGAACGCGACCGCCGCGCCGGTCAAGAGCGAGGCCGAGAGAAAGACGATCCGCTTCGTGCGCTCCGTGTCGACGCCGAGCGCGGCTGCATTCTCCTCCCCGACCACGAACAGGTTCAGGCGCGACGCCGAGGCGGCGAGGACGACGAGCCCGACCGCCGCGTACGGGCACAGCGCGAGAACGCGCATCGGCGTGGCGTCGGAGAGGCTGCCCATCATCCAGAAGAGCATCGAGCGCGCCGCCTCGCCGGACGCGACGGAGAAGGCTCCGAGCAGCAGCGCCGAGAAGAACGCATTCGCGATCAGGCCCGCGAGCAGCAGCCGCTGCAGGTCGAGCCGGCCGCCCCGCCGCGCGAGAGCCGCGATGCCGACGGACGCTCCCGCGGCGCCCACGAAAGCCGCGGCCGGAGAGACGAGGGGCGACGCTCCCGCGAGGGCCGCCGCGGCCGCGCCCACCGCCGCTCCGCCCGACGTGCCGAGGAGGAACGGATCGGCGAGCGGGTTCTTCAAAAGCGCCTGCAGCGCCGCGCCCGCGAGGGCGAGGCAGCCTCCGACGAGGGACGCGAGCAGCACGCGCGGCAGCCGCAGCGACGCGATGAGCCGCGCCGTGCGGCCGGCCTCTCCGTCTCCCGAGATCAGCTCGCGGAGCGACAACGGCACGCCTCCGACGGCGAAGCCGAGCGCCACCGCGGCGGCGAGCAGCGCGAGCGCGGCGAGCATCAGCCGCGCACGGCGCGCGGGGGAGCTCACCGCACGGCCGCCGCGAGCCGCTCGAGCGCGTCGAACACGCGCGGCCCGGGCCGCGTCAGCTCGGACTCGTCGATCCGCACGACCCGTGCTTTCGAGACCGGCCCGCGCGAGAGAGGGCCGTCCCGGAACGCGCGGTCGTAGGCGTCCTTCGTCTGGTCGGACACGGGCAGGACGAGCAGCGCGACGGGCGCCGTCGCGAGGTACTCGGTTGAGAGGACCGGCCAGCCGCTGCGGTCGCCGACGAGATTCCGCGCGCCCGCCTCCGTCAGGACGTCGTTCAGAAACGTGCCGGCGCCCGCCGCCTGCGGCGGATCGGGCCAGACGAGCAGCAACGCGCGCGGCCCCTCGCGCGGCGCGGACTCCCGAATCGCGCGGCGCCGCTCGGACAGCCGGACGACCAGCGTCTCCGCCTGCGTTCTTCGACCGAGCCGGGCGCCGATCTCCTGGATGTCCTGCAGCACCGCATCGAGCGAGCCGGACGGGAGCACGAGAACCGGAATGCCCGCGGCTTCCAACGCCGCCACGGAGGCCCTCCCGCGGCCCTCGGCGATCGCGAGGACCAGATCCGGCGACAGCGCGGCGACCCTCTCCGGATCGACCTCGAGGCCGCCGACCCGCGGGATCTTTCGCGCCGCCTCCGGATAGTCCGAGTACTCCGACACGCCGACGAGCGTATCTCCGGCGCCGAGGTCGAAGACGATCTCGGTCAGGCTCGGCGCGAGGGCGACGATGCGGCGGGGCGCCGAGGACGGAGACGTCGGCGCCGCCGTCGCGCTACGCGCCGCATGCTCGGCGCGACACGCCGCGAGAAGCAGAACGAGCGCGGTCGCAAAGAGCCGCGCTCGTCCACATCCGGCCGGAGCAGCCTCGTAGCGCGCCGGGCTGGCGCGACGAATCAGCCCTGCGACTCGGCTTCTTCGAGCTCGTTGCGCACGCCGAGGCGCTGGCACGCGGCGTCGTACATCTGCCGCGCCGCCTTCTGGGCGTTCTGCAGCTCGGCGAGCCGATCCTTCACCTTCGCGAGCTCCTCCTGGATCTCACCCTCGAGCTCCTGGATCTCGCGCTTGGTGACCGTGAGCGTGTTCTCGTAAAACTTCTTCTGATCTGACGACAGGGCCATTCGGGCTGACCTCCTCGCTCGTTACCGGCTCTTTAAGGCTTCACATCCACAATGACGGGCCGCCACATCTTCACCGGGGTCCCGTTCTTGGTGGCGGCCCGGAACTTCGCGCTGCGCACTCCGTCGAGCACGGCCGCGTTGACGGCCGACTGGTTCGCGAGGCCCTGCTGGACCCGGCTCTCCACGACGCGCCCCTCCTCGTCGACGAGGACGAGCACGACCACCTTGCCGCTCACGTGCTGCTGACGCGCCATCGGAGGATAGATCACGCGCGGCGTGCCGAGCAGCATCGGCTCGACGACGCCGGCTCCGGGGCCGACGAGGTCGCCGCGCCTGAGCTCCGGCTCCTTCTCCGGCTCGGGAGCCTCCGTCGGGACGGCCGTGGGCTGCGGCCGCGGAGTCGGCACCGCGGTCGGCGGCGGCACGGTCGGCGGGATCTCCGTGGGCTGGACGACCGCGGCCGCGGGCGACGGGATCGGCGCCGCCTGCGCCGGAGCCGCCGCTGCGGCCTCCGCCTTGCGCGAGGCGGCAGCCGCCTTCTCGAGCTCCTTGCGCTTCGCGGCGAGCTGGCGCTGGACCTCCGCCTCGACCGCCTTCGGATCGATCGGGACCGCCGTCGGGACGGCGGGCGCGGCGGCGGCAACGGCGGTCGGCGCGACGGGCACCGTGGTCGGCTGCACGGCGACGGGAGCTGGCGCCGGCGTGGACGACTTCGACATCTTCCAGATCGCGAGGCCGATCAGGGCGACCGCGAGCACGCCGATGCCTGCAAAGAGCGGCATCCGGCTCGAGCGCTCGGTCTCGCCTCCGGACAGTCCCGATCCGAAGATCTCGGCCTCGCGCGCGGGCGCCGGCGGCGGCGTCGCCGGCCGGGCGGCCCGAGAGGCGGTAGATTCGCCGACGGGCTCGTCGCGCACGACCGGGGCGCTCCCCGTCTTGCGCGCGACGGGCGCTCCCTTGGACTTGCGCTTGCGGGCCGGCTCGGTCTCCTGCGCGGCGTGCGCGACCTCGCGCGCCTTCGCGTCCGCGACGGCCGCCTCCTCCGCCTGCAGGCGGTGCAGGTAGATCGCGACGTCGGCGCTGCCCGGCGCCGGAGTGTACGAGTAGAGGACGGAATCGAGGTCGCGGAGCATGTCCGACGCGTTCGCGTAGCGCTCGTCCGGATCGCGCGCCAGCGCCTTCATCACGACGGCGTCGAGGTTCTGCGGCACCTCGGGGTTGGACTTCGACGGCGGCGCGACCTCGGCGCTGCGGACCTTCTCGAGCACGTTGATGTCCGTGTCGCCGCGGAACAGCCGCTGCCCCGTCAGCAGCTCGTGGAGCACGACGCCGAGCGAGAAGAGATCGCTCCGGCGGTCGATGGGCTTGCCCCACGCCTGCTCGGGCGACATGTACTGGATCTTGCCCTTCAGCGCCCCCGACTGCGTGCGCGACGCCTTCGACGCGGCCTTCGCGATGCCGAAGTCGCACAGCTTGATGTCGCCCTCGTACGAGATGAGGATGTTCTGCGGCGACACGTCGCGATGCACGATGTTCAGGTCGTTGCCCTCGGCGTCGCGGCGGCGGTGCGCGTAGTCCAGCGCCGAGGCGACCTTCGACGCGACGTAGACGGCGAGAGGCACCGGGAACGGCGCACCGATCTCGCGCGCGGAGGTCTCGATGGCGCGCAGGTCGCGGCCGTCGACGTACTCCATCGCGATGAAGTAGCCGCCCGCCTGGATCTTCCCGAGGTCGTAGATGTGAATGATGTTCGGGTGGTTGAGCTGCGCGGCGAGCTTCGCCTCGTCCGCGAACATCGTCACGAAGGCCTCGTCGTCGGCCATGTGCGGAAGGATCTTCTTGATCGCGACGATCTTCTGGAATCCCTCGACGCCCGTGCGCTTCGCCTTGTAGAGCTCGGCCATGCCGCCGGCCGCGATCCGCTCGAGGATCTCGTACTGGCCGAAGCGGTCCGGTCCGGACGCGGCGACCGCCGCGGCGGGCTCCTCGCGCCGCTTCGGCACGACCGGCGGAAAGACCGGCGGCGCGGCGGGTGGCTTCGGCTTCGGGAGGACGCCCGACAGCGTGTCCGAGATCATGCGGTCGACGTCCGTGTCGGACGAGAGCTTCGGCTTCGGCGGCGGCGGCGACGGGCGCAGCGCGGCGGCCAGCGCGGCGGCGGGTTGCGTCGGAGTCGGCGGCGCTGGAGGCGGCGTCCTGTCCGACGCGGGCCGCTCCGGAGCCGGCGGGCGGGGCGCCGCCGCGGCCGGCTTCTGGGGCATCAGTCCCGACAGCGTGTCGCGCAGCCGCTTGTCCATGTCGTCCTGGGCCCTCGGCTTCGGGGGCGCGGACGGTGTAGCCGGCGGTGCGGCGGCGGCGGACGCGGCGGCCGCCGCCCTCGTCTTGGGATCGACGAGCTCGTCGAGGACGTCCGAGAAGATGTCGGACGACGTCAGCGCGGGCGACGACGCGAGCTGCGCGGTGTCGATACGCATCGTCTTGGCGCCCACGTCGGACGCGTCGAGCGCCTCGCGGACCGAGCCGACGAGGTCCTCGTCGGAGAACGGCCGGACCAGGATGTCGAACGCGCCGACCTTCTGCGCGTCGGCCTTCCGATTGGTTCCCCGGTAACCGCTCATCATCAGAATGATCGGCGGCGCGGTGGCCCCGCCCTTCTTGCGGACCTCGCGGATGACCTCCGCGCTCGGAAGCCGCGGAAGCATCCCGGACAGCAGCACGAGGTCGAACCGGGAGTTCCCGAACGCCTGGAGGCCCGCCTCGCCGTCGTGCGCCTCGGTGAGGGTGTGCCCGAGCGGAGCGATCAGAGTCCGGATTCGATCGACGTACCGAGGCTCGTACTCGATCAGGAGAACCTTTTTTGGCATGAACTGAACCTATTGTGCCCGGAAATCGCGGGAAATCAAGGACGTAGGCGTCGATCGAGGGGACGCGATCCGAACGCCGGCGACGGAAAACGGGTGTCGCGAGCCGGTCGGTTCTCTCCCGTTTCCGTCTCTCGGCCGCCCGCGCTATCCCCGCGTTCGGCCCCGGGCGCTCCCTCCGATATGATCCCGACCCTCGATTTTTTCGACGCAGGAGCCGAATCATGTCCGGTCACAGCAAATGGAGCACGATCAAGCACAAGAAGGGCGCCGCGGACGCCAAGCGCGGGCGCCTTTTCACGAAGCTGATCCGAGAGATCACCATGGCCGCCAAGACGGGTGGCGGCGCGCCGGAGTCGAACCCGCGGCTGCGCAAGGCGATCGACGACGCGAAGGCCGTCAACATGCCGGCCGACAACATCAAGCGCGCCCTCCAGCGCGGCACCGGCGAGCTGCCGGGCGTGTCGTACGAGGAGGTCACGTTCGAGGGTTACGGCCCCGGCGGCACGGCGGTGCTCGTCGAGACGCTCACGGACAACAAGAACCGCACGCTGCCCGAGATCCGGACGATCTTCTCCAAGCACGGCGGCAACCTCGGCGAGGCGGGATCGGTGCGGTTTCTCTTCTCGAAGATGGGCTACATCGCGATCGAGAAGGACAAGGCGAGCGAGGACACGGTCATGGAGGCCGCGATCGAGGCAGGCGCCGACGACGTCGAGACGACGGAGCAGTACCACGAGATCAAGACGTCGCCGGAGAGCTTCGCGGCGGTCAAGGCGCAGCTCGAGGAGAAGAAGCTCCCGCTCGCGGTCGCGGAGATCTCGATGATTCCGTCGACGGAGGTCCAGCTCGACTCCCGAAAGGCCGATCAGATGGTCAAGCTGATGGAGGCGCTCGAGGATCACGACGACGTGCAGAACGTCTGGGCGAACTTCGACTTCGAAGAGGCGCCGGCCGCGTCGTGATGAAGAACGTGAGCCGTAAGCCGTAAGCCGGGGAGAACCGCAGCTCGTTTTCCTCGGCGTCTCCTCCGCCGCCGCATTCGGTGGCATCATCCTCTCCAGTGCTTCATCGCATCGCCGATACGGCTCACGGCTCACGGCTCACGGCTTACGCCCGGTGAAGACCCTCGGCTTCGACCCGGGCACCGTCGCCACCGGCTTCGGCGTGGTCGTCTTCGACGCCGGACGCCTGACCCTCGAGTGCTGCGGCGTGTTCCGGCCGCCGGCGGCGATGGATCTGCCGGCGAAGCTCGACTTTCTCCTCGGCGCCGCGCTCGAGCTCGCCGCGCGGGTCCGGCCGGACGCGGTCTCGATCGAGACGGTCTTCTCCACGCCGCGGCACGTCGCCTCCTCGCTCAAGCTCTCCCACGCGCGCGGCGTCCTGCTCGCCGCGGCGGCCCGCTCGGGGCTCCCGGTCTACGAGTACGAGCCGAAGCTCGTGAAGAAGGCGCTGGTCGGCTACGGTCAGGCCGAGAAGGAGCAGGTCCGCGCCATGGTGCTCTCGCTGCTGGCGCGCCAGCGCAGCCGGGTTCCCCTCGACGCGGCGGACGCCCTCGCCCTGGCGATCTGCCACCTGCACGCGACGGGCGGCCGGGTCCCTCAGAACTCCGTCGCCCGGTAGCCGCCCCCGGCGCGCCGCGCCGCGAGCTCCGGCACCGGGCCCCACGGCCCGGCTCTCGCGAGACCGGGTGCTAGCATCAATCGGCCTATGTCGTTTCAGGGTTCCATCCAGGAGCTCCCCGTCCCCGACATCATCCAGCTCGTCTCCGTCTCGGGTAAGACCGGGATGTTCATGCTGGTCCGGGGCCCGGAGAGGGGCTACATCTACCTGCGAAACGGCAAGATCGTTCACGCCGAGCTCGGAAGCCTCTCCGGCGAGGAGGCCGTCTACGCGCTGGCGATCTGGTCAACCGGTGACTTCCAGTTCACGCCGGGCAAGGAGACCGAGTCGGCCACGATCGAGAGAACGAACACGTCGCTTTTGATGGAGGCGGCGCGGCGGCTCGACGAGTGGAAGGTGCTCGGCCGCAAGATCCCGGGCGTCGACGCGATCCCTGTGCTCAAGCCGCGGGACGTCGGGGAGCCGGTGACGCTCTCGCCGCCGGAGTGGAACACGGTGATGCGGATCGACGGGCGACGCACGGTCGAGGAGCTCGCGCGCGCGACGAGCTCGAACTCGTTCGACACGGCGAAGGTGCTGTACGGGCTGGTCACCGCGGATCTCGTGGAGATGCGCGTGCGCCCCGCGGAAGCGCCGAAGCCGGCGGCGACGGCCACGACGGCCGCGATGCCGGCCGCCAGACCGGCCCCCCCTGGCGCGGCGCCGGCTCCGGCCTCACCGGGCACGGCCTCCGCGGGCACTCCCGCGCCGGGCGCCGCGATGCTCGGCGACGAGAAAAAGATCCTGATGATCCTCTGCACCCGCGTGAAGCAGGAAGCCGAGGCCGCGATGGGCGAGGCGAACCTGCCGGGCGTCGACCGCCCCTATAAGCAGGCGCTGGCGGAGATTGACAAGGGACGCGGAGTGGAAGCGGTACGTGATCTCATACGGCATACCGAGAAGGCGATCGCCTCGATCCGCGGTCCGGCGATCATGAAGACCTTCCAGGAAAAGATGTCGCTGGTGATGCAACCGCGGATTTGAATGTGGCGTTCGAGCCGCAGTGCGGCGTTGCCGGCTTGGAACGGCGCTTCCGGTTCGTCGTCGTCAGGGCGTTCTGCTTCTCGCGCCGCTCAAGCCGGTGGTCTCAAGGCTCGGGCACCTTCCGGGAGATCCGCGCGACCTTCCACGGGCTTAGGCCGCGGCTCCAGATTCGCGACATAGGAGCTCGGCCGTATCCGCTCGCGGTCTAAACCCACTGGCATTGCGTATCGCTCAGCGATACGCGTCCGGCTTGGCGATCGGGACCGCGCTGCTCCCATTTCCGCTACCGATTAGGCTGCGGGCCTGGCAGAACAGTCTCTGGGCCGGATCCGGCCCGCAGCCTAGGCGGCCGCCGAGATGGGACTGTCGCCTCGCTCGCTGAAGCCGACTTAAGGTGCGGCCGGTCCGCCGCGGCCGCCGTCGCGCCGTTCCGGTCCGACCGGTCGCAGCTTCAAGTCGGCCCGAGCCCTGAACCCTGCACCTGACCGAATGGCCGGTAATACCTGTCCAGACAGAAGATGTTTGGCATTCTGCCCTTTTTGGCTTATTCTGTTCGGCAGGTATTCCCCGGGTTCGAAAGGAGACAATTCATGTCCAAGCGGACGGTGCTCCTCGGGCTGCTCCTCGGCCTGTCCGGCGCGATCGCCTCTGGCCAGGCCGGCATCGGAGCAGGCGTGGCCCTCGCCCCGACCACCGGGGGAGACATCGGCCTCTTGACGATGCCGACGGCCGACAACCCCCTGGCGGGGCATTTCACGCTCGGCATGTACGGCTGGCTGAACCAGCGCGTCGCCGCGCCGCTCTTCACGGGCGACCCCGACGGCATCCGGACGTACCGCGATGCCAACGGCGCCTTCTCGATCGGACTCGGCCTGACGGACTGGTGGTCGGTCTTCGCCTCCGGCGGCATCCAGGAGCGCCACAGCCGCGGCTCCTGGCAGCAGGGGATCGTCAACGGCATCCCCCTCGTCGGGCCCTTCGACATCCAGGAGGGACGCAAGGTCCGGGTCGGCACGAAGCTGAACTTCCACTCCGAGGCCGACTACGATCTGCGGTTCGCCGGCTGGTTGGCCGCGAACATCCCGGTCTCGAACGCCACGATCGACGTCGACGAACAGGGAACGGTGACCGACGTCCTCAACTCCCGCCGGGCCGACTGGGAATGGGGCGCCGCGGTGACGAAGTCGATCTTCACGGGGATGATCTCGTACACGCTCGCCGGCAAGCACGACCAGGACATCCGTCCCTCCAACGACCTGCGGTTCGGATTCGGCGTCGACGTCCCGGTGATGCCGTTCCTGCACGTGATCGCCGAGATCGACCGCCACGTCATGGACGGCGGCGACAACCCGGAACCGGACTACTCGATGCTGAACCTCGGCGCTCGGTTCTGGATCGCCCACACGGGTTGGGCGGTTTCGGGCGCTCTGAACACCAACGTCGACATGCTCTTCAAGCACGGCTTCGACCCGGCGCCCTTCGGCGGCGTGGTCGGGATAACCTACGCCGCATGGCCGCCCGCTCCGCCGCCGCCGGTCGTGGTTCCGCCCGCGGAGACGGTAGTCGAGCCCGCGCCGCCCGTCGAGACGACGCCCGCCCCCCCGACGGCAGCGCCGCCGCCGCCGCGTCCGGCACCGCGCACGACGTCGGACGAGATCTTCTTCGACGGCAAGGCCGCGCGGCTGACGAACATCGCCAAGGCCGTCCTGGACGGCGTGGCGCTGCGCATGAAGAACGACCTCAACGCCACGGCCGTGGTCACGGGATTCACGGACAACACGGGCAACGAGAAGGCGAACCTCGAGCTCGGCCAGAAGCGCGCCGACGCCGCCAAGGAGTATCTCGTCACGCGCCACGGCATCGATCCGGGCCGCATCTCGACGCAGTCGAAGGGCTCGTCGGAGCCCGCGTACGACAACGCGAGCGCCGAAGGGAAGGCGAAAAACCGCCGCGCCCAGATCGTCGTGACTCTCGTCTCGGGAACGTGATCGGGGGGGCCTCCGAGCGCCTCTCGAAACCCCCTCTCAGCGAGGGGGTTTTTTGACGGCGGGCGCGGGGCTCTCCGACTCCCCACCCGGGACTCCCCCGCGCGTCGTCGGCCTGACGGCGATCACGATCGCCGCCGTCGTGGCGCTGCTCTACTACGGGCGCCCGCTCCTCATCCCGATCGCATTCGCGCTGTTCCTCTCGTTCGCGCTCCGTCCGTTCGTCTCCCTGCTCGAGCGCGCCGGCGTGCCCCGCGTGGTGGCGATCCTCCTGATCCTCTTCCTGCTGATCGGAGGCATCGTCCTCCTGGTCATCAACGTCACCGCCCAGATCAACCAGTTCTTCGCGGAGCTGCCCCGGTACCAGCAGCGCATCCGCGACGTCCTCGAGGACGTGACCGGTTTCGTGAACCGCGTTCGCGAACGAATGGGCTCGATCCTTCCGGAGGAGTCCCGCGGCGTGCGCGAGGTCAAGCTGACGGAGTCGCAGCTCGAGACGACGCGCGCCTTCGTCGCGCGCCTCGGCGCGACGCTGGGCATCGTGCTCTACACCGCGACGATCCCCTTCCTAACGTTCTTCATGCTCAAGGACCGCGAGAAGTTCGGCCGCGTCCTCGCCGGGATGCTGACCCGCAACGAGCGCCTGGGCGAGTCCGACGTCACCGGAGCGATCTCGAGAACGATGACGGCCTACGCGCTGGGGCTGTCGTTCGTCATGCTGATCATGGCCGGCGCGACGACGCTCGCCCTGATGGTCCTGCGCATCGACTACTACTACGTGCTCGGTCCCATCGCAGGCGTGGCGGTCCTGCTGCCCTACGTCGGCGTCATCGCCTCGACGGTTCCCGCCGTGGCCGTGGCGTACTTCCAGTACGACGGGGAGAAGGCGCTGCTCGTGTTCCTCGTCTACAGCCTGCTGCAGTTTCTCGAGGGAAACGTGCTCACGCCCTAC
>DATBBK010000160.1:0-7599 GCA_036271035.1 Thermoanaerobaculia bacterium | reverse complement strand
TAGATCTCGATTCGATCCCCTCTTCACGCGCGTGGAGAGGGGATCGTCGTCTCGCGGGTTTATGCTCGCCGCCGGTGAACCTGGAGTACGTCCCGCTTCTCGAGCTCCAGCGCAGAATCTACGGAGTCCCCGCCGGGCCCGAGCGATTCCGCGAATACCTCCGACAGATGCTCGACGAAGCGCTCGAGCTGCGGCTGCCGCTGCCTGCGATGAATCCGATGGCGGGCGAGCATGCGGTCCAGGCGCTCGACGCGCTGCTCGCGATCGACGCGGACCGCGCCGGCGCGGCGGCGGCGGCCACGGCGACTCCGGCCCTGGAGGAGATTCCCGGAGCCTACCGGGTGGCGCTCGTCCTCGCGGACGACGTGCGCGGCGCGTGGACGCACCGGGCCGCCGCCGAGCTCGCGCATCGGAGGGGAGAGGCGGCGCTCGCGCAGCGCGGCTGGCTCACCGGGATCCTGTGGGCGAGCCAGCGCTACACCGAAGCCGATGTCCGCGAGGAGGCGCTGACGACGATCCACCGCGCCGCCTACATCGCGCGGCGCGGCCCGGCCCGGACGCTGCGCCAGCTCCTCGTCCAGGAGGGCAACGCCATGCGCATGGCGGGCGCGCGCAATCCGGTCCTCGAGCCGCAGGCGTTCATCCGAGCGCGAGATGTTCTCCGGGCCCACCTCGATCGCGACGATCACGGCGTCCTGATCGCGGGCCTGTTCGGAGACGCCGCCGCGCGCGAGCTCGGTCACGAGCCCCTCGGCGTGCCGGCGCGCGCCGGTCTCGCGCTCGCGCTGCACGGCCGCCTCGAGCCGCGAGAAAAGAGGCCCTCGCGGAATACGCCGACCACGCCGACCGCGACATAGCGCGGGAGGTCGGCCCCGGTCTCGCTCGCGGCGCGGCGTCTCGCCGCCCGACGTCAGCGCCGCCGTCCGCCGCCGCGGGTCACGGGAGCCGGCGCCTCCGCCTCTTCTTCCTCTTCGTCGGCGTCCGCATCCTCGGAGTCCTCGTCTTCCTCCTCGCCTTCGACCTCGACGGCGAACGCGATCTTCACGGTCGCCTTGTATGCGACGATCTCTCCGTCTTCGACGGACGCCGTCCAGTCCCGCACGTCCACGCCGTGGACGCCGCGCAGCGTCCGGCTCGCCTCGCTCACCGCGGCGCGCACGGCCTCCTCCCAGCTCTCGGTCGAAGATCCCACCAGCTCGATGACTTTCGCGACGGACATGGTTTCTCCTCCGGGTGCGTCCGGTGCAAGTCTCGTTCCGGGAATCCGCAACTCGCCGACGCGGAAGTCCTGCGACAATCGGCGCGATGGCGTTCCTGCGATCGGCGTGCGGATTCGTGACCGGATTCGCTCTCGCCGCCGTGATCGCGTTCATCGTCTTCGGCGCCGGACATCGCGCCGCCGGCGTCGCGGACGAGAATCCCGCCGAGAGCCTCGCGGTGGCGTTCTACCTGCTGGGCGTGACGTCGATTCCCTCGGCCGCCGGGTTCGCCGCGGTCACCTCCCCATCGAAGCGATGGCGCGAGCTGCCGGCGCGGAGGGCCCTTTCGATCGCGGCCGCGGGCGGTTTCGTCTGTTACGCCGCGCTACTGACCGGCATCGCCGGCATCTCGGCCGTCGTCGCTCCGTTTCCGCTCGGAGCGATCGGCGCCGCGATCCGCCTGGTCGTGCCCGGCGCGCTGCTCGGCCTGCTCGCGGTGGGCGCGGCGTTCACGTTGGGGCCGCGTCGGGAATCGATTGACGGCGGCTGATGCGTTCCGCCGCGCCTTCGGCTCACGCCGCGGTCGGCGCCCACACCGATGCCTTCTTCGCCCACGTCGTGTTGCGGTACCGCTCCTGGAAGGCGCGGTACGTCGCCGTCAGCTCGCCCGCGTTGCCGGTGCGCTTGTAGCGCGCGACGCCCTTCCAGTATTGCGCCTCGGCGGCGGAATCGGTGGCGGCGTGCTCGCGGAGCACGTGGTCGAACCGCCGTTCGGCCTCCGCGAAGTCCCCCCGCGCGAACGCCGAGTGCCCGAGGCCGAGGAGCAGCTGCGCCGCGAAGTCGTCGGCCGGCAGGAAGCCCTCGATCCGGTGCCGTTCCACGCCGTCCGGATCCAGGACGAGGATGGTCGGCGTCCAGTTCGCGCCGAATCGCTCCATCAGCTCGGGATGTTCGCGGACCTTGATCCGCACGGGCACGAACGACTCCCGGACCAGCCGCTCGACCCCGGGGTCGGGATACGTCTCGGCGTCCAGCCGAGCGCAGCCCCCTCACATCGGTGCGGCGGAGAAGTCCAGGAGCGCGTGCTTGCCCGACGCCTTCGCCTCGGCGATCCCGGCGTCCACGTCCGTTTCCCACTCGATTGCCATGAGCCACCTCCGGTGCACGATCCATGCGGACTTCGTGCCGGACGGCCGGGGGACGGCGGCTGTGATCCCTAGGCCGCGCCCTTTGCGCGTGTAGAGCAGGTCCGGGAACTTCATCCGCATACGTGTCGAGCCGTACAGGGGGAAGACATGAGCCGTTCCGCCACGGGCCATGCGCGTCGGTTCCTGCTCGCCGTCCTCGTCGCGTCCGCGGCTTCCCTCGCAAGTGCCGCGACCTTCACCGTCTCCAACGTCTCGTCCTCCGGGTCCGGCAGCCTCGCCCAGGCGATTCTCGACGCGAACGGCAACGCGGGCGCCGACACGATCGCGTTCGACATCGTCGGCGGCTGCGCGACGCCGTGCGTGATCGCGCTCGGCTCGCCGCTGCCGGACATAACGGACGTCGTGACGATCGATGGCTATACCCAGGCTGGCTCCGGCGCCAACACGCTCCCGAACGGCAACGATGCGGTGATCAAGATCGAGCTCGACGCCACCGTGGCGGGAGAGGTGGCCCTCGTGCTTGCGGGCGGAGGCGCGACGATCCGAGGCCTTGCGATCGGCCACTTCCTGTCGGGGATCGTCGTCCAAAGCGACGCGAACACGGTCGAGGGCTGCTACATCGGCACCGATGCGAGCGGCACCGCGTCGCAACAGAACCTGACCGGCATCGACGTCCAGTCCGGAGCCGGGAACCATATCGGCGGGACGGCGTCCGGGCAGCGCAACCTGATCTCGGGGAACACGAACGGCATACAGGTTTCAGGCGGTTCGGACACCTCCATTATCGGGAACTGGATCGGACTCGATGCATCCGGTTCGACGGCGCTTCAGAATCTGACCGGAATCTTCTGCGGAGCGTCCGCTGCTCCACAGGCCGTGGGCAGCATCGCGATCGGCGGCGCTGCTCCCGGCGAAGGCAATCGGATCTCGGGCAACTACAACCAACAGATCTTCATCGACGGATCGCCCGGCGCCATCGGTCCCGTCTCGGTGCAGGGCAACGCCATCGGGTCGACGATCGACGGAGGAAGCCCCGGCGCCCAGGGAGGCGCTGTCGTCCTCAATGACATCAATACCCCGGACGCGAACAACGTCCTGATCGGAGGCAACGGACCCGGGGCCGGTAACGAGATCGCCTTTGGCGGGGACCCGGTCGTATTCGTGTTCGGCTCGCACGGTATCGCGGTCGAAGGCAACTCGATCCGTTCGAGCGGACAGGGAATCTTGCTATTTAGAGAGGGCGCAGGCTCCGTGCTTCCGAACGACCCGTGCGATGTCGATGAGGGAGCCAACCACCTCCAGAACTACCCGGAGGTGACGGCTGCATCGATCGACTCCGGAATGCTCACGATCTCCGGAACGCTCGACAGCGTCGCCTCGACGACGTATCGCGTCGAGATCTTCCTGATGAGCGCATGCGAACTCCCCGACGAGTCAGCCGGAGAGACGTTCGTGGCTGCCGTCGACGTGACGACGGACGCGGCGTGCGCAGGCAGCTTCGGGCCGCTCTCCTTCCCGGTGCTCACCGGACAGGCGCAGATCACGCTGACCGCGACGGACCCCGACGGAAACACATCGCAGTTCTCGAACTGCTTCCAGGCCGGCGGCGACGTCCCCGACGTCACCGGTGCTTCGCCGTCATCCGGCCCGTCGGACGCGGACGTCGCGATCACGATCGCGGGCGCGCGTTTCGTCGCGCCCGTGACGGCGGCGGTCGGCGGAGTGCCCGCAAACGCCGTCGTCTACAACGGTCCCACGTCGGTATCCGCCGTGGTGCCGGCCAACACGCTTCCCCCGGGAGGGCTCTACACGGTCGCCGTGACGAACCCGACCCCCGAGACGGGACGACTGCTCCACGCGTTCTTCTCCGACTTCCTCGACGTGCCGCAGGACGACATCTTTCACGACTACGTCGAGACTCTGATCCGCAGCGGCGTCACGGTCGGGGTCGGCGGAGGCAACTACGGGCGGGATCTTCCGACCGCCCGCCGGCAGATGGCGGTGTTCCTTCTGAAAGCCAGCCAGCCTCCGGGCTACTTCCCGCCTCCGTGCACGGGGACGGTTTTCACCGACGTCTCTTGTCTCGGGGACCCGTTCGACCCGTGGATCGAGGACCTCGCCGCCCGAGGCATCACCGGCGGCTGCGGCGGCGGAAACTTCTGTCCGCTCGACACGGTGACGCGCGCGCAGATGGCGCCCTTCCTCCTGAAGACCAAGCTCGGATCGTCTTACATCCCGCCCGCGTGCACGGGGAGCGTGTTCACCGACGTGCCGTGCCAGGGCGGCATCTTCGATCCCTGGATCGAGGACCTCGCGGGACGCGGGATCACCGGCGGGTGCGGGGGCGGGAACTACTGTCCGTCGAATCCGAACACGCGGGGACAGATGGCCGTGTTCCTCGTGAAGACGTTCAACCTGCAGTGACGCCGTCCGCGCCGCGAGCTCAGTCCCGCGCGCCGACGCTGACCATGTCGCCGCCGACGCGCCACGCGCCGTTCTCGCGGCGCAGCTGCGCCTCGCCGTGCATCGCGTCGATGTAGCCGTTCTTGCCGTCGAAGAGCACGACCGCGCGCTCGCCATTGACGAACCCGCCCGTGATCCGGATCGAGGTCAGCTCCGAGTGCTCCTCCTTCCAGCGGAAGTCGAGCCACTCGTCGATCTTGTCTTCCTTCGCGTACTTCTCCCAGCGCGCCCGCTCGTCCGCGTCGAAGAGCGCCCAGAGCGCCTTCTTGTCGCGCTGCTCGAGCGCGCGGTGGTACGCGAGGTAGGCCTTGCCGGGGTCGCCGCCGTCCTTCGGCAGCGCGTCGCCCCACTGCTTCGGCGGGATCGGAACGTCGAGCTGGAACCGGAAGCGCCGGTCGTCGCTCTCGTAGGAGATCTCGCCCTTCAGCCGGCCGTCGACCGGACGGACCGTCGACTTCACGGTGCTGTCGAAGCAGAAGCCGCAGCCGTCACCCGGACCGAAGTAGTACGACAGCCCGTGATACCGGCCGGAGTCGTCGAGCTCGAAGTACACCACCTTGCTCTCCTCGTCCGCGAAGAGCGTGTCGATGGCGTGGCGGCTGTCGTAGTAGTCGTCGAGAGCGCCGGAAACGAATTTCGCGTTCGAGACGGCGACCTGGATCACGTGGGCGTCGTCCATGCCCGCGCTCTTGTCCCGGAAGGCATAGGCGCCGTTGAGCTGCACCTTCAGCTTCCGATCCTCGAACGTGCCCGAGGCCGATCCGATCGCCGGCCCGCCCCGCGCGGCGATCACCGGTGCGACGAGGAGCGCGAGTGCGGCCGAGAGGCCGAGAGCGCGTCGCGTCACGCGCTCGTGTCCTGGGCCACGCAGATCCGGTAACCGTCGGGGTCCACGACCTCCATCTCCAACATGTCGTAGACGGTGCGCTCGGGCGGACGCGCGATGGCGACGCCCGCGCCCTCCAGCGCCGCCTTTTCCGCGGCGAGGTCCGCAGTCCGCAGGTACAAGTCCCAGACGCCGTCGGGCCCGTTCCGGCGGACCTGTCCGGGCTTCTGCGGGAGCGACAGCATCAGCTCGAGGCCGTCGCGTCGCGGCATCGCGAAGCACGGCGGCTCGCCCCACGTCCGCTGCGCGTGGAACCCCAGCCGGCCGTAGAACTCGAGCGACCGTGTGAGATCCGACACCACGAGCAGGGGAGTGCTCGACAGGAGCCTCGGCCGCGGGGACATGGCAAGATTGTACGTTCGCTCCCATTCCACGGCCGATCGGCGAGATTCCTCCGGGAGGTCCGCACATGCGCATCGAACGAGTCGCCACGTCCGCCGTCCTCTCCGCCTTCCTCGCTCTCTCTTTCGCGTGCGAGAAGCAGCCGCCGTCGAGTGCCGCCGAGTCGACGCCCGAGGCGAAGCGCGACGAGCCGCCCGCGCCGCCGGCCGAGCGCCACGTCCTGGATCCGATGCCGACTCCCGTGCGCGGACACTTCAGCGAGATCAATACGGGCGAGTTCGATCTCGTCGACGGCGTGGCGTACACCGCGCCGACCGGCGAGACCGTGGTCTACGTGACGAGCAAGACGATCGGGTCCTCGTCGTTCGCCGCGTCGTCGCCTTGCCCGATGACGCAGGCGCGCTTCATGACCGCGCTTCGCGGGGCGGGCTGGAACGAGGTCGCGCTCGACCGCGACGGTCACTCGGCCTACTTCGCCGAGGGCATGGCCTTCGACGGCAGCGGCCGCGAGACGGACGTCGGCGGCCGGTACTGGAAGAGCTGGATCGAGGTCTCGAACGGGACGGCGATGGGCCGCGTCCGCCATCGCGAGCACGGTGAGTTCGAGTTCGCGCTCCCGCTCGCGAAGCCGGCGATCCCGCAGGTGGCGATGTCGGACGCCACGGGTGCTCGCCGCGCCGTCGCCGGAGCGCCGACCCCGAAGGAGGCCGCCGTCGCCGCGGCGTACCGCGTGTCGCGCACCGCCGCGATGAAGAAGGACCTCGACGGGCTGCTCCGGCAGCAGGGGTTCGACGCGAAGCAGATCGCCGCGATCCGGGCTCTCGATCACATTCAGTCGGACCTGGGACGGCTTGCGGATCGGTTCCTGAAGCCGGGCGCGGCGGGGGAATTCCAGTCGGGACCGGGTTGGGCCGGCATCCGAGGCGAGGGCACCAACTCGAAGGGCGCGAAGTTCGTCAACTACTACTGGTTCACGAGCTGCGGCGAGAGGCTGGTGCTGACCCAGATCAGCGAGAACCCGATGTAGCGGCGTCGAGCCGCTCTAAGATGTAGCGCCACGCAGCCTCTTCAGCGCCTCGCGGCCGTTGGCGCTCTCCGGGTTCAGCGAGACGGATTTCTCGTACGCCGCGATGGCCTGGTCCCGCTGCCCGTCGGCGGCGTAGGCCTCGCCGAGGCTGTCCCACGCGTTCCAGGAGTCGGGGTGCGCGGACGTGTTGCGCTCGAAGACCGCGATCGCCTCCTTCGTCCGCTTCTTCGCGAGGAGCCAGTACCCGACCCGATTCACCTGCGTCTCGTTCAGGGCCGCCGCGCGCTCGGCGGTCGCCGCGTCGACGCCGCCGGTCAGCACGTCGCGGAACCAGGCGCGCGCCGGAGAGTCCCAGCGCTCGTAGTCGATCCACGCGAAGGACGGGTGCCGGCCGCTCCTCGAAGCTCGAGGGCGTCGAGGCGGCCGGAGCTCCCCGGGCGAAGGCGAGGACCGCCACGCCCAGCGCGGCCCGCCCCAGCTCCTTCGCCAGGAGGGTCTTCACGGGCGCAGCCTACATCCCGCGAGGACGCCGGA
>DATBBK010000159.1:0-1691 GCA_036271035.1 Thermoanaerobaculia bacterium | reverse complement strand
AGCAGCACGTGTCGATACAGGAAGAGCAGCGCGCTCAGCGCCTGCGTATGGGTCGACGCCGACACGCGGACGCGGTTCGCGAGGTGCGAGAGGAACGCGTTGATCTCGGGCTCCGCCATCTCCATGGGGTGGCGCTTGTTGTGGAACAGGATGAAGCGGCGGATCCAGGCGACATAGGCCTCCTCGGTACGCAGGCTGTAGTGTCGCGCGCGGATCGCCGTCCGGACGCGGTCGAGCAGTCGAGGACCGCCCGGCGAGCTTCCGGGCAGGCCCGGCGAAGAGCCGCGGCCGCCCAAGTCAGCCGTCATCTATGTATGTAGTTGTCGCGAGCGCAGATCCCGTGACGAGCGCGGCGGCCTACTTCGGCCTCAGGGGCTTGCTCGAGATGGCGTCGCCGCCGCGCGGCGGTGCCATGGACGTCGGGACGGTCGTGCCGGAAGACTTGCTCGTGATGGCGTCGCCGCCGCGCATCGGCGCCATGGACGTCGGCACGCTCGTCCCGGAAGTTCGGGTTGCCGGTGCTCTCTCACGGCGGCGGCGGCGCGACGCGGCCATCTGGATCAAAAGCAGCGCGGCGAAGAAGAGAGCCTTGAAGATCCAGGCCGGAAAGTGCATCGAACGACTGCTCAAGTCGGACTGTACACCCGTACGGCCACGGCGGCGGCTGTGCGGTCAGTGCTTCGTGCGCGTCGCCCAGACGCCGATACCGAGCGCGCCCATGACGAGCTCGACCGAGAGCGCCGCGAGGATGATGCCCATCACGCGGATCAGGATCGAGGCGCCCGCGCGTCCGATGATCCGGAGCACCCTCTCGGACATCAGAAAGAGAACGTAAGTGATGAGGAGGACGGCGACGAGCATGAGCGACGTCAGCGCCTGCTCGGGCACGGTGTAGACGTCGTTGTCGGTCAGGACGATCACGGCCATGATCGTCCCGGGGCCGGCGATAGACGGCACGGCGAGCGGGAAGACCGCGATGTCCTTGCCGGGCTCGGGCGGGCCCGAGTCCTTGTCCATGTCGCCGAAGAGCATCTTGATCGCGAAGATGAAGAGGATCAGCCCGCCCGCGAGCTTGAGCGAGAGCAGGTGGATGCCGATCGCGTCGAGCAGGATCTGCCCGGCGACGACGGCGACGAGCAGGATGACCGCCGCGTAGATCGTCGCGCGCAGGGCGACCCGGCGGCGCTCGACGGCGGTGAGCGTGGCGGTCAGCGCGGCGAAGATGGCGAGGTTGCCGACCGGGTCGACGGTCGTCCACATCATCATGAAGTGGCGAAGCAGCATCTCGCCCATGGGATTTGTTGCCGAAACTCTAGCGCGGGAGACGGCGCGGGTCACGGGGAAAGCGAAGGGTGTTGCGAGGAGAGCCGCGCGGATCCTGGCCCACAAAATGACAAGAGCGAGCGCGCCCCCCTCACCCCGACCTCTCCCGCCGCTGCGCGGGTGGAGAGGGAGGTCTTTAGTGATTGATGCGGAGGCGACCGACCTCAGTCGTAGATCCCGTCCGCGAACCACGCACCGCCGCGGCGCTCGCGGTAGATGCGGTAGAGGCCGCCCTCCGAGAGCTCGACGTCCCAGTAATCGCGGTCGACGGGGGACTCCGTCCACCATCCCTCCTCGAGGGACCACGGCCCGGATGCGACGCGCACGCGGCCCGCGATCGCCGGCGCGGCGTCGGGAGGCGACTGGAC
>DATBBK010000158.1:0-2500 GCA_036271035.1 Thermoanaerobaculia bacterium | reverse complement strand
CTTTGTCATCCCGAGGAGCGAAGCGACGAGGGACCCCTTTCTCTGCTGCAGTGCGAGTTCTCGGCGGTCTGGAGCCGAAAGGGATCCCTCGCTGCGCTCGGGATGACATTTAGTCCCCTTGTCATCCCGAGGAGCGGAGCGACGAGGGACCCCTTTCGGCCGCGAGTCTTTTGTCGGGGCATCGAAAGGGATCCCTCGCTGGACTCGCGATGACACTTAAGATCTGTCCGTGCTGTCCACCCCCGGCCCCTCCGTCGGTCCCTACGAGCGCGTCCTCTGGTCGAACGCGACGATGACGCTCGGCTCCTTCGACGCGGCGCCCGACTCCGACGGATTCGAGACCGCGGGCCAGATCGGGACGCGTCCCGCGATCGCGTTCTCGCGCTCGGCGGTCGGCATCGCCCACGCGCGCCGCGAGCCCGTCGTCTCCGACGGCACCGTGGCCGTGCTGCACAACCCCGGCTGGCCGTACCGCCGCTTCCCCGTGGACGCGCGCGGCGATCACTGCGAGTGGCTGTCGGTCGATCCGGAGGCGCTGCTCTCGGCGAACCCGCGCCTCGGCCGCGATCCGCGCGCGCCCTTCGCGGCGTCGACCGTCCCGCTGCCGCGCCGCGCGGCGGCGCTCGTGCGCCTTCTCGCGCGCCACCTGCGCGAGTCGCATCCGCCCGACGCGCTGTGGGTCGAGGAGACGCTGCTCGAGGTCCTCTCGCTCCTCGCGCCGGAGGTGCCCGCGGCGCGCACTCGGGGCTCGTCGCGCCACGACCGGTTGGCGCAGCGGATCCGCGAGCTCCTCTCGAGCCGGCCGCACGAGGAGTGGACGGTCGGCGCGATCGCGCGCGAGGTCGGCGCGTCGCCGTTTCACGCGTGCCGTCTCTTCCGGCGGCGCACGGGCTGGACGCTGCACGGCTATCTGACGGAGCAGCGCCTCCGCGCCGCGCTCACGCGGCTAGCGGAGACGCGGCGTGAGGACGACGGCGACCTGCGCGAGATCGCGTCCTCGTTTGGCTTCTCCAGCCACAGCCACTTCACGGAGCGCTTCCGCCGCGCGTTCGGCGTCCCACCGTCGCAATTTCGCCGGCGCGCGACGAGCGAGGCGGCGAGGGAGCTGGCGCGGACGCTGAGGGGGATGGCCCCGTCGACCGGAGGAGTTTCCGGCGAGCGCGCCGAGAGCGTTAAGGGCTAGGTCTCGCCGGAATCTCGCTGGCGGTCGTGATCCGCTGGATCCGGCCGCAGCGACACGCTCGCGCGTAGGTCTCGCCGACGGTCGCGCCGACGTTGTCGCGATGGACGGCGGCGCAGTTCTCGCACGTCCACTCGACCGGCCTGATCCGGGAGCCCACGAAGCCGCTCCAGAACTTGAGGCAGCTCTCGATCCCGGGCCAGCCCTCGTGCACCGTGATCTCACCGTGGTCGGTCTGGAGCGCGCGGCGGATCACCGCGACCTCGTTGGCCGGGTGAAGGTCGTAGTGCGCGAGGCGCCCGCGGAGAGCGACGTCGGTCAGATCGCCGATCTTGCGCCCGGAGCCGTTTTCGTTCGTCCCGGTCACGCTCAGCGCGACGAGTCCCGGCACGCCGTTCACGCTCGGCAGGCGGCACAGCCGCAGGGCGATGATCTGCTGCGTCTTCACCGCACGGCCCTCCGGCCTCCGCGAGCCTTGCTCGGCCGGCACGATCCGCTCGCGCGGTCGATCCGTCCACTTCGACGCATGTGCAACTCTGTTCTGCCGAAAGGTTCGCCGCGGGCCGTCGCAAAGCCATCGTCGGTGCAAGGGCGAGCGAAAAATGATCGTATCACCGCGGCAGGCTCGGTCCGGAGCCGCGATGACGGCGGAGCCCGTGATACCATTGAACGTTCTCGTCGCTCGCCATTTCCCAGATCACTGTCGAAATCTCGAACGATCAAAGCGAGAAGCCTGACGGCTGCGCGGCGAGCCGTCTCGTCCGGAGCGGCGCCGCATTGCCAGGGGACCTCTCATGTTGATTTACGTCGGGAATCTCGCCTACGGCGCTTCGGCCGCCGACCTCGTCAGTCTGTTCTCGCCCTATGGGCCGGTCCGTTCGGCGACGGTCGCCCGCGACCACGCCACGGGCCGCGCGAGAGACTTCGGATTCATCAGCCTCTCGAGCCGGGAGAACGGCCGAGCGGCGATCGCCGGGTTGAACGGAAAACAGATCGTCGGCCGCTCGCTCGAGGTCGGCAGGGTTCGCGATCGGGCGGCGGCGGCGCCGGGAGGACTCCGATGAGCCAGCCGATGAGCAACGCATGGACGGTCCACGTCCGGCCCGCGCGCCGCGAGCCGTTCGTGTTCGAGGCGACGTTTCTGGGATCCGGCACGTCCCGCGGCGTGCTCCAGGCTCAGTATCTCTATGGCGACGGCGACCTCGCCGTCTTCCTGGAGGACCTCGGCGCCGAGACGCCCGCGATCTGGCGGCTGCTCGACAGCCTGAACTCCAGTGCGGCGGCCGGCGAGATCGCGATCACCATCACCGAGGAGGCGAT
>DATBBK010000157.1:0-7869 GCA_036271035.1 Thermoanaerobaculia bacterium | reverse complement strand
CGGCCCTTGCGGCCGCCCCCTCAGAAAGTCCCGGCGCGGCGGATGGTCCGTCGAGAGGGGGCGGGGGCAGGCCCCGCCCCTACGACAATTCGGAGAGCGCTATTTCAGCCCCTCCACCACGAACAAGTCCGATGCCTCCGTGCGGTTGTAGCTGTACGCCCACGTGTTTCCGTCCGGCGCGAAGGCGACGCTCGAGACGGCGGTCACACCCGCGGCGTCGGAGGGCGCGAGCTCGAGCCACGGCGACGTCTTTCCGGTCGCGACGTCACGCCGGGACACCTTCGCGGGCACGCCCATCGTCCACGCGAAGATCAGCGACTTTCCGTCCTCGCTCCAGGCGCGGAGCAGCTCGTTCGTCCCGACGACCGGGCCCGGAAGCGCGTCGACCCTGCCCGACTGGAGCGACAGCGTCATCGGCTTCCCGTCGACCGCGACGTACGCGAGCGACGCGCCGTCGGGCGAGAACGCGAGGCCGTTCGGCGCCATGCGCGGCACGGTCAGCCGCCGAGGTGCGCCGCCGTCCAGCGGAACGAGCGAGACGAGCGCCTCGCCGTTGTCGCTCTCGTAGCCGACGGCGATGCGGCCGCCGTCCGGCAGAAACGCCGCCCACTGCGGACGAATCCCCGGGGCGGCGATCCGCCGCGGCGAGCCCGCGCCGGTCGGCAGCAGGACGATCTCCCGGTCCGGCTCGGGCCCGAGCGTGAGCGCCCAGAGCCCGTCACGCGAGAGGCCGAAGGGCTCGCCGTTGCCGAGCCGCAGCGCGGGCGACCCGTCGCAGCGCCGGAGGAAGACGCCGCCGTCGGAGCGGCCGCCATCGCCGGCCTCGCGGAAGACGACCGAGAGGCCGTCGCTCGAGACGCCGCGGATGTCGGATCCGTCGAGCCACGAGATCTCACGGTCGCGCGTCTCGGCGGCCTGGCGGCAGATGAGGCCCATCCGCCGCGACGACCGCTCCAGGAGCATGCGGCCGTCGGGGGCGAGGTCGTGAAGGCGCAGGCCGGCTCCGACCGCGGGCATGACGATCCGCTCGCGGCCCTCGAGGTCCACCGCGCGCAGCGCCTGGCTCTCGCTCGTCATTCCGCCGACGTAGAACACCTCGCTCGAGTCCGCAGACCAGGCGAGGCCCTCCGGGCGTCCCTCGAGGCCGGCAGTGAGCACGCGCCTGTGGCCGCCGCGGTCGATCGCGAGGAGGCGCGCACGCGAGCGGTCGCTCTGGATCTCGGTCACGGCGACCAGCCGTCCATCGGGTGAGACGGCGATCGGCGGTCTCAACGCGAACGCGTCGTAGAGCGGCCGTCCGAGCGGGAACTCGAGCCGATGCTTCCCGTCATCGAGGCTCCGCAGGATCGCGAGCTCGTCGCCCCCGGGCGACCAGCTCGCGCTCGAGACGGATTCCATCAGCTCTCGCGCCGCGCCGCCGCCGAGAGGCACGCGCGCGAGCATCCCTTGCGCGGACGGCCCCTGGCGCCGCAGCAGGACGGCGAGGTCGCCCCTGGAGGAGATCGAGAGAACGTCGGCGCGCTCCAGCCCCAGCGGCCTCGACTCGATCGCGTCCGTCCGGACCGAGTAGAGCTCGGGCTGCTGGCCGTCCCACGCGGCGCCGTAGACGACCGTCTTGCCGTCCGGCGCGAAGCGCGCGGAGTCGATGGTGCCGCGCCGGAACGTCAGGCGACGGAACGTCGGCGGGACGCCGTGGCGCCGGCTGTGGCCGAAGAGGTCTCCCGCCCAGAACGCGAGCGCGAGGGCGGCCGCGGCGGCGCCGGCCAGCGCGGCGTGGCGACGCCACGGATTCTTGACCGGCACGAAGCGCGTGCCGGTGTCGGACGCGGTACTGATCGAGAGCGAGGCGAGGTCGAACGCGAGGTCGCGCGCCGACTGGAACCGCGCGTCGGCTTGCTTCTCGAGGCAGTGCGCGGCGATCCGCTCCAGCACGGGCGGGATCGCCCTCCCGGTCTCGGCGAGCGGCGGCGGCTCCTCGCGGAGGATCGCGTTCAGCGTCTCGACCGACGTGTCGCCGCGGAACGCCCTCTTGCCGGAGAGCATCTCGTACAGCATCGCGCCGAACGCGAAGATGTCGGAGCGCGCGTCGACCGGATCGCCGCGGATCTGCTCCGGCGACATGTACCCCGTCGTTCCGACGATCTTCCCGGGCTCGGTGCGATCCGACAGCGTGTCGTCGCGCAGCGACACCGCGACGGGGCGAAGCTTGCGGGCGAGGCCGAAGTCGAGGATCTTCACGCGCCCGTCGCGCGCGAGGAACACGTTGTCGGGCTTCAGATCGCGGTGGACGATGCCCTTCTCGTGCGCGGCCGACAGGCCGAGCGCGATCTCGCGCGCGATCTCGATGGCGCGCCGCACGGGGATCGGCCCGTGCCCGAGGCGCTGCCGGAGCGTCTCGCCGTGGAGCAGTTCCGCGACCGCGTAGGTCACGCCCTCCGAGATGCCGAAGTCGTGGATCGCGAGAATGTTCGGATGCGAGAGCGCCGCGACGGCGCGCGCCTCGCGCTGGAAGCGGACGAGCGCGCCGGGATCGTCGGCGGTCTCGTCGGGCAGGACCTTGATCGCGACCTCGCGACGCAGCTTCGGATCACGCGCGCGATAGACCGTCCCCATGCCGCCGGCGCCGAGGGGAGCCAGGATCTCGTAGGTGCCGAGGCGAGCCCCGGGCGCTAGAGGCACACGTCCCTCTCGCGCCTCCGTTTGTCTCCGTCCTCGGATTCCGAGTTGAGGGCAACCCCCCAACGTGGAACCATTCGCGGGACGTTATAGACGCTCCGGGGTGAGCCGTCCAGTCAGAACCGTCGGTTCGCGCTTATGCAGGCCGCCTGCGGAAGACCGGCAGCCCGGCCGATGCACTGGATTGCCGGGGGATTCGACGGGCCGTGCACCCCGCGTCGTCGGCTCGAGCGAAGCGAGGACCTTCCTTGTCATCCGAGCGAGGCGCGGGCTCCCCCTTGTCATCCGAAGCGAAGCGAGGGACCCCTTTGATCACCGGGAGGTCGAACCAGGTTGGAAAGAGCTTCTTACGCCGTCATTCCGAGCGATAGCGAGGGATCCGGTGACCGGCAGGCTTCGAGCCGGCGGCATCCTCGGCGCGTCGAGTCCAGGATCCCTCGGGCTACGCGGCGCGTTCGCGCCGCTGCCTCGTCAAATGAGGAACTTGCCCTTCTCCATGATCTGGTCGCCGTCGAACCAGATGTCGAAGTCGCGGCCGACGATGTCGATGTGCGTCGTGCTGCGCCAGTTCGCGCCGGTGTGCTCCGTGTACGGATGGCCGAACGCGATGTGGAGCGTCGGCAGCTTCTCGTCCTGGAGGATGTTCCCGATGAGGTTGTGGACCGCGATGTTCGTCCCGATCGCGAACTCGCCCACGCGGTTGGAGTTCTCGTCGGTCGACGTGTACTTCAGGAAGTCGTCGACGAGGTCCTGCCTATCGCAGCGCACGTCGGTGATCCGGCTGTTCTCGATCCAGACCGACAGCGGATTCGCGCGGAGGTCGCCGTAGCGCGCGCAGAGATAGTCGCCGACGACGCCGTCCGCCACGTAGAGGCCGTCGACGCGGGCGGGCGCCGTCAGAACCTCGCCGCCCGGCAGGTTGCCCCACTTGGACGTCGAGATGATGCCGGACGTCTTGAGCCACTTGATCGAGGGGTCGAACGTCGCCTCGAGCCGGGATCCGCCCGGCGACGTCGCGAGGATCTTCTTCGTGGGGATCGCGCGGTCGAGCACGCGCTTCGAGATCGCGTCGACCTCGTCGAAGTTCGCGCGCATCGCCTCGGTCATGATGCGGTGCGAGATCGAGACCATGTGCGCGTGCCGGATCTGGCGCCGGTCGACGATCTGCGTCAGGTCCCGGCGGAACGCGAGCTCGCCTTGCTTGGGCTGCCCGGCGTAGATCGATACGTCGGCCCGCTCGAGCGCGGCCGCGATCGCGGCCGGCAGCGAGAGCATCGGCCTCGGACCGTAGTCCTCCATGACGAGGATCTCCGCGGCGCCGTTGGCCTCCCGCACCTGGTCGGCCAGGCTCGCGGCGATCTCCTCGGTCTCGCGGTCGGTGACGATCGCGACGTTCTCGCCGGAGCGCACCCTCAGGCACGTCCTCACGGCGTTGCGCGCCCCCGGGATGAGGTCCTCGGCGTAGGCGGTCAGTGTTCCGGCGTCCTTCGACATCGTGGTGCGTCGCTCCTTTGTCCGGGGAATTCTTCTATTGCGAGTTCGATGCCGCCCGCTCCCGCAGGACCGCGGCCGGAAGCCCGTGGCTCGTCTCTTCGCAGATGTAGTCCACCACCTGCTTCAGGTCGCCGCCGGTGGCCTCGTAGACCCGCAACTGCCGGTCGGCGCCCGTCCCGTTTTGGAGGATCCAGTTTAACCCCTCGAAGATCTCTCTGCGAGACCCGAGCTCGTCGACGACGTCGTCCACGAAGGCCAGGATCTCGACGATCAGATCCCGGAAGGGGACCTCGACCTCCTTGCCGAAGTCGATGAGCTTGCCCTCGATGCCGTAGCGGCTCGCGCGCCACTTGTTCTCGAGGATCAGCGCGCGGCGGTATCGCCGGAACCCGAGGTTCTGGATGCGCAACTTGTAGAGCTTGACGCAGATGGCCTGGATGAGCGCGGCGATCGTGACGGTCTCCTCGAGCCGCATCGGCACGTCGCAGACGCGGAACTCGATCGTCTCGAAGAAGGGATGCGGGCGTACGTCCCACCAGATCTTCTTGCCGTTGTCGATCGACCCCGTCTTCACGAGGATTCGCACGTAGTCGTCGAACTCCGCGGGTGACTCGAAGTACGGCGGGATGCCGGTCCGCGGGAAGCGGTCGAAGACCTTGGTCCGGAAGCTCTTCAGCCCGGAGTTACGTCCGAGCCAGAAGGGCGAGTTCGTCGAGAGCGCGAGCAGGTGCGGCAGGAAGTACCGCGCCTCGTTCATGATCTGAAACGCGAGCGGTCGGTCCGAGATCCCGACATGGACGTGCAGTCCGAAGATCAGGTTCGCCCGCGCGAGCAGCTGCATCTCCTGGACGACCATGTCATAGCGCGGGTCCGGGAAGATCTTCTGGTCGGCCCAGTTCGAGAACGGGTGCGTGCCCGCCGAGGCGACGCGCATGCCCTGCTTGCGCCCGAGCCGGATGATCTCCGCGCGCATCTCGCCCACGTCCGCGCGGACCTCGCCGACGTTCTTGCAGATGCCCGTGCCGATCTCGATGACCGACTGGTGCATCTCCGGCTTGACGCGCTCCTTGAGGAGGAGCTTGCCCTCCTCGAGGATCTCCTGCACGTGGGAGCGAAGCTCCCGCGTGTCCGGATCGATGATCTGGAACTCTTCCTCGACGCCGAGCGTGAAAGCGGGTCTCTCCGTGCCCACGGAGCCTCCTCCGGCCGTCCGCTACGCCTGGCCGCGGGGCGTCGGACCCGCGTCGCGCGGGGCGCCCGGCTTCCGCGGACGCGGCGAGGCCTTCTTCGACGGCGCATCGGTCTTCGTGGCCGATGCGGTGAGCGGCTGACCGGCGGCGAGGTAGCTCTGCCAGCGGTAGTCGGTGGTCGGCGACGCTCCCTCGCGTGCGCGCTCGATCAGGTAGCGGGCCGCGTGCTCGATGACCCACTCGAAGTTTTCCTGGCCGACGGAGTGGACGTCGGCGTCCGGCGCCGGGTTCAGGAAGTCGATCGCGTACGGAATGCCGCCGCGGACGGCGAACTCGAGCGTGTCGAAGTCGTAGCCGAGCGCGTTCGTCAGCTTCAGGCAGTCGGCGTGCACGCGCGCGAGCATCGCCGGATCGATCGGCTCGGGGTTCTCCACGTAGCGCTCGGCGTGCGGGCGCCGCGGGTCGTAGCGCATGATGTGGACGTAACGCTGGCCGATCACGTAGCAGCGGAAGTAATCGTCGAAGACGATCTCCTCCTGCAGCGTCATCACGTTCTGATTCGAATCGCGGTACGCGGTGAAGAACTCCTCGGGCGACGTCACGCGGTAGACGCTCTTCCAGCCGCCGCCGGAGTACGGCTTGAAGTACGCCGGGAAGCCGATGTACGAGAAGATCTCGTCCCACTCGAGCGGGAAAACGAGGTTCGACATCGACTCGGACGTCGTGTCGGGCGGGTGCTGGTTCGAGGGCAGGATCACGGTCTTCGGAACCGCGACGCCGACGGATTTCGCGACGACGTTGTTGAAGAACTTATCGTCCGCGCTCCACCAGAACGGGTTGTTGACCACGACGGTGCCGTCCGCGACCGCCTTCTTCAAGATCGCGCGGTAGAACGGGATGTCCTGGCTGATGCGGTCGAGGATCAGGTCGTAGCGCCGCGGGCTGTCGAGGGAGATGCCCCCGACCTTGACGGACTCTGCGACGACGTCGCCGCCGTCCTTGTTGATCCGCTCGACGAGCGCCTGCGGGAAGGTGCGTTCCTGGCCGAAGAGAATGCCGATGCGTTTCATGAATAGGTCCTTTACAGCGTGATGTCGGGCGGACCCGAGAACCGGGGATTATCTCATTCGGGAGTCCCCCGGTTTTTTCCCCTCTCCCTCCGTACGCGAGGGGAGAGGGTGCAGGGTGAGGGGGGTCACTAAGCCGATCCGCAGCAGCAGTTCGCTGAGCCGCCCCTCACCCCGTCCCGTCTCCCCCGTGGGCGGGGGAGAGGGGGCGTAGCGCGCTCCGGCTGTAGCCCGCCTACAGCCAGCCTCGTTTGCGAAACATCCGGATCATCAAGAACGCGAGGACGATGCACACCCCCCAGAAGATCGGGTACGAGATCGCGTACTTGTTCTCCGGGATCGGCATGTTCATCCCGTACACGCCGGCGAGGAACGTCAGCGGGATGAAGATCGTGCCGATGATCGTCAGGACCTTCATCACCTCCGACATCCGGTTCGACATCGCCGACATGTACGTCTCGGTGAGGCTCGTCCCGACCTCGCGGTAGGTTTCGATGATGTCCATGATCTGGATGAGGTGGTCGTAGACGTCGCGGAGGTAGATCCGCGTCGTGTCGCTCAGGCACTCGTGCGGCTCACGCTGCAGCCCGTTGACGACCTCGCGCATCGGCCAGACGGCGCGCCGCAGCAGCAGCAGCTCGCGCTTGATCGTGTGGACCTCGTGGAGCGTCTCGCGGCTCGGCCGGTCGAGCACGCTGTCCTCGAGCTCCTCCAGCCGGTCTCCGTAGTGCTCCAGGACGGGGAAGCAGTAGTCGACGATCGCGTCGAGCAGCGCGTACGCGAGATACGACGCGTCCTGCTCGCGCAGCCGCGAGCCGGGCTTCTCGATCCGCTGCCGGATCGGATTCCAGATGTCGCCGGGCGCCTCCTGGATGGTGATGACGAGCTGGTGCCCGATGAACATGCTGATCTGCTCGCTCTCGAGAACGTTCGCGTCGAGCTGCAGCATGCGGATGATCAGGAACAGGTGAGGCGGTAGATCCGCCTGGCCCGTGTACGCCTCGACCTTCGGCCGCTGGCCAACATCGAGCACGTCCTCGATCGCAAGCGGATGGAGGCCGTACTTGATCGAGAGCGCGCGGAGAAAGCCCGGGTCGAGGCCGTCCACGTTGATCCAGCGGACCTTCACCCACGGCTCGCGGCGGCTCTCGATGAACGCGTCCGGGTCCGTGATCTGGCGGACCTCGAAACGGTCCGCCGAATAGTCGATGCACGTGATCGGCACGCGCTTGGACTTCGCGGCCATAGCCTGCAGCTGATCGACGTCGACGCCCGGCTTCGCGCCCGGGCGAACACGCCGCAGCCGAGTCGTCAGCCCGAAGACGTCGCGCTCGGGAGGCGTAGCCGGATCCGTCGCCATGGCGGGGAAGAATATCGGAGGAGAGACGTGACACACGGCGCGGGCGGGGGAAAGCGCCGCCCCTACGAAAACCGCGAAATGG